>JAFKJW010000073.1 GCA_017305925.1 Hyphomicrobiales bacterium | reverse complement strand
GACGGGCGTGCGCGAGCTGTCGCTGATCGCCACGCCGCCGGTGGACCGCATGGTGGTGCGCACATTCATCTCGCCCTTCGATCCGCTGGTGATCCGCGAGACGCTGTTGCGCGAGCGCTATCGCGGCGGCCAGAGCTTTTATGTCGTGCCGCGCATTTCCGATCTCGCCGAGGTCAAGGAGTTCCTGCACGAGCAGGTGCCGGAGCTGAAGGTCGGCATGGCGCACGGCCAGATGCCGCCGGGCGAGCTCGACGACATCATGAACGCCTTCTACGACGGCCAGTACGACGTGCTGCTCTCCACCACGATCGTGGAATCGGGCCTCGACATCCCGACCGCCAACACGCTGGTCGTCCACCGCGCCGACATGTTCGGGCTGGCGCAGCTCTACCAGCTCAGGGGCAGGGTGGGGCGTTCCAAGGTGCGCGCCTACGCATTGTTCACGCTGCCGCCCAGGAAGAAGCTCACCGATACCGCCGACCGCCGCCTCAAGGTGCTGCAATCGCTCGACACGCTGGGAGCGGGCTTCCAGCTCGCCAGCCACGACCTCGACATACGCGGCGCCGGCAATCTTTTGGGCGAGGAGCAGTCCGGCCACATCAAGGAGGTCGGCTTCGAGCTCTACCAGCAGATGCTGGAGGAAGCGGTGGCCGAGATCCGCGGCACGGGCGAGGTCTCCGACGGCGACTGGTCGCCGCAGATTTCCGTGGGCACGGCCGTGATGATCCCGGAAACCTACGTGCCGGACCTCCAGCTTCGCCTCGGGCTCTATCGCCGCATCGGCGAGCTGGAGACGCCGGAGGAGATCGACGCGTTCGGGGCCGAACTGATCGATCGTTTCGGCCCGTTGCCGGAAGAGGTCGGGCACCTGTTGAAGATCGTCTTCATCAAGGGGCTCTGCCGCAGGGCCAATGTCGAGAAGCTGGACGCCGGGCCGAAGGGCGTGGTCATTCACTTCCGCAAGCGCGAGTTCCCCAATCCGGCCGGCCTGGTGCGTTACATCGGCGAGCAGGGGTCGCTGGCGAAGATCCGACCCGACCAGAGCGTGGTCTTCGCGCGCGAATGGCCGACGCCGGACAAGCGGCTCGCCGGCTCCGCCGTGCTGATGACCCAGCTCGCGCGGCTGGTGGAGAAGGCAGCCGCCTGATCGCGATCCGGCTCAAGCGCCGACGGACGGGCTTCCGGTTCTTTCAGCCGCCACCTTGCGCAGCGCGTCGGCCAGCACGTCCGCCTCCTGCGCGCCCACAAGGGCGTATTTGGCGTCGAGGATGAAGCAGGGCACGCCGCTGATGCCCATGCGCGAGGCCGTGGCAATCTCTTCCTCGACCTCGGCCTTGTCCGCGTCGGTGGCCAGCATCGCCGCGACCGTGGCCGCGTCGAGCCCGGCCTCGCCGGCGGCGGAGGCCAGCACCTCCGGATCCCCGACATCGGCGCCTTCCTCGAAATTCAGCGCGAAAAGCCTGCGCACCAGCGCGTCCTGCACCGCTTCGCCCGCACCGCCGGCCCAGCGGATGACGCGGTGCGCGTCGAGCGTGTTGGGGGCGACCTTGATCCTGTCGAAGGCGAAATCGATGCCTTCCGCCCGGCCGAGCTCCTCGATCCGCGCATGGATCTCGGCGATGCGCTCCTCGCTGCCGAATTTGTCGATCATATACCGGCGGCGGTCCCTGCCTTCCTTCGGGATGGTCGGATCGAGCTGGTAGGGCCGCCACCGCACGGAAACCGCCAAGTCGGGAACGGCCTCGACGGCGCGTGCGAGGCGCTTCTGGCCGATATAGCACCATGGACACACGACATCGGATACCACGTCGACGATCACGGTGCTTCGGCTCATTCTCATCACTCCTTGCGCACCCACCATGTCGGGAACTGCACGCCCTGGATCGGCGTCATGTCGGGGCGCTCTATGCGCTTCCAGCGCGCCACCCACTGATCCGGCTTGAAATAGAGCGGGATGACATAAGAGCCCGACAGGAGCGTGCGATCAAGGGCGCGCACGGCGCTGACGAAGTCCGGCCGCGTGCGCGCGGAAAGCATGGCGTCGAGCAGCGCGTCGACGGCCGGATTGGCCACGCCGGCATAATTGTAGGTGCCCGGCTTGTCCCGCACCTCGGAGCCCCAGCGGCTCGCCTGCTCGACGCCGGGAGACAGCGAGGCGACATAGCGGAAGAAGATCGCGTCGAAATCGTAGGAGTTGAGCCGCGACTGGTACTGCGCCGCGTCGACGGGCCGCACCACGGTCTCGATGCCGATCTTGCGCAGCGTATCCTGGAAGGCGATGGCGATCTGGTCGTTCTCGTTGCCCTTGAGCATGATCTCGAATTGCAGCGGCACGCCTTTGGCGTCCACCATATGCCCGTCCTTGAGCGAGAACCCGGCCGCTTTCAGCTTGTCGTAGCCGACGCGCAGGAAGTTGCGGTCGCGGCCGCTGCCGTTCGAGGCCGGCGGCGTCCAGCCTTTTTCCATGATGTCGGGCCGGACGGCGTCCGGGAAGGGCGCCAGCAGGGCCTTCTCCGTCTCATTCGCCGGACTGCCCGCGGAAGAAAGATCGGAATTGTCGAAGAAGCTGCGGATGCGCTTGTAGAAGCCGGAGAAGAGCGTGCGGTTCACCCATTCGAAGTCGAACATGGAGGTCAGCGCGTCGCGCACGCGCACGTCCGAGAAGACCGGCCGCCGCGTGTTCATGACGATGCCGAACATGCCGGACGGTAGCTTGTTGGCAAGCGTCTCGCGGATCAGCGCGCCCGACTTCACCGCCGGAAAGTCGTACTGCGTGCTCCAGCGCCCGCTGTTCTCGTCGATCATCGTGTCGATCAGGCCTTTCTTGAAGGCCTCGAAGAGCGCGTTCTCGTCGCGATAGTAGGTCAGCCGGATCCGGTCGAAATTGTCGAAGCCGCGCTTGGATGGAATGTCCTTTGCCCAGTAGTCGGGATTGCGCGTGAAGGTCACGCTTTCCCCCGGCCTCACCTCGGTCAGGCGATAGGGCCCGCTGCCGATCATCGGCTTGAGGGTCGAGCGGTCGAAGGTCTCCCGGTCGATCGCGTGCTCGGGCAGGATCGGCAAGAGCCCGAGGATCAGCGGCAGCTCGCGGTCCGGGCGCTTGAAGGTGAAGCGCACGCCGAGCGCGCCGACCTTCTCCATCTTCGCCACCTTGTCGGCGGTCACGGCGTAGCGCGGCAGACCCTTCTCGGCGAGCAGCTTCAGCGTGAAGATGACGTCTTCCGGCGTGACGGGCGTGCCGTCGGAGAAGCGGGCGCGCTCGTCCAGCGTGAACTCCGCGAAGCTGCGCTCGTCGTCCGTCTCGACGGTCTTCGCCAGCAGCGGATAGAGCGTGAACGGCTCGTCGGCCGAACGCATCATCAGCGTGTCGAAGACGTTGTTGCCGAACATGAGGTCGACGCTGCCGCGCGCCGCGCTGCCCTGCACGATGAAGGGATTGACGCTGTCGAAGCTCCCCGGCCAGGCATAGTCGATCCGACCCCCCTTGGGAGCATCCGGATTGGCGTAGGGGAAGTTCCTGAAATCGGCGGGCAGGGCAGGGTCGCCATGCATGGCGATGGCGTAGCTCTTCTGCGCCGACGCCTGTCCGGGAAGAAGCGCGAGGCCGAACAGAAGCGCGGCCAGGAGTTCGGTCATGCGGCCCACGGGGCTCTCCAGTCGACGGGATCTGATTCGGGCGTCAGACTATCACGCGCAAACGCAGGAAAGGCCGCCGCGCTCCTGCATGAGGGCGACGCTTTCGGCTGGATTCTCGCCATCGGCCGGTGTAACAGGCGACGCCAAGTCATCCTGTTGCCTCAATTGCACAACAGGTAGCCGACACGGAACCCGGCCGACGCAAGGCGCGACAGAGAAGAGGAATTCATGAGGATGAACGGATCGATCGGCAAGGCCGCTTCCATTTTCGCAGTGGTGGCCGGCGCCGCTGCCGTTTGCGCGATGCCTGCCTCCGCGCAGCAGCAGCAGGCGCCCCAGGGATGGTTCAAGGCCTGCACCAAGCAGCAGGACGTCGATATCTGCAACGTCCAGAACATCGTCGTGGCGGCCAACGGCCAGCTCGTCACCGGCGTCAGCCTGATCGAGCTGAAGGGCAAGGTCAACCGCAAGGTCTTCCAGGTCACGGTCCCCACGGGCCGCCTGGTTCCGCCCGGCATCGGCCTTCAGGTCAACGGCGGCAAGGCCCAGAAGCTCGACTACGTGATCTGCTTTCCGGACCGTTGCGTGGCCGAGGTGCCGCTGACCGACGCGTTGGTCACGTCCTTCAAGAAGGGCGCCGACCTGACGCTGACGTCGGTGAACTTCCAGAACCAGCAGAATCCGGTCAAGGTTTCCCTCAAGGGCTTCAGCGACGCGTTCGACGGACCGGCCTTGCAGCAGTCCGACATCGAGGATCGCCAGAAGAAGCTCCAGGACTACGTCGCGAAAAACAGCGAGGACCTGACCAAGAAGCTCAAGGACGAGCAGGACAAGGCGAAGAACGCCAACTGACCGCCGGCCGGCATTCAGAAAAGAAAAAGGGCGGGGAAATTCCCCGCCCTTTTTCTTTCTATCCGTCCTCGCCCGGCCCTTTCAATGCCGAACCCCGTCCTTGGGCGGGTAATGTCCATTGGGGCCGCGCCTGCCGAACATCTCCCTGATCTGCGGATGGCGCACGGGCCTGCCGCCGCTGTCGTCGAGCAGGTTCTGCTCCGAGACATAGGCGATGTATTCGCTCTCGTCGTTCTCCGCGAGCAGATGGTAGTAGGGCTGGTCCTTGCTGGGGCGCATCTCGGCCGGGATCGACTGGTACCATTCTTCGGTGTTCGCGAATTCCGGATCGACGTCGAAGACGACGCCACGGAACGGAAATATCCGGTGGCGGACGACCTGGCCGATCTGGAATTTTGCAGTTCTTACGCTAGACATGTCGAGCTTCCCGGCCCCTATTTGTACCGGCTCGGCCTTCAATTCAACCCTTTGCGGCGCAGGTTGTTGCTGCATCGCACAAAATGCTGTTGTGAGCGACGCTTGTCCGAAGTCATCGGCCTTGTCATTCCCTTCTTCGGGCTGATCTTCATTGGCTTCGTCGTCGCGCGCACCGCCAGGCTTCCGATCGAGGCGCTGGGCTGGATGACGGTCTTCGTCATCTACGTCGCGCTGCCGGCGCTGTTCTTCCAGCTTCTCGCCAGAACGCCCATCGAGCGGCTGACCGAATGGCGCTATATCTTCGGGGCGGTCTTCTCCACCTACATCGTGTTCGCCACGATGTTCATCGCTTCCATCGTCCTCGAAGGGAGCGGCATCAGGGACTCGACCATCAAGGGGCTGGCCGCCGCCTACGGAAACATCGGCTATATGGGGCCCGGCCTTGCGCTGCTGGCCTTCGGCCCCGAGGCGGCGGTGCCGGTGGCGCTGATCTTCTGTTTCGAGAACATCATGCATTTCACGGTTACGCCCATGCTGATGGCGCTTGCCGCAGGGGAAGGAAGGGAGGAGAAGGTGCAGCCGCTCCGGCTTGCCGCAAGCGTCGTCCGGCAGATCGCGCTCCATCCCTTCATGATCGCCACGGCGGCCGGCGTGCTCGCCGCCGCACTGTCCCTGCATGTGCCGGGGCCGATCGACAAGCTCCTCGACTATCTTTCGAACGCCGCCGCTCCCTGCGCACTGTTCGCCATGGGCGTCACTCTCGCGCTGCGGCCGCTGAAGCGCGTGCCGGTCGAGCTTGGGCCGATCGCGCTCCTCAAGCTCGCCGTGCATCCGACGGTCTGCTACCTGATGCTGAGCTGGGTCGGCAATTTTTCCGAGACCTGGGTCTATGCCGCCGTTCTGCTTGCCGCGCTGCCCACCGCCACGAACGTCTTCGTCATCGCGCAGCAATACAATGTCTGGGTGCAGCGGGCGTCGGCGAGCATCGTGCTGACGACGGTACTGTCGGTCGGGTCAGTGACGACGCTGCTCTTCCTGATCAAGAGCGGGACGCTTCCGCCGGACCTGTTTCCCTAAATCGGTGAGAATTCCGGACCAGCCAGAGCCCGGAGCCAGTCCCTCGCGCATCGCGAAGGCGCGCAAGGGCGGCACGTTTCCGAGAACCGACAGCGCAGCGCCGCGCGCCATCTGCACCGGCAGCATGCCGGAAAGGAGCGACATGTTCAGCAGATTGACGCCGGCCGACCGGCCGATCACGTCGGCACGTCGCCGGCGGTCATAGGCATCCAGAACCGTGCGCGCGCCGGGATCCTCCCTCGACCGCCCGGCCGCCCGCACGAGTTGTTCGATATCCCGGATGCCGAGATTGAGCCCTTGTGCGCCGATCGGCGGGAAGACGTGCGCCGCCTCGCCGACAAGGGCAACGCGGTTGCGCGCGAAGGCATGCGGCAGGACCGAGGTCAGGGGATAGATCTGGCGTCCCGGCTCCACCGTGACGCGTCCCAGCATGGATTGCATGCGGTCTTCGATCCGCAAGGACAATTCGACGTCGTCGAGAGCGCAGAGCGCCTTGGCGGCCTCCGGCTCACTCACCCAGACGAGGCTCGACCGGTTCCCCGGCAGCGGCACCTGGGTGAACGGACCCCTTTCGGTGTGCACCTCCGTGGAGACCGCGCCGTGCGGCCGGGCATGGGCGAAGCTGAGGACGAGCGCGGCCTGCGGCAGCGGCCGGCTGGAGATGGCGATGCCGGCCGCCTCGCGCGCCGGGGATTTTCGTCCATCGGCGGCGACGGCGAGTTTCGCCGCATGGCTTTCGCCTGTATCCAGATGGGCGACGACCCGATCTTCCAGCAGGCTCCAGCGCTCGACCGCCGCCTTTTGCCATGCGATTCCGGGCTCGGCCGCGACGGCCGCGGCGAGCAGGTCCAGCATCGGGGCGTTGGGAATGTTCAGGCCGAAATGGTCCTCGCCGATCTCGGAGGCGTGGAACGTCACCGCCGGAGCGCGGACGAGCCGGGCCGTGCCGTCGACGATCCGCATGATCCTGAGCGGCGCGGCAATGGCGGCGATGCCGTCCAGCACGCCGAGCTTTTCCAGAAATCCGAGCGCCGGAAGCATGAGCGCGGTGGTGCGTCGGTCGTCCGCCGCGATTTCCGGGCCGACCAGCCGCACCGGAAAGCCGGCGCGCGCCAGACCGAGCGCGGCGATGAGCCCGGCGGGGCCAGTGCCCGCTACGAGGACCGGCGCGGCGTCCGACTTTCGTGTTGCATCATCGATTGTCATGGCTGGACTATGGGGCGGCCTGCGCGCTTGATCAACGCGACGATTTCGCCCATTGCGGGCGGCTATGGCCGATCCGGATTTTCCACATCTCAGCGGCGCGGAGCGAACGGTCGCGCGATGGGCGCTGTCGCCGCCCCGGCTGATCTATTGCGTGCTCGCCGCGGCGATCCTTCTTGCCTGGCTCATGCTGATCGGCGCGGCACGCGTCGGCGGCCCGCCCGGCTTCCCGGACGCAGGGCAGCGATGGCTGGAGGGTCTGCCCGAAATGCCGTTGCCCGGCTGGGCAAGGACTGCCGCCGCATTGTGCTTCGGCACCACGGCTCCGGGCACAGGGTTCTACGCGCTGCCGTCGCTCACGCTCATGTGGTTCCTGATGGCCGCCGCGACGATGCTGCCCTCCGCGCTGCCGATGGTGCGTACATACTGCGAGATCACCGACACCGCGCACGCGAAATCGGCGCGGGTCGTCAGCCCGCTGGTGCTCGTGGCCGGATACCTCACTCTATGGCTGGCCTGTTCCGTCGCCTTCGCCGCGCTGACGCTCGCGCTGCGGCCGCTGCTGGGCGAGCGCGCGATCTCACCCGCCGCCGCTGCCGTCCTGGCGGCCGCCGGCCTTTACCAGTTCAGCGGGCTGAAGCACGCGTGCCTGGAGAAATGCCGCAATCCCTTCGGCGTGCTGTTTGCCCGCTGGAGCGACCGGCCGGCGAGGGTTTTCCGGCTCGGGGCAGAGCAGGGCCTGTGGTGCCTCGGCTGCTGCTGGGCGCTGATGCTGGTCATGTTCGCGGTCGGACTGATGAACGTGCTGTGGATGGCGCTGATCGGCCTCTTCGCGCTGGTGGAAAAGCAGGCTACCTCGAAGGTGCCCTCGTACCTGGCCGGCGCGATACTGCTTGTGTGGAGCGCGGCGCTCCTTGTACTGTCGCTCTGAGGGCACAGGAAACGAAATGACCGATCAGCGTTGGGCGTTGAAGGGCGAACTCGTCCTTTCCTGCAACTGCACCGTCTTCTGCCCGTGCGTGCTGTCGCTCGGCAATCATCCGCCGACGGAAGGCTATTGCCAGACATGGGCGGGCTTCCGCATCGACAGCGGTCATTTCGGCGATGTCGACCTGTCCGGCATCAATCTCGGGCTCATCATGGAGATCCCCGGCTATATGAGCCGCGGCAACTGGACGGCCGGTCTGTTCGTCGACGAGCGCGCCTCGATCTATGCCGAGAAGGCGATCGGCAGGATATTTTCCGGCAAGGCCGGCGGCACGACGTCGCTTCTTTCCATCCTCGTCGGCAACTTTCTCGGCATGCAGCGTGCGCCGATCACCTACGAGGTGCGCGACGCCACGCGGCTCTTCCAGATCCCGAAGATCATCGAGGGTGCCATCACGCCCGTTCCGGGAAAGGAAAAGGACGATCATACGAAGATCGTGAACTCGCAATACTGGATCGCGCCGGAGATCATCGTCGCGAAGTCCGAAAAGAGCCGCATGCGCGCCTTCGGCCGGAACTGGAATTTCGCCGGCCGCTCCGCCGAAATCTGCAAGCTCGACTGGCGCGGCCCATGAGCGCGCGCCACAAGACGGGCCGCAAGACCATCGCCGAGCGCATCCCGCGGCCGAAGAAGAAGGTGACGTGGCCGCAGGCCCGCGCCTTCTCCGTGCATCTCTTGACCGCATCCGGCTCTTTTCTGGCGTTCCTGTCGCTGGTGGCGGCAAGCGAGGAGCGCTGGACGGCGATGTTCTGGTGGCTCGGCCTGGCGCTTCTGGTGGACGGCATAGACGGGCCGATCGCGAGGAAGCTCGACGTCAAGGAGGTCCTGCCCACCTGGTCGGGCGAACTCCTCGACAACATCATCGACTACGTCACCTACGTGCTCATTCCCGCCTTCGCGCTCTACCAGCGCGGCTTCATGGGAGAGGGGCTGTCCTTCCTCTCGGCAGCCATCATCGTGGTCTCCAGCGCGGTCTATTATGCCGATACGGGCATGAAGACGAAGGAGAACTTCTTCAAGGGCTTTCCCGTCGTGTGGAACATGGTGGTCTTCACGCTCTACGTGATCGAGCCGGGAGAATGGGTGTCGTTCGGCGTCGTCGTCGTCTCCGGCATCCTCACCTTCGTTCCGGTGAATTTCATTCATCCGGTCCGGGTCGTCAGGCTGCGGCCGATCAATCTCGGCGTGACGCTTCTCTGGTGCGCCTTCGGCGTGCTGGCGCTGGCGCAGGCGGCGATGGCCGCCTTCTACAACCGGATCGGCGTGTTGGGCGAGCAGGTGGATATCGTCACCAAGACCGGCATCGCGGTGACCGGCATCTACCTCTTCTGCATCGGCGGCGTCATGCACGCCTTCCCCAATCTCGGCGCGAAGAAAGAGAAATAGGCGGCCGGCAGGTTTACTTTTCAAGTCGCCGACTTAGGATCTTGCGATCCCCACGACCCGAACGATGAGAGCATCCATGGCAAAAGCAGCCCGTATCCACGCCAATGGCGGCCCCGAGGTCTTTCGCTTCGAGGACATCGATCCCGGCCGGCCCGGGACCGACGAGGTGCTGCTCCGCCACACGGCGATCGGCTTGAATTTCCTCGACACCTATTACCGCAGCGGCCTCTATCCGGCACCGCAATTCCCCCTGACGCCCGGCGGCGAGGCCGCAGGCGTTGTCGAGGAAGTGGGTGCGGGCGTGGACTGGCTGAAGCCGGGCGACCGCGTCGCCTACACCACCGGGCTCGGCGCCTATGCCACCGAACGGGTGATCGCGGCGGACCGGCTGGTCCTGATCCCGGACGGCGTGACGGACGAGCAGGCCGCGGCGGTCATGCTGAAGGGGCTGACCGTGGAGTACCTGCTGCGCCGGACCTTTGCCGTGCAGCCCGGCCAGACGGTGCTCTACCATGCCGCCGCCGGCGGCGTCGGCCTGATCTTCGGGCAATGGGCAAAACATCTGGGCGCCGTCACCATCGGCACGGCGGGATCGCCGGAAAAGGTCGCGCTGGCGCAGCAACATGGCTTCGACCACGTCATCAACTACCGCGACCAGGATTTCGTCGCCGAGGTGGGACGCATCACCGGCGGCGCCAAATGCGAGGTGGTCTACGATTCGGTCGGCAAGGACACGTTCGCAGGCTCCCTCGACTGCCTCAAGCCGCGCGGCATGCTGGTCAATTTCGGCCAGTCGTCCGGGTCGGTCCCGCCCTTCAACGTCTCCATCCTGTCGCAGAAGGGCTCGCTTTACCTGACCCGGCCGACGCTTTTCGCCTATGTCGCCAAGCGGGAGGATCTGGAGGCCGCGTCGGCGGCGCTGTTCGACGTGATCGCGAAAGGCGTCGTCCAGGTCCGCATAAACCAGCGCTATCTGCTGGCCGACGTCGCCCATGCCCATGCCGACCTGGAAGGCCGCAAGACGACCGGCACCACCATCCTCATTCCCTGATCGTGCCGCGCGACAGCAGCGCTCCGGCTTGAAGCTGTTTCAAATTGCCGGGCGCGTTGCACGCTCGCACGCATCGCCCTACGATGACCCCGGGAACAAAATAAAAATGGGGAATTGCGTGCAGCAAGGCACGGGCGCGGCGAGCGGCTATCTGCTCGAAACGCGGGGTCTCACCAAGATTTTCGGCACGCTGAAGGCGTGCGACCATGTGGATCTGAAGATCCGCAAGGGCGAGATCCATTCCCTCCTGGGGGAGAACGGTGCCGGCAAGTCGACGCTGGTCAAGATGCTTTTCGGCTCGCTGGAGCCGTATTCCGGGGAGATTCTCTGGAATGGCCAGGCTGTGAGGATCACCAATCCGAGTGCCGCAAAAAAGCTCGGCATCGGTATGGTTTTTCAGCATTTCTCCCTGTTCGACGCGCTCACGGCCGCGGAAAACATCGCGCTTTCGCTGGACAGAACCACGCCGATCGGGACGATCGCGGCCAAAGCGCGCGATCTTTCCACCACCTACGGCCTGCCGCTCGATCCGGGCGCCCTGGTCGGCGACCTTTCCGTCGGCGAGCGCCAGCGCATCGAGATCATTCGCTGCCTGTTGCAGACGCCGGATCTCATCATCCTCGACGAGCCGACCTCGGTGCTGACGCCGCAGGAGGCCGACAGGCTGTTCGAGACGCTCGAGCGCCTGCGCGCCGAGGGCAAGTCGATCCTCTACATCTCGCACCGGCTGGAGGAGGTGAAGCGCATCTGCGACAGCGCCACCGTGATGCGTCACGGCAAGGTCGTGGACCATTGCGATCCGCGCCAGGAGACGGCCGCATCGCTTGCCCGCATGATGGTGGGCACGGAGGTGAAGACGGCGGAGCGCACGCCGCATGCGGCGGGTATCGGCGCGGAGCTTCTCGGCGTCCACGGGCTGACGCGCAAGCCGGCCGGTCCGTTCTCGATGCCGCTGAAGAACATCCGGCTGAGCGTCAGAAGCGGCGAGGTGCTGGGCATTGCGGGCGTTGCGGGGAACGGGCAGGGCGAGTTCTTCGAGGCGCTGTCGGGCGAGGTGTTGCAGGACAAGGCCGACATGGTCCGCATCGGCGGGACGCCGGTCGGGCGCATGGACATCTCGGCGCGACGCAGGCTGGGCGCGGCCTTCGTGCCGGAGGAGCGCCTCGGACACGGTGCCGCGCCGCGCATGCGGCTGTCGGAGAATCTTCTGCTCTCCCGGCATGCGACCGACCACAAAACCTTCGTCGGGCCGGCAGGTCTCGTCCGGTCCGGCGCGGTCCAGGCCACGACGCAGCGCATCGTCGCGGACATGGACGTGCGCAAGAGCGCGCCCGACCCCGAGGCTGCCGCCCTCTCAGGCGGCAATTTGCAGAAATTCATCATCGGGCGGGAGCTCGACCGCAAGCCGGACGTCATGATCGTCAACCAGCCGACATGGGGCGTCGACGCTGGCGCGGCCGCGCGCATCCGCCAGGCGCTGATCGAGCTCGCCCGCCAGGGCTCGGCCGTGCTCGTGATCAGCCAGGATCTGGACGAGCTGTTCGAGATCTCCGATGCGATCGCCGTCATCCACAATGGCGAGCTGTCGGAGCCGATCCCGATCGCCGAGGCGACCTTCGAAAGGATCGGCCTGCTCATGGGCGGCGCCGAGCCCGGCCATGCCGCGGCGCAGCGGGAGAACGCCTGATGCGGCTGGAGCTGGTCAAGCGGCCGGGCCGGTCGAAGCTGTTCTCGGCCCTGTCGCCCTTCATCGCCTTCGCGCTGACACTCATCGCCGGCGCGATCATGTTCTCGCTGCTCGGCAAGAGCCCGCTTGCCGCGCTGCACGTCTATTTCATCGAGCCGGTCACGCAGCTCTGGCAGATCCACGAGCTCGCCATCAAGGCCGCGCCGCTGATCCTGATCGCGGTGGGACTGGCAGTCTGCTATCGCGCCAATGTCTGGAACATCGGCGCTGAGGGGCAGTTCGTCATCGGCGCGATCCTCGGCTCGGTGCTGCCGGTGGTGTTTCCGGATACGCAGGGTGCGTGGGTACTTCCTCTCATGCTGGTCATGGGAATGATAGGCGGCGCGGCCTATGCGGCCGTTCCCGCCTTCCTCAAGGCGCGCTTCAACACGAACGAGATCCTGACGAGCCTGATGCTGGTCTATGTCGCCCAGCTTTTCCTCGACTGGCTGGTGCGTGGGCCCTGGCGCGACCCGAAGGGCTTCAATTTCCCGCAGACCGTTCAATTCAGTCCCTCGGCCACGCTGGCCGAGCTGCTGCCCATGCAGGGCCGCGCCAATCTCGGCATCGTCTTCGCGCTCGTCGCGGCCGTTCTGGTCTGGGTGCTCATCTCGAAGACTCTGAAGGGATTCGAGGTGCGGGTCATGGGGTCCAGCCCGCGCGCCGGGCACTTCGCCGGCTTCCGCCTCAACCGGACGGTTTTCTTCGCCTTCCTGCTTTCCGGGGCGCTGGCGGGACTGGCGGGCATCTGCGAGGTGTCGGGGGCGATCGGGCAGCTCCAGCCGTCGATCTCGCCGGGATACGGTTTTACGGCGATCGTCGTGGCGTTTCTCGGGCGGCTCAATCCGCTCGGCATCGTCGCCGCCGGACTGGTGCTCGCGCTGACCTATCTCGGCGGAGAGTCCGTCCAGACCGCGCTCGGCGTGTCGGACAAGGTGGCACGCGTGTTCCAGGGGATGCTGCTGTTCTTCGTGCTCGGCTGCGACACGCTCATCAACTATCACATCCGGGTGGTCGCCTCGCCCGGCGGGGACGGCGCGGAGGCTTCCTGATGGACATCACCGTCAACATCCTCCTGACCATCGCGACGGCCGCCACGCCGCTGCTCATCGCGGCGATCGGCGAGCTGGTGGTCGAGCGCTCCGGCGTGCTCAATCTCGGCGTCGAAGGCATGATGATCATGGGCGCGGTGGCGGGCTTCGGCGTGGCCTTCCTGACCGGCTCGCCATGGCTCGGCCTGCTCGCCTCCGTCGTCGCCGGAGCGATGTTCTCGCTGCTCTTCGCGGTGATGACGCTTTCGCTCGCCACCAACCAGGTCGCCACGGGCCTGTCGCTGACGCTGCTCGGGCTCGGCCTCTCGGGCATGCTCGGCACCAGCTTCGTCGGGCAGCCGGGTGGACGGCTTCCCTATCTCTACATACCGGGATTGAGCGACATCCCCGTGGTCGGCAAGCTGCTGTTCGGCCAGGACCCGGTCTTCTACCTGTCGATCGCTCTGGTCATCGCGGTGTCGTGGTTCCTGTTCCGCACCCGCACGGGGCTGACGCTGCGCTCCATCGGCGACAACCACGCATCGGCGCACGCGCTCGGCATTCCGGTGATCCGCTACCGCTATCTGGCCGTCATGTTCGGCGGCGCCTGCGCGGGGCTCGCCGGCGGGCACCTGTCGCTGGTCTACACGCCGCAGTGGGTCGAGAACATGGCGGCCGGGCGCGGCTGGATCGCGCTGGCGCTGGTCGTCTTCGCCTCGTGGCGCCCGCTGCGCGTGCTGGCCGGCGCCTATATCTTCGGCGCCGTCTGGATCGGCCAGTTGCACCTTCAGGCAAGCGGCGGCATCTCCGTACCGACACAGCTCCTTTCGGCGCTTCCCTATCTGGCGACGGTCGTGGTTCTTGTCCTAATATCGCGCAACAAGCGGCTGACGCTGACGAACACGCCCGCCGCCCTTGGCCAATCGTTCGTGCCGGATCGGTAGCGATCGGGATGACAGCAAACGCAACCAGCAGAGGAACTGCCGTGAAGAAGCTCCTATTCGCATTGATGACAACCGCCGCCGCCGTCGGCTTCGCCGCTACCGCCGAGGCGCAGGAAAAGCTGAAGGCCTGCTGGGTCTATGTCGGCCCGATCGGCGACTTCGGCTATTCGTACCAGCACGACCAGGGCCGCCTGGAAGTCGAGAAGGAGCTGGGCGACAAGGTGGAGACCGCCTATCTGGAGAATGTCGCCGAGGGCCCGGACGCCGAGCGCGCCTTCGAGCGCTTCGCGCGCGAGGGCTGCAAGATCATCTTCGGCACGTCCTTCGGCTTCATGGATGCCGAGCTGAAGGTCGCCGGCAAGTTTCCCGACGTGAAGTTCGAGCACGCTACCGGCTTCAAGACCGCCGAGAACATGGGCATCTACAACGCGCGCTTCTACGAAGGCCGCTACGTGATGGGCCAGATCGCCGCCAAGATGTCCAAGAAGGGCGTCGCCGGCTACATCGTCTCCTTCCCGATCCCGGAAGTCGTGATGGGCATCAACGCTTTCATGCTCGGCGCACAGTCGGTCAATCCGGACTTCAAGCTGAAGATCGTATGGGTGAACTCCTGGTTCGATCCCGGCAAGGAAGCGGACGCCGCCAAGGCGCTGTTCGACCAGGGCGCCGACATCATCACCCAGCACACCGACTCCACCGCCGCGCTCCAGGTGGCCGAGGAGCGGGGCCTGCTGGGCTTCGGCCAGTCCTCGGACATGATCAAGTTCGCCCCGAAGGCGCAGCTCACCTCCAACACCGACAATTGGGGGCCGTATTACGTCGAGCGCGTCAAGGCCGTCCTCGACGGCACCTGGAAGTCCGACGACGTATGGCTCGGCATCAAGGACAAGGCCGTTCTTCTTTCGCCCTTCACCAACATGCCGGACGACGTGAAGGCGATGGCTGAGGCGGCAGAGAAGAAGATCGCCGACGGATGGAACCCCTTCACCGGCCCGATCGCCAAGCAGGACGGCAGCGAATTCCTGAAGGACGGCGAGGTGGCCGACGACAAGACCCTTCTCGGGATGAATTTCTACATCAAGGGCATCGACGACAAGCTGCCTCAGTAAACCGGCGGCCGGTTCCGAACCCCTGGAGGCGCCCTTGCGGCGCCTCCTGCATTTCACCTACGAAGCGGGCCGGTGGACGGCCGGGCCGGCTTGTCGTCTTTTAAGCTGCTTGAGCCTTGACGCGATGCGGTCGAGCGGCGGGCCGAACGCCTTAAGAATCCAGCGCCGCGCGGGGCGCTCCACAAAGCGCCAGACCGCCCATGATGCGAGCAGCATCAGCGCAATCGTCGCCAGGACCGCGAGAACGCCGCCGAGAGAGGGCCTCAGCCCGTTGATGGCGACATAGCCGGCGTTCTGGTGGAGCAGGTAGAGAGGGTAGGTCAACCCGCCGATCAGCAGCGTCGCGCCGGAAGCCGGCAGGCGGTCGTGAAGCGCCACCGCGCCGATCAGCAGCGCGTAGATGATAACATTGGCGGCGATCAGGCCGGCGATCGGAACCGCGACGCCGTAATGGCCGAGCATCCAGTCCCGGCCGACGAGCATCGTGCAGCAGGACAGCACGAAGGCCGTCGCGAGCATCATCAGGGCCTCCGACGACTTCTCCTTCGAGAAGATGTGGTGGACCAGCATCCCGCTTGCGAAGAACGGACCGAATTCGGTCACGAAAAGCAGGCGCGCCGCATGGCTGCCGATCCAGAGCTCGTTGGCGGCGCAGACGAAGAGCCAGCCCGCGATCAGCGGCAGCTTGAAGCGGGTGAAGACGCCCGCCAGAATGGCGAGCGTCACCCAGCCGTAAAAGATGATCTCCAGCACGATCGACCAGTAGACCCCGTCGACGAAACGCCGGCCGAGTGCGGTCGAGAAGATGAATGCATTCGCCGCAAGCTGGCCGCCCGTTACCGGAAAGGCGGGATGTCCCGCGACAGCGAGCACCGCCCAGCTTGCCGCCATGCAGACGAGAAAGCCCGGATAGAGGCGCGCGAAGCGGGCCAGCGCAAAGGCCTGCCAGGACCGCCCCTCCGCCGACCAGGCGATGACGAAGCCGCTGATCAGGAAGAAGAGGTTGACGCCGAGATAGCCGTAAATGGCATAGGGCGCCGCTGCGGGATAGCCGGCTTCGAGATAGCCGTCGGCAGCGGCCCCGCGGAAAAGATAGTGGAACAGCACGACCGCGAGCGCCGCCACCAGGCGCAACAGATCGAGCGACGCGATGCGGTCGATGGATTTCTTTTCGGACAACCGGGTTCCCTCGCAAGGACACCCATCCTAGCCCGGACTCACCAGCGAACCGTTAAGCCGGCCGCATGTCCGTCAGACCACCTCGCCATAGAGGTCGTAGGCATCCGACCGGGCGACCTTGACGGTGACGATGTCGCCGACGCGCAGCGGCCTCCGCGCGGTGAGATGAACGGAGCCGTCGATCTCGGGCGCGTCGTACTTCGTGCGGCCTCTGGCCGCCATGCCGTTCGCCTCGTCTATGATGACCGGGAGCCGCTTGCCGACCTTTTTCCTGAGCTGCTGCGCCGACACCTTCTGCTGCCGCTGCATGAAGCGGTGCCAGCGGGCATCCTTGACGTCCTGCGGCACCTCGGGAAGACCGAGCTCGTTGGAGCGCGCGCCTTTCACCGGCTCGTATTTGAAGCAGCCGGCCCGGTCGATCTTCGCCTCATCGAGCCATTCGAGCAGGATTTCGAAATCCTCCTCCGTCTCGCCGGGAAAACCGACGATGAAGGTGGAGCGGACGGCGAGATCCGGGCAGGCCTCGCGCCAGACACGGATGCGCTCCAGCGTCTTTTCGCCGTGCGCGGGGCGGCGCATCGCCTTCAGGACGCGCGGGGAAGCGTGCTGGAACGGGATGTCGAGATAGGGGAGGACCTTGCCGTCCGCCATCAGACCGATCACCTCGTCGACATGCGGGTAGGGGTAGACATAGTGCAGGCGCACCCATGCGCCGAGTTCACCGAGCTCCCGCGAAAGATCGAGGAATTTCGCGCGAACCTCCCGATCCTGCCAGATGCTCGACTGATACTTCAAATCGACGCCATAAGCGCTTGTGTCCTGTGAGATAACCAGAATCTCCTTCACGCCAGCCTTGACCAGCTTCTCGGCCTCGCGAAGCACATCGGCGGCCGGCCGGGAGACAAGGTCGCCGCGCAGCGCGGGAATGATGCAGAAGGTGCAGCGGTTGTTGCAGCCTTCCGAGATCTTCAGATAGGCGTAGTGCCGCGGCGTCAGCTTGACGCCCTGTGGCGGCAGGAGATCCATGTATGGATCGTGGACGGGCGGCGCGGCCTCGTGCACTGCGGCCATCACGCTCTCATAGGCCTGCGGGCCGGTGATCGCCAGAACGTTCGGGTGTTTCTCGCGGATCGCCTCGGGTTCGGCGCCGAGACACCCCGTCACGATGACGCGGCCGTTCTCCGAGAGCGCGGAGCCGATGGCGTCGAGCGATTCGCCGCGCGCGGAATCGAGGAAGCCGCAGGTGTTGACGACGACGAGGTCGGCGCCGTCGTGCTTGCGGCTGATCTCGTAACCCTCGGCGCGCAGCCGCGTGATGATGCGCTCGGAATCCACGAGCGCCTTCGGGCAGCCGAGGCTGACGAAACTGACACGGGGGGCAGCGGACATGGCGTCATTCCGGACGGAGAAGGGCCGGGCCCAGCCGGCCCGGCCCTCAAAAACTTTCGGTCGGCGGCGCAGTATCATATTCCGCCACCGCCGCAAACCTGTCAGGGACCGATCAGATCCGGCAGGTCGAGCCAGCCCTTGAGGATGCCCAGCTGCTCGGGCCAGACGCCGTAGGCGCCCTCCAGCGTCATGCCGAGCGCCACGTAGAGGATCACGAGCAGGCCGACATAGGCGATCCAGCGGTAGCGGTGCAGAAGGCGCGCGATGAAGGTGGCGGCAAATCCCATCAGCGCAACGGAGAGCGCCAGCCCGATCACCAGGACGGTCGGATGCTTCATCGCCGCGCCCGCGACGGCCAGCACGTTGTCCAGCGACATCGATACGTCGGCGATGACGATCTGCGATGCCGCCTGCATGAACGTCTTGCTCGGGGCCTTGCCGGAAATCGTGCCGTCCGCGTTGAAATCGCGGCTGGCGAGCGCCTCGGTCGCTTCCTCCTCCTCTTCGCGCGAGGTGCGCAACTCGCGCCACATTTTCCAGCACACATAGAGAAGCAGAATGCCGCCGCCGACGAGGAGCACGGGGCCGACCTGGAGGAGTTGCTGCGCGATGAGGGCGAAGATGATGCGCAGGACGGTCGCGGCGAGGATGCCGACGAGGATCGCCTTCTTGCGCTGGTCCTTCGGCAGGCCGGCCGCGGCGAGCCCGATCACGATGGCATTGTCGCCCGCCAGCACGAGATCGATGGCGACGACCTGCAGCAGGGCCGAAAGGCCGCTTGCTGTGAAAATTTCCATGGATCTTACTCGCAGCGATGAAAGATGAATGGTGCATGGCCTACGTGCGCCGACGCGGAGCGTCAAGGTATCGGGTCCATCCGCGAAACCAAGAAGCCCGTCACCATGGAAAAACTCTAGAGAATTTAAACCCTGACGCTATAAAGTCCGCTAGAGGGGGTTCGGGCGGAGATGTCGGGGAGAGCAAGTGAGAGTATCGCCGTTACGGCGCTGGCCATTTGTGGAGTGTCTGGTCGCGCTGGGCTTGTTGCTGGGCGGCTCGACCACGCCCGCCAGCGCCTTCAAGATTTTCGGCTTCGACCTGTTCGGAGGCAAGAAGGAAGAACCTGACGACACGATCGGGGAGCCCTACCGCTATTCCGTCGACTTCACGGTCTCGTCGACTCCCGACGAAGCCAAGAACCTCGAAAAGCTGCTGAAAGGCGCCTCCACCCTCTGGCAGGATCGCGAGAAGGCAGCTTCCGGCGCGGCCGGACTGCTCGCCAAGGCGCGCGGCGATTACCGGCGCATCCTCGCCACGCTGTACAGCGAAGCGCGCTATGGCGGGACGATCAGCATCAGGATCGATGGGCGCGAGGCTGCCGACCTGCCGCCGGATGCCGCCATCGCCAACCCGGCGACGATCGACGTCCGCATCGATCCGGGTCCGCTCTTCCATTTCCGCCAGACCGACATCGTCAACCGGGCGCCGCCGACGGACGACCGCAAGGACCGCGTCGAGACGCCGGAGCATGCGGGATTCAGACCGGGGGAGGTGGCGCGCTCCGGCACCATCGTGCAGGCCGGCAAGCTTGCCGTCGAAGCCTGGCGCCAGCAGGGATATGCCAAGGCCGACATCGCCTCGCGCCGGGTGGAGGCGGCGCACGACCAGGATGTCGTCGATGCCGAGCTCACGGTCGAGCCGGGGCGCAGGGCCTATTACGGTCCGGTGTCCGTGGAGGGCACGGAGCGGATGGATCCTGTCTTCGTCGCCCGCCAGACCGGCCTGATCCAGGGCGAGGAATACGATCCGGACGACATCAAGAAGGCGAGCGACCGGCTGGCCAAGCTCGAAGTCTTCCGGGCCGCGCGCATCCAGGAGGCGGAAGAGGTCGGCGCGGACGGCAGCCTGCCGCTTGCGGTGATCGTGCAGGAACGCCTGCCGCGCCGCTTCGGCTTCGGCGCCAGCTATTCCACGCTCGACGGCGGCGGCGTCGAGGCTTACTGGCTGCACCGCAACCTGTTCGGCCGGGCGGAACAGTTGCGTTTCGACGCCAAGGTCGCCGGCATCGGCGAGACGCTCAAGCCGGACGAATTCACCTACAGGCTGGGCGTCACCTTCAAGAAACCCGGCGTCTACACGCCCGACACGGATTTCATCAGCTCGCTGATCGGTGAGCGCGAAGTACTCGACGCCTACACCCGCAACGCCGTGACCGGGCTCGCTGGCTTCACCCATGCTTTTTCGGACGAGCTGAGCGGCAGCCTCTACGCGGAAGCCGAATATGCGAGGTTCTACGACGATGTGTTCGGCCGGCGGGAGTTCCAGACGGTCGGCCTGCTCGGCGGCCTGACCTATGACGGCCGCGACAGCAAGACCAACGCCACGCGGGGCGTCTATCTCGATTTCCTGCTGGAGCCCTACTACGAGTTCAACTACGGCAATCCGGCGGTGCGCGCGACTGCCGAGGGCAGGGCCTATTATGCCTTCGACGACGATGCTCGCCTCGTTGCCGCCGGCCGCCTGAAAATCGGCAGCATCGTCGGCCCGAGCATCGCCGAGACTGCGCCCGACAAGCTGTTCTTCGCCGGGGGCGGCGGTTCGGTGCGCGGCTACGCCTACCGCAATATCGGCGTGGAGACCCCCGGCGGGCTGATCGGCGGCCGCTCCCTGATCGAGGCGAGCGCTGAATTGCGAGCCCGCGTGACCGATTCGATCGGCGTGGTGGCATTCACCGACGCCGGCTATGTGGGCGCCGACTCGCTGCCGGATTTCTCAGAAGAGATAAAGGTGGGGGCCGGTTTCGGCCTGCGCTACCTGACCGGCCTCGGGCCGATCCGCCTCGACGCCGCCGTGCCGCTCAACCCCAACAAGGATGATCCGGATTTTGCATTCTATGTCGGAATAGGACAGGCATTTTGACCCGCTTCCTGGCCGCCCTGCTTTTCTTCCTCCTCGCCGCGCCTGCGTTCGCGCAGGATTCGCCGGACGAGGAGCGCTCCTATTTCATCAGCTATGTCGAGAACCAGCTTTCGACGCCGAACCGGCAGATCCGCATCCGCAACATCGAGGGCGTGCTGTCGTCCAACGCGACGATCGGCGAGATCACCATCGCGGATCGCGAAGGGGTATGGCTGAGGATCACCAATGCCCGGATCGTCTGGACCCGATCCGCGCTCGTGCTCGGCAGATTGAGCATCGATACGCTGGCCGCCGACCGCATCGACGTCATGCGCAAGCCTCTGCCGGAGGAAGGCTTGCCGGCGCCGGAATCGAGTGGTTTTTCCGTACCGGAGCTGCCCTTGTCGGTCGAGCTCGGCGAGCTCAGCGTGCCGCATATCACATTCGGGGAGGGGGTCTTCGGCCTTGCCGCCGAAATCTCCGCGGGCGGCAGGCTGTCGCTGGCGGGCGGCGCGCTCGACGCCTCGCTGCAGATCAAGCGGCTCGACGGCCCGGGCGGCGACTTCACCTTCGCCGCCAAATACGCCAACGAGACGCAGGTGCTCGACCTCGACCTTGCGCTTGCCGAGCCGCAGAACGGCGTGATCGCCAACCTGCTCGGCATCGAGGGACGGCCGCCGATCTCCCTGACCCTGAAGGGCAATGGACCCATCTCGACCCTCGACCTCGCGCTGACCATGGATGCGGCGTCCCAGCGGGTGCTTGCGGGCACCGCCAGCCTGCGGCAGGGCGATGACGGCATGCGGTTCTCCGCCGACGTCGGCGGCCCCATCGCCGCGATCATCCCGGCACGGTTCCGCTCCTTCTTCGGCGCCGACACGCGGCTGAAGACGGCCGGAACGGTGAAGACAGGAGGCGGGCTGCGCCTCGACACGCTGACGCTGGACAGCGCGGCGCTGGCGCTCAGGGCCTCGCTGGAGACGGCGGCGGACAATTTCCTGCAACGTCTCGATCTCCACGCGAGCATCGACGATCCGCAGCAGGAGAAGACGCTTTTGCCGATCGCCGGCGCCGACGCCACGGTGGAGCAGGCGACGGTGGACCTGTCTTTCGGCGAGGCGGCGTCGGAAAACTGGACGGGCTCGGTGCGCGTCACCGATCTTTCGACGCCGACATTCGGCTCGAAGCTGGTGGACGTGAAGCTCGGCGGGCTGGCGCAGAACCTCAACGATGCCGCGAACCGCGTGGTGACGTTCTCGGCCAAGGGCGGCGCGACCGGCATCGTCGCGACCGACGCCGCGGTGGCCGAGGCGCTCGGCGACCGGATCGATCTCGACGTCGACGGCTCGTGGAAAGCCGCGCAGCCGATCGAACTCGCGCGCGCCGCCGTCGCGGCCAACGGTTTCAACCTCGGGCTGGCCGGCACGATCGCGGACCTGGTCTTCAACGGCACGATTTCGGTCGACGCGGCGAATATCGCGCCGTTCTCGCAGATGGCCGGACGCGACCTGACAGGCGAGCTGCATCTGGCCGCCAAGGGCTCGGTCTCGCCGCTTTCCGGGGGCTTCGACCTCGACCTCGACGGCACAGGCTCCGGCCTGACGGTTGCCATTCCCGCCGCCGACAACCTGCTTCAGGGCACGACGCGCCTTTCCGGCGGCGTATCGCGCGGCGAGAAGGGCCTGGCGGCGCGAAAATTCCGCATCGCCAACGACCAGGTCGCGCTGACGGCCGACGGCACCTACGCGACGGGCGCCGCCGATTTCGGCTTCGACCTGACGCTGGAGGACCTTTCGCGGCTCTCGGACCGTTTGACAGGCAGGCTCACCGCCACCGGCAAGGCCTCCGGCAGCGAGGGGCTGATCGGCCTGACCTTCGCGGCGAACGTCGCCGACGGCTCCGTGGTCGGCAAGAAGCTGACCGACACGCATGTCGCCTTCGAGGGGACCGTGCAGGACGGCAGGCTTGACGGCCAGGTCGTCGGCAACGCTTTTCTCGACGGGGTGCGTGCGCAGCTCGCAAGCGGCATCGCGGTCGCCGATGGCGAGCGCAAGCTGAGCGGCCTCAGCCTGACGGCCGGCGGGGCGGCCATCAAGGGCGACGTGACGCAGGCGGCGAGCGGCCTGCTTTCCGGCGCGCTGTCCATCGACGCCGCCGACATCTCGACCCTTGCCGCCCTCGCGGCGACGGAGGCCAGGGGTGCAATGAACGCCGATATTTCGCTGGCGCCGGCTGACGACAAGCAAAGCGCGACGGTGAAGGCACGGATCCGCGGCCTGCACGTCGAAACCATCGAAATCGCCAATGCGGACGCCAGTGTCGCGATCGCCGACCTCTTCGGCGTGCCGGCCGTAGACGGCAGCGTCACGGCGTCGAAGGCAAGCGCCGCCGGCATCGGCATCGACCGGCTGGAGGCGAAGGCGACGCGGCAAGGGCCGGCGACGGATTTCAGCGCCACGGCGCATCTCGATACCGGGACCGACGCGGCGGTGAACGGGACGCTTTCTCCCGTCGACGGGGGATTTAATCTGGCGCTGTCGGACCTCTCGCTCAAGCAGGGCAGGCTGGAGAGCCGCCTCGTGAGGCCAGCCGCCTTCACCATCCGGGGGCAGAATGTCGAGATCGGAGACCTTGCGCTGGATGTTGGAGGCGGGCAGCTTGTCGCCGCCGGCAAGGTCGCCGAGACGCTCGACCTCAAGCTCGACATCCGCGCCCTGCCGCTCGCCGTCGCCAACAGCATCAAGCCGGATCTTCAGCTCGGCGGCACGATCGACGGCACCGCGCGCGTCGGCGGAACCCGGACGAAGCCAGACGTCGATTTCACCCTGAAGGCGAACAAGATCGCGGCGGCGGCCCTGAAACAGGCCGGGCTGAGCAGCGTCAGCGTCGACGCATCGGGCAAGTCGAGCACCACGCGGCTCGATTTGAAAGCTGCGGTGACCAGCCCCGAGGGCCTGCGCGCCCATGTCAGCGGCGGCGTGCCGCTCGACGATGGCGACCTTGCGCTGACCGTGGAGCTTGATGCATTCCCGCTTGCGGTGCTGAATGCCGTCGCCAAGGGGCAGGGGCTCGGCGGCATGGTGTCCGGCTCGGCCCGCGTCGGCGGCAAGCTGGCGAAGCCATCCGCCACCTTCGACGTCCGCGCCGCCAATGTGAGCGCGAACGCCCTGAACGAAGCCGGGCTCTCTCCGCTTCAGGTCGATGCCGCCGGCAGCTACGCGGAAGAGATCGTGACGCTTCGCAGCGTCACCGTCGCCGGGCCGCAGGGGCTCGGTCTGCGCGCCAGCGGCCGCGTGCCGCTGAAGGGCGGCGGCCTCGACGTCTCGCTGAGCGGAGAGGCACCGCTGGCGCTTGCAAACCGCTTCCTCGCCGATCGCGGCACGCAGGTCTCGGGAACCCTGTCGTTCAGCGGCTCAGCCTCGGGCAGCCTGCAAAAACCCGAATTGCGCGGCATGGCCTCCACCATCGGCGCGCGCGTGGTCGATCCCGAGGCCAACGTGCAGCTCAACGACGTGGCCTTAATGGCCGCGCTCGACGGCGAGCGCGTGACGCTGCGCAGCGCGTCCGCCAGCTTGTCGACGGGCGGCAGGCTTTCCGCCACGGGAACGGTCTCCACGAACGCCGCGGCAGGTTTTCCCGCGGATATCCGCATCGTCCTCGACAAGGCCCGCTATGTGGACGGCACGATGGTGATCGCCACCGTCAGTGGCAATCTTGCCCTGACCGGACCCCTGGCGCGCGATCCGCTGCTCGGCGGCAGCATCGACGTCGAACGCGCCGAGATCACGGTCCCGGAGAATTTCGCCGCCGGCGCCGCACAGATCGACGTCAAGCACAGGAACGCCTCCAAGGCGGTGCGCGAAACCCTGCGGCGCGCCAAGGCCAATGACGGCACGCCGATGCCGAGGAGCCGGCCGAGCGTCATGCGGCTCGACGTGACCGTGCGCGCGCCCAACCAGATCTTCATCCGGGGAAGGGGCCTCGACGCCGAGATCGGAGGCACGGTTCGGCTGACGGGCCCGGTGACGGACGTCCAGCCGGTCGGTGCCTTCAGGCTGATCCGGGGGCGGCTGCAAATCCTCGGCCAGCGGATCACCTTCGACGAGGGCGAAGTGACGCTGGTCGGCGACCTGGACCCGTTCCTGAACCTCGTGGCGCGCTCGGAAGGCAACGACATCACGGTCTTCGTCACCGTCAAGGGCCGTGTCTCCAATCCGGACGTGACGTTCTCCTCGCCGCGGACGAGGTGCTGGCGCGGCTGATCTTCAAGCGCTCCATGGGCGAGCTGTCGCCGCTGCAGATCGCGCAGCTCGCTGCCGCGGCGGCCGAGCTTGCCGGCGGCTCCAACACCTCGCTGCTCGGCTCGCTGCGCGGCGCAACCGGACTGGACGATCTCGACGTGGTGACGGACAGCGAAGGCAACGCCGCCGTGCGGGCCGGGCGCTACATCCGCGACAACATCTATCTCGGCGTCGAGGCCGGCGCCAAGGGCACCACGCGCGGCACGATCAACCTCGACATCACCGACGATCTGAAGGCGAAGGGCGCGGTCGGTTCGGACGGCGATTCAAGCCTCGGCGTCTTCTACGAGAGGGACTATTGAGGCGAATGAAGGGCGCCGTGTCCGCTGCCATACATAATGTGGTTCAGTCACGCTCTCCGAACGGCGGCCCGCCGGCCTCCTGAGGCAGGTCATCGCATATCATGACCCAGGGTGCCTTGGAGCCAACCATGAAATGCTCATCGACCGACACGCAGGGATCCGTGTCGAGTGTTCCCAGTCGAAATCCCAAGCTGTCGGGAGCCTTGTCGTCGCGCTTGTAGATTGGGGATCCACAGCAACTGGCGAAGAAGCGATGCACGCCAGGACTGGACTCCCAACTGGACAACCGCTCCTTTCCTTCGGTTATGATGAACTCCCGGGCGCTGATGCCGGCTGTGCTTCCAAAGCTTGAGCCTGAGTGTTTTCGGCATCGCCAACAGTGGCAGTAGGTCACTGGGCCAAGCAGCTGCCCATCGATGACATAACGTATTCTCCCGCAGGCACATGATCCGTTCAGCATGCGCAGTGATAGCACGGCTCGAATGTCGGCTCACCACCACTTTGCGGCCGTACGAAAAAGTCGCATAAGATAGATTATGGAACTAACAATTGCATTGATTCCGCTTGAGTTTCAGCCGTGCCGAGCGCCAGAGCCGTGAAGTCGAAGATCCTGCGGTCCATCAGATGCGACGGCCGTACATTGGTGAGCGCGCGGATCATCGTGTCTTTGCGGCCCGGCATCCGGCGTTCGATATCGTCCAGCATCGCTTTCATGGCGTTGCGCTGCAGGCCGTCCTGGCTGCCGCACAGGTCGCACGGAATGATCGGAAACATCATGGCATCGGCAAAGCGCGCCATGTCCGCCTCGGCGCAATAGCTCAGCGGCCGCAGCACCATCACGTCGCCGTCGTCATTGACGAGTTTCGGCGGCATGGCCGCCAGCCGGCCGCCATGGAACAGATTCATGAAGAACGTTTCCAGGATGTCCTCGCGGTGATGCCCCAGGACCAGCGCCGAACAGCCCTCCTCGCGCGCGATCCTGTAAAGATGACCGCGCCGCAGCCGTGAGCACAACGAACAATAGGTCTGGCTCTCCGGAATTTTTTCCGTGACGACCGAATAGGTGTCCTGATACTCGATGCGATGCGCCACGCCGAGCGTGGACAAAAATTCCGGCAGGATATGCTTCGGGAAATTCGGCTGGCCCTGGTCGAGATTGCAGGCCAGGAGTTCCACCGGCAGCAGGCCGCGCCATTTCAGGTCGAGAAGCACGGCCAGCAGCCCGTAGGAATCCTTTCCGCCCGAGAGCGCCACGAGCCAGCGGCCGCCCGGCGACAGCATGGCGAAGTCGTCGACCGCCTGTCGGGTCTGGCGCAGCAGGCGCTTGCGCAGCTTGTTGAACTCGACCGAGGACGGCGCATTGCGGAACAGCGGATGGCAGCCGTCTTGCGGGTCGGCGTCGGGTAATGGCGGCATCATGTCCATGACGGGACTCCTGTCCGCCCGCTGTAGCCGGGCGCCGGGACAAAGAAAAGGCCGCCATGCGGCGGCCTTCGAAGCGTCAGGAACGCAGGTTTCCTTTACAGGACAATGACCTGAGTGCCGATTTTCACGCGGCTATAGAGATCCTGCACATGCTCGTTGATCATGCGGAAGCAGCCGTTCGATGCGCTGGTGCCGATGGACTGCGGCTGGTTCGTGCCGTGGATGCGCAGATGCGTGTCCTTCTTGCCGTCATAGAGATAGATGGCGCGGGCGCCGAGCGGGTTGTCGGGACCTCCGGGCATGCCGTCCTTGTACTGGCCGTAATGCTTGGGCTCGCGCTTCTGCATGTCGAGTGTCGGGATCCAGCGCGGCCATTCCTGCTTGTCGCCGACGGCGACCTTGCCGTGGAACTGGAGGCCGTCCCGGCCGACCGCGATCGCATAGCGGCGCGCCGTCTGCGACGACTGGATGAGGTAGAGGCGCCGCGCGCTCGTGTCGATGACGATCGTTCCGGGCTGATAGCCGGGATAGTCGACGGTCTGCGGTTCGAACTCGGGCTTGACCCTGAATTTCTTCCTCGCTTCCTTCTGCTCCAGGACGGCGTCCAGGGCGCGCGTCTCCGCCAGCATGGAAGCTTTTTGCGGCTTGGCCCCGAACAGGCCGAGAAACCCGGTGCTCTTCTGCTCGGAGACCTGCTGCTCGCTGCGCAGTTCGCCGTTGTTTCCGGTTTTGGCGACTTCCATCGCAGTCAGCCGGGCGATCTCGGCCTGGCGTGCAGCCTCCGCTGCCTGGATCTTGGCCTGCTTGGCGTCCTCGATCGCCTTGAGCTTGGCGAGGCGGGCCTGCTCGCGCGCTTCTTCTTTCTGCTTCGCAGCGAGCTTGCGGGCCTCCTCGGCCTTCGCCTTTGCCGCCAGCCGCTCTTCCTGGGCCTTGGCCTTGGCGGCCTGCCGCTCCTGCTCGGCCTTCGCCTTGGCGATCTTCTTCAACTCGAGCGCCTTCGCGGCGGCGGCCTTCTTTTCCTGGAGCGCCTTGGCCTTCGCCAGTTTCTCGGCTTCCAGCGCCTTCTTCTTCTCGGCGAGTTTCTTGGCGGCGTCGGCCTTGGCCCTCTCGGCGAGCTTCTTCTTCTCCTCGGCCTTCGCCTTTGCCTCGTCCGCGCGCTTCTGCTTTTCCAAGGCGCGCTTTTCTTCCGCCGTCAATTCCTTGGCCGGCTTGGCCTTCGCGCCTTTCTTCTTGATCAGCTTCTTGGTGGTCTGCGCCGCGGCGGCGCCGTCGAGCTGCATGGATGTTCTGGTGATCTTGCCCTCGGCAAGGGCAGGCGAAACGGCGCCGATCAAAGCACAAAGGCTCAACGCCACGAAGCCACGGAGTTGCATGAGTGGATATCCCGAAATGCTCTTAGACTGTCCCGCACGGAGCAGGCGGGCGCACCTGGGACCCCGCCGCCGCCAGCACTCTTAATCGAAAGGGCAGGAAGCGCTCAATGACATTGATGCAACACTTGCGGGCGCGGAGCGTCCGCCGGCGCTTTCTCACGCGAGTGTGATGGCCCGCCCTGCCCTTCGCGAGCGCCTTGGCATCGGGGGCAGATCCCCGCCCCGGCTTACTGGCCCGAAGGAACCTGCGGCTCGGCGGGCGCCGTCGTCGCCTGGCCGTCGGCCGGGGCCGCATCCGATCCGGCAGCGGGCGCGGAGGTGTCGCCGGCGGCCGGCGGCGTCGCGGCGTCGTTGCCGCCGAGCTTGTCGAGGATGCCGCCGCTGCCGCCCGCGGGCTTCTGCTCCGTCTGCGCCGGCGGCTGGTTCACCTGGTCCAGGATGTCGGTCGGCTTTTCGCCGTAGCGCGCCAGGAGAGACAGGGCGAGCGACGTCGCGAAGAACGCCAGCGCCAGAATGCCCGTCGTTCGGGTCAGCGCGTTGGCCGCGCCGCGTGCCGTCATGAAGCCGGAACCGCCGCCGATCCCGAGCCCGCCGCCTTCCGAGCGCTGCAGCAGCACGACGCCCACCAGCGCCAGGACGACCATGAGATGGATCACGATAAGGACGGTTTGCATGAATGTTCCAGACGCTTATGCCCGGCGCGCAGCGAGGCGAGCCCGATGGAGGCGGCTCACTACAATGCTTTCACGGCATTTCCAAGCCCTGCGCGAATATGGGCGCCGTGAGCGCGGATTGCCAGCGCATCCGCGCTCAAAGCTGGCGGTAGGCCTCCGCAATTCCGAGGAAGTCGGCCGCCTTGAGGCTGGCGCCGCCGACCAGCGCGCCGTTGACATTCGAGACGCCGAGCAGTTCGACCGCGTTGGAGGGCTTCACCGAGCCGCCATAGAGGATGCGCATCCGCTCGGCTTCGCCGACGCCGAGGATGCCCAAAAGCTGCGCCCTGATATGCGCATGGGCCTCCGCGACGTCGCCCGCGGTGGGCGTCAGCCCCGTCCCGATAGCCCAGACCGGCTCGTAAGCGATCACGGCATTGTGCGCCGTGGCCGCGCCGTCGACCGACCCTGCGAGCTGGGCGCTGAGCACGTCGAGCGCCCTGCCCGCCTCCCGCTCCGCGCGCGTCTCGCCGATGCAGATGATGGCGACGAGCCCGGCACGCCAGGCGGCGGCGGCCTTGGCGCGGACGTCGGCGTCCGTCTCGCCGTGGTCGGTGCGGCGTTCCGAGTGCCCGACGATGACCGACGAGGCGCCGGCATCCTTCAGCATCTCGGCGGAAATGTCGCCCGTATGCGCGCCGCTCGGGCTTGCATGGCAGTCCTGTCCGCCGCACCGCACCGGCGTCGTGGCGAGCACGGAGGCCGCCCGCGCCAAGAGGGTCGCCGGGACGGCGATCAGCGAATCCGTCTCGGTCTCCAGCCCGCTCATGAAGCCGTGGCCGATCGCGTGAAGCTCCGCGAGGTTCCCGCTGGTGCCGTTCATCTTCCAGTTGCCCGCCACGAGCGGCTTGATGCCTGGTGTCATGGATATCCTCCGGGAGTAACGGGATCGTCGGCGTCTCCGTACCAAAAACCGGCCACAAAGCAATCGACAGTGGCGGCGAAGGACGCTATTGCGCTGAACCGACAGGCGCGGATGGCCGCGGCTTACCGGAATCTGCAATGCTCGACAGTCTTCGCAAAGGCGCCAATACCTGGGTGGCAAAGCTTCTGCTGCTGATCCTCGTCGGCAGCTTCGCCGTCTGGGGAATATCGGGCAATCTGCCGAGCAATCTCGGCACGCATCCCGTCATCCAGGCGGGCGACACGACGGTCTCCGCGACCGATTATCGCCTCGCCTACGACCGGCAGATATCCATCCTGTCGCAGCAGTTCGGCATGCGGATCTCCAAGGATCAGGCCAAGGCGTTCGGCATCGAAAACCAGGTGCTGGCGCAACTCGTCGCCGGCGCGGTTCTGGACGAGCAGGCGCGCAAGCTCGGCCTCGGCGTCTCGAAGGCCCGCGTCGCGCAACTGACCGTCGAGGATCCGGCCTTCCAGGGCCAGGACGGCAGGTTCGACCGCAACCAGTTCGACTATGTGCTCCGGCAAGTGGGCATGCGCCCCGACGACTACCTGAAGAATCGCGAGCAGGTCGCGGTGCGCCAGCAGATCGTGGAGGCCGTCTCCGACGGCCTGAAGGCCCCGGACACCTTCTACAAGGCGGTCGCGCTCTATGAGGGCGAGGACCGCACCGTCGACTATCTCGTGCTGCCGCAGAGCCTCGTGGAGCCGATCGAGGATCCTGCCGCGGACGTGCTCTCCAAGTGGTTCGAGGAGCACAAGGGCAGCTACGGCGCGCCGGAATACCGCAAGATTTCCTACGTGAAGCTGCAGCCGGAGGACATCGCCGACGAATCCGCGATCACGGACGAGCAGGTTTCGAAGGACTACGAAGCCAACAAGACGCGCTACACGACGCCGGAGACGCGCAAGATCGAGCAGCTGGTCTTCTCTTCCGAGGACGCCGCGCGCGTCGCCTCCGACAGCCTGAAGGCGGGCTCGACCTTCGACCAGATCGTCGCGGCCGAGGGCAAGACGATGGCCGACGTCCAGCTCGGCAGCCTGACGAAGGACAAGGTGCCGGATCCGGCGGTGGCCGACGCGGCCTTCAAATTGCAGGTGAACGAGGTGAGCCCGGTGGTCAAGGGCGCATTCGGCCCGGTGCTGGTGCGCGTCACCGAGATCGTCCCGGAGAGCGTGAAGTCGCTGGACGAGGTGAAGGGCGAGATCCGCAAGCAACTGGCGCTCGCGGAGGCCAACCGCATCCTGCTCGACGTGCACGACAGCTACGAGGACGCCCGCGCCAGCGGCGCGACGCTCGCTGAAGCGGCGGAAAAGCTGCATCTCAAGGTCGTCACCATCGACGCGATCGACCGCAATGCGGCGCGGCCCGACGGATCGCTGGTCAAGGACATTCCCGAATCCGCGGCGGTCCTCGCGGCGGCCTTCGAATCGGAGGCCAATGTCGAGAACGATGCCATCAGCATCGGAAATTCCGGCTACGTCTTCTTCCAGGTCGATTCGATCACGCCCGCCCGCGAGCGGCCGCTCGAGGAGGTGCGCGACAAGGTGGTCGCGGACTGGAAGAAGGAGGAAGCGGCGTCGCGTCTCGGCGCCAAGGCCACGGAGCTCGAGAAGCGCCTCAAGGACGGCGGCTCCCTCGACGACATCGCGACCGAACTGAAGCTCGACAAGCAGACCAAGCGCGGCCTGAAGCGGCGCGCCGACGACGCCGATTTCGGCCAGGGCGGCGTCACCGCCGTGTTCTCCGTGGCCGAGGGGGGCGTCGGCCTCACCGCCGCGCCGACCGACCAGGCACAGATTCTCTTCAAGGTGACGGAAGTATTCGAGCCGGCGGGCGCCGATGCGAGCACCCTGCCCGAGGACGAAAAGAAGACGCTCGCTTCGGGCCTTTCCGACGATCTTCTCGACCAACTGGTCTCCCGGCTCCAGGCGGAGTACGGTGTCCGGGTCGACGAAACTGCCCTCCAACGTGCCTTGAGCTTCTGAACGATGAGTGCGCTACGCCCCCTGATCGCCAAGGCCGCCAGCGGCCAGCCGCTCTCCTTCGAAGAGGCGCGGGAAGCTTTTGACATCATGATGTCCGGCGACGCCACGCCGGGCCAGGTGGGCGGCTTTCTGATGGCGTTGCGCGTGCGCGGGGAAACGGTCGACGAGATCGCCGGCGCCGTCACCACCATGCGCGACAAGATGCTCCGCGTCGAGGCGCCCGCCGACGCCATCGACATCGTCGGGACCGGCGGCGACAATTCCCACAGCGTCAACATCTCGACCGCCTCGGCACTGGTCGTCGCGGGTTGCGGCGTGCCGGTCGCCAAGCATGGCAATCGCGGCCTGTCCTCCTCGACAGGCGCCGCCGACGTGCTGACCGCCCTCGGCGTTCGGATCGACCTCGAAGCCGCCGCGATCGAGCGCTGCATCGCCGAGGCCGGCATCGGCTTCATGTTCGCGCCCGCCCATCACCCGGCCATGAAGCATGTCGGCGCGGTGCGTGCCGAACTCGGCACCCGCACCATCTTCAACCTGCTCGGGCCGCTTTCCAATCCGGCCGGCGTGCGCCGCCAGATGGTCGGCGTCTTCGCCCCGGAATGGGTGCTTCCCGTCGCCGAGACGCTGCGCAATCTCGATGCTGAAAACGTCTGGGTGGTCCATGGCGACGGTTTCGACGAGATCACCGCGACCGGCACCACGCGTGTGACCGCGCTCCGCAACGGCACGATAGAAAGCTTCGAGCTCGCGCCCGAGGATGTCGGGCTGGGCCGCTACGAGCGCGCGTCCCTGCGCGGCGGCGACGCCGCCTTCAACGCGGCGGCGTTGCGCGACGTGCTCCGCGGCACGAAAGGCGCCTATCGCGATACGGTCCTGATGAATGCCGGCGCAGGCCTCGTCGTGGCCGGCAAGGCGGCGGATCTGCGCGAAGGCGCGGAGCAGGCCGCGGCCTCGATCGACAGCGGCCGCGCGGCGGCCGTGCTCGACCGGCTCGTGGCCGTCTCCAACGCCTGACGGATTTTTGCCGGGAGCGCGGAATGGCCGACATATTGAAGCGCATCGAGGCCTACAAGCGCCAGGAGATCGCCGCGGCCAAGCTCGCCCGCCCGTTGGCCGAGCTGAAGGCCCGGGCCGCCGATCAGGAAGCGCCGCGCGGCTTCCTGCGCGCCTTGCGCGAAAAGCGTACGCAGAAGAAATTCGGCCTGATCGCCGAGATCAAGAAGGCCAGCCCCTCGAAGGGCCTGATCCGGAGCGATTTCGATCCCCCTGCCCTCGCCCGCGCCTATGAAGAGGGCGGTGCGGCATGTCTCTCGGTGCTTACCGACGCGCCGTCCTTCCAGGGGGCGCCGGAGTTCCTGACCGCGGCGCGCGCGGCCACGCGCCTGCCGGCGCTGCGCAAGGATTTTATGTTCGAACCCTATCAGGTCGCAGAGGCGCGCGCCTGGGGCGCGGATGCCATCCTGGTCATCATGGCGAGCCTCGACGACGACGCCGCGCGCGCGCTGGAGGAAGAGGCATACGCCTTCGGCATGGACGTTCTCGTCGAGGTCCATGACGAGGCGGAGATGGAACGGGCGCTCAGGCTCGCCTCGCCGCTCATCGGCGTCAACAACCGCAATCTGCGCACCTTCGAGGTCGATCTCGCCACCTGCGAGCGCCTTGCCGCGCAGGTGCCCTCGGACCGTCTCCTCGTCGGCGAGAGTGGCATCTTCACCCATGAGGACTGCCGGCGTCTCGCCGCCTCGGGGATCACGACGTTCCTCGTCGGCGAAAGCCTGATGCGCCGGGACGATGTTGCGGCCGCGACCCGGCACCTGCTCGAAGGCGCGCTCCAGCCGGCAGCCGTCGGCGGATGACGGGCGCCCTCACCCATCTTTCGGCCGGCGGCGAAGCGCGCATGGTCGATGTGGGCGAAAAGGCCGAGACCACGCGCATGGCGCTTGCCGAGGGCCTCGTGACCATGCAGGCCGGGACGCTCGCCCTGATTCTCGAGAGCAATGCCAAGAAGGGCGACGTGCTGGGTACGGCGCGCATCGCCGGCATCATGGCCGCCAAGCGCACGCACGAACTGATCCCGCTCTGCCACCCCCTGCTGCTCACCAAGGTGAGCGTCGACATCGAGCCGGATCATGGCCTGCCGGGATTGCGCGTGCGCGCCATGGCGCGGGTCGCGGGTCGGACGGGTGTCGAGATGGAAGCGCTGACGGCCGTTTCCGTCGCCTGCCTCACCATCTACGACATGGCGAAGGCCGTGGATCGCGGCATGGTCATTTCCGGTATCCGCCTCCTGGAGAAGACCGGCGGCAAGTCCGGCGACTTCCGGGCGGAGTGAGAGGCATGGCGCTGCTCCCCGTCGCCGACGCATTGGCGCGCCTCCTGGACGGCGTAGAAGCCGGGTCGCCGCAGACCGTCCCTCTCGGCGAGGCGGCCGGCCGCGTTCTCGCCGCGGATCTGCCGGCCCTTCGCACCCAACCGCCCTTCGACGCCTCCGCCATGGACGGCTACGCCGTACGGGCCGGCGACATGGCTGCCCTTCCCGCAATCCTCGACGTGATCGGAGAAGCGCCTGCCGGAAAACCGTTCGCGGGGTCCGTCGGGCCAGGTCAAGCGGTGCGCATCTTCACTGGCGCGCCTGTTCCCGAAGGCGCCGACACGGTGGTGATCCAGGAAAACGCCGAAGCCGAAGGGAACCGTGTCCGCATCACGGCGCGGACCCCGGAAGGCCGGAACATAAGGCTGAAGGGCCTCGATTTCGCCGAGGGCGACATGCTCCTGGAAAAGGGCCGTCTGCTCGATCCGGCGGCCGTTTCGCTCGCGGCGGCCGGCAACCATGCCGCGCTTGCGGTGGTGCGCCGGCCGCTGGTCGCCATCGTCGCCACCGGCGACGAGTTGATGCCGCCCGGCGGCGATCCCGGACCGGGGCAGATCGTCGCTTCCAACGGCTACGGAGTCGCGGCGATCGCCCGCGAGGCCGGCGCCGAGGTTCTGGATCTCGGCATCGCGCCGGATACGGCAGAGGCGATTTCCGGCCTCGTCGACACCGCGCTCGCCGCAAGGGCCGATGTCGTCGTCACGCTCGGCGGCGCCTCGGTGGGAGATCACGACCTCGTGCACGCGGTGCTGACCGGCAAGGGCATGGCGCTCGATTTCTGGAAGATCGCGATGCGCCCCGGCAAGCCGCTGATGTTCGGCCGGCTGGAGGGCACGCGGTGCCTCGGCCTCCCCGGCAATCCGGTGGCGAGCCTCGTCTGCGCGCACCTCTTCCTCAAGCCGCTCGTCGCGTGTCTTTCCGGCCGTTCCTGGACGCCGCAATTGCTGCGCGCGACGCTGGAAACGCCCATGGAGGCCAACGACCTGAGGCAGGACTATGTGCGCGCGGTGGCAACGCCTTCCGCGGACGGACTCTCCGTGAGACCCTTCGGATTGCAGGATTCGTCCATGCTGCGCACCATGGCCGCCTCCAACGCCCTGATCGTCCGCGAGCCCTTTTCGCCCCCCGCGCCGGAAGGGTCGACCGTTTCGGTGATCATGCTACGCTGAACAAATCGTCAACATATTCATTAAAATTTAAACGGTTGCGGAACACAACTGGAACAGATAGTGATTGTTCCGGTTTTGTTTTATTACGATTCTCTGGGGCCGGGAAATGCTGACGCGCAAGCAACTCGAACTTCTCGTTTTCATCAACCAGCGGCTCAAGGAGGCCGGCGTGCCGCCCTCCTTCGACGAGATGAAGGATGCGCTGGACCTCGCCTCCAAGTCCGGAATCCATCGGCTGATCACGGCGCTGGAGGAGCGCGGCTTCATCCGCCGCCTGCCGAACCGGGCGCGGGCGCTGGAGGTGATCAAGCTGCCCGAAGCGATGGCGACCAGCCTTTCCCAGCCGCGAAAATTTTCCCCGAGCGTCATCGAGGGCAGCCTCGGCCGCAAGCCCGAGCCGCAGCAGAAGCGCCCTGCCGCCGGCAACGACGACGCGGCCTCCGTTTCCGTGCCGGTGATGGGCCGGATCGCCGCCGGCGTGCCGATCGACGCGATCCAGAACCAGACGCACAGCATCGCCGTGCCCCCGGAAATGCTCGCCGCCGGCGAGCATTACGCGCTGGAGGTGAAGGGCGACTCGATGATCGAGGCCGGCATTCTCGACGGCGACACGGTCATCATACGGCAGGCCAGCCACGCCAATCCGGGTGAGATCGTCGTGGCGCTGGTCGACGATGCGGAGGCGACGTTGAAGCGTTTCCGCCGCAAGGGGGCGTCCGTTGCCCTGGAAGCGGCGAACCCGGCCTACGAGACGCGCATTTTCGGACCGGACCGGGTAAAGGTCCAGGGCAAGCTCGTGGGGCTGATCCGCAAGTACTGACGGGGTCAGTACGGGGAAGTGACTCGCGGAGGAAACCTGCCATGACCAGATCCGGAACGATCCGCGCCGGCATGGGCGGCTGGACCTTCGAGCCATGGGAAGGCACCTTCTACCCCGCCGATCTGCCGAAGAAGAAGCAGCTTAATTATGCGTCCCGCCAGGTGCCGACCATCGAGGTCAACGGCACCTATTACTCGACCTTCAAGCCGAGCGTCTTCGCCGGATGGGCCGCGGAAGCGCCGGACGGCTTCGTCTTCTCCCTGAAGGCGATCCGCTTCGTCACCAACCGCCGCGTGCTTGCCGAGGCGGGCGACTCCATGACCCGTTTCCTCGACTCCGGCGTGAGCGAACTGGGGGAAAAACTCGGGCCCATCGTCTGGCAGTTCGCGCCGACCAAGAAATTCGATTCCGTCGACTTCGAGGCCTTCCTGGCGCTGCTGCCGGAAAAGCAGGACGGTCGTAGGCTGCGCCATGTGCTGGAGGTACGGCACGGAAGCTTTGCCGTGCCGGAATTCGTCACGCTGGCGGAAAAATACAACGCCGCCATCTGCTACGCCCACCATCACGATTACCCGGAATTCGCGGACGTCACGTCCGATTTCGTCTATGCGCGGCTGCAAAAGGGACGCGACGAAATCCCGACGGCCTATACGCCCGACGAACTGGATCGGTGGGTGGAGCGCGCGAAGCAATGGGCGGCGGGAGATCAGCCGTCCGACCTGCCGCTGGCCGACCCTTCGCGGAAGCCCAGGAAAGAGCCGCGCGACGTGTTCGTCTACATCATTCACGAAGGCAAGCTGCGCGCTCCGCAGGGTGCCATGGCGCTGATGGAGCGGGTTTGAACTGCGTCCTTCGATGCCCCGCCCTCACGAAGTATCGCCTTGCTCGTCGATGCCATGCGGGGCTCGCGCCTTGGGATGAGGAGCGTAGGACGGGCTTTCTCAGTGCGCGCTCGATCATCGTGATGTCACAGTGATGCCGGCGCCAACGGTCCTCATCCCGAGGCGCGAGCCGGCACGGTGATGGTGTGAGATGGCGGCAATATCTGGGCCTCGAAGGACGCACTCAGACCCCCGTCGTCACTGCGCCTCCTCGACGCCTTCCTCGTCGTCCACATCCACGGAGCGATAGGTCCCCTCCTCCTCGTCCTGGCCGCGCGCGGTGTCGTCCGTCCAGGGCGTGGCGTGGTTGTCGATGCGCATCTGGAAGAGGAAATAGGTCGGCGAGCAGAAGCCGATGCCCTTGACCTTCGCCGCGCCCGGCGTGTCGGGCGGCAGCGACTGGCACATATAGTCCTCTCGGCAGAAATGCTCGGCCGAGCAGGCCTCGCGGTTGCCCCGGTTGACGGCGCCGCCGATGCACTGGCTGAAATCGCCGCTCGCCACGCACAGGTCGAACTTCTTGCCGCCGACCATGGCGCAGATCTCGTTCGGCATCGGCTCGCCCTTCACGAAATTGGCGAAGCGGCGGTCGGCGTCGTTGCAATTGCGATAGGCGATGCCGCCCGGCACGCCGATGCGCGGCGGCCGGCACGAGTAGTCGACGCGCCCGACCTTTTCGGCATGCGCCGCAAATTGCGTGGTGATCGCGAGATTGTCCTTGTAGGGCCGTGGCTCGTCGGTCGCGATGTCGCCGGAGAGGCACGGATGGCCGGAGAACATCCTGTCGCTGTCCTTCAGTAGCAGGCACTGCGCCACCTTCAGGCCGGTCTCGGCGGTCGCGAGCGGCGTGCAGACCGTGCCGGCGGCGCATTGCCAGACATCGCCGAACTTTGCCGCGTCGTCCGGCATCATGCAGGGCATGGTGATCTCCGCCGGCCCGTAGGCGGCCTTCCCGGCGCTCCAGTCTGCCGGCGGCGCGGAGGACAATTGCCGGAAATGGTCCGGCTCGCGGTCTTCCGCCAAGGCTTCGAGATAGGCCGTACGGCGCGCCACCTCGGCGTGGAAATGCGGAGAAACGCCGACCTCGATCCTGTTGAGGGGCGAGGTGGAAGCGTCGTCGAGCCCGATGAAGTGGAAGCCTGCGGTGGAGCCCGACTGGTGGCAACCCTGGCAGGCGCCGTTGTCGAGCCGTTCCAGCAGCGCCTCCGGCGACTTCACCAGCCTCATGCCGGAAAAATCGAGCGACGCGAAATCGGCGGCCTGGAGCGACGCCGTAAACGGGTGGTTGGCGCGCCGGGCGCTGCCGAAGGTGGAGAACGAAATGACCTTCCTCGCCAGCAGCGGCTCGGGGATCTGGTAGACCCCTTCGTCCACGGCGGCGGCATTGGCGCGCACATAGTCCTCCAGTTGCCGGCGCAGCGCCTCGTCGGCGGCTATGGCGGCCATGTCCGGCGTGTTCTCCAGCGTCTTCTCGACCAGCGTGTCGCCGTCCAGCCCGAAGATGCGCATCAGATAGGCTGCCTGCCCGCCGAAGCCCGGCTCGGTCTCCGAGGGAAAGCGCACGACCTGCGCGTTGAGTTCGAGCTGCTTGAAGGTGAGCTGCTCGCGCTCCAGCGGCCCGCCGACCAACCAGCCGGCATCCACAGCCTCGTCGAGCTGCGGCTGCCAGCGGCCCGCGACCCCGGTGCAGGCGCCGTCCGGATCGGTGCCGATCGTATAGACGGCGTTGAAGCTCACCGGCATGCGCGACGCCAGCCGGCGCTTTCCCTTCGTAAAATCGTAGGCCAGACGGTAGATGAAGCGGATCTCGCCGCAATTGTGCTCGCCTTCGAGGGCGAGGAAGTCGCGCCTGTCGATCCGGTTGACGACGCCGGCCAGTCGAAAGCGCGCGGCGGCGCTCTTCAGCCAGCGTATGTCCAGGACCCGGCCGACGCGGTCGTTCGTGCGCTCCTTCAGCGGGCGTCCCCCGGCCGCCATCTCCGCTTTCAGGGCCGACAGATCGGCTTCCACGAGATCGACGAGGGCCGCATAGGTCGGCGATTCCTCGTACAATCTTTCAAGATTCTCATGTTTTCCATTGAAAATGCTGGAGAATCTATAGGTTTTCGCTTCAAGGGCAGCGAGGATCTTGGGATCGTCCACGAAGGTGACGGGCTGCGTGTGCGCCAGCGCGGTACCTACCGCGCTCCACATGAGGATCATCAGGAAAAGTACCAGCCGCCCCGTCATGCCCCCGTCCCTTGTGCGCGATCGTCGCAGCCATTCTCACCGTTCGTCGGTCAGCAGTTCCTTCATCACCGGCAAAATGGCCAAAGGTAAGTCCTCGGCGATCAAGCCGGCGCCGAAGTGGGCCGCCGCCTCGGCATGGATCCAGACGGCGGCGCAGGCCGCCTCGAATGCCTGCATCCTTTGCGCCAGCAGGCCTGCGGTCAGTCCCGCCAGGACGTCTCCCGACCCGGCCGTCGCCAGCAGCGGCGTGCCGTTGCCGTTGATCGCCGCGCGTCCGTCCGGCGCGGCGATGACCGTGTCGGGCCCCTTGTAGACGACCACGGCCTCGGTCCGCGCCGCTGCCTGCCGTGCACGCTCCAGCTTCGAGGGCACCGCCCGGTCGGAAATATCCGGGAAAAGCCGCCGAAACTCGCCTTCATGCGGCGTCAGCACCAGTTCGCCGGCGCGCCCTGCGAAAGGCGGCGCCAGCAGATCCGGCCGCAGGCCGAGCGATGTCAGGGCGCTCGCGTCGGCAACGACGGGCGTCGAATGGTTCAGCGCATCGATGAGGCGAAAGAGGCCGCTTCCGGTTTCCGCGTCCGGCGAGAGGCCGGGGCCGTACACGATCGACGCGACGCGGCGCTCGTTCGCGAAGGCGGCGGCCGCTTCGATGTCGACGGCCTCTTGCAGCATGATCGACGTCAGATGCGCCGCATTGGCAGCCAGCGCATCCGGCGGCGCCAGAACCGTCACCGCCCCCGCCCCGATCCGCGCTGCCGCCATGGCGGACAATCGCGCGGCACCGGTCGCCGTCGCGCCGCCGGAGAAGACCGCAACGTGCCCACGCGCATATTTGTGGGTATCGAGCGCCGGCCTGGGCAGCATGGCGCGCCAGAGGCCGG
>JAFKJW010000072.1 GCA_017305925.1 Hyphomicrobiales bacterium | reverse complement strand
AGCGCGCCAGGGCGCTTTTCGGCCTCGCCGAGGAGGCGAAGGCGCACGTCCTGGATTTCGCCGCCTCGAACGGCATCGAGATCGACTATGTGCCGGGCCAGATGTCGCTCGTGCACAAGCCGCGCTACCTGAAGCACTATCAGGCGCATGCCGAGATCATGGCGACGCGCTTCGGCTATCCCCACATCACCTTCATGGATGCGCGGGAGACGGCCGAACGGCTCGGCTCCGACCGCTATTTCGGCGGCGTTCGCGACACCGGCACGGGCCACATCCACCCGCTGAAGCTCGTGACCGGCACGGCCCGCGTCGCAGCCGCGGCGGGCGCGCGCCTCCATGAGAACACGCCGGCGACGCGCATCGAAAGCGCCGGCGGCGGCGTCTCGATCCGCACCGCGCGCGGAACGATCACGGCGCAGAAATGCCTGATCGCCACCAATGCCTATGGCGGCGATCTGGAGCCGGTCAGCGCCGCCCATGTGATGCCGATCGGCTCCTTCATCGGCGCGACGGTGCCGCTCGGCGACGACAGCCCGGTGCTGCCGGGCGGCGAATCCGTCGACGATTCGCGCTTCGTCGTCCGCTATTTCCGCCGCGTGCAGACAGGGCAGCTTCTTTTCGGCGGACGCGAGATCTACTCGACCGGCGATCCGAGCGACATTGCCGAGCAGATCCGCCGGCAGATCGTGGAGATCTATCCAGCGCTCAAGGAGGTCGAGATCACGCATGCGTGGGGCGGCTTCGTCGGCATCACCATGCCGCGCAAACCCTTCGTGCGCGAGGTGATGCCCAACGTCATCTCGGCCGGCGGCTATTCCGGCCACGGCGTCATGCTCTCCAATTTCATGGGCAAGCTCTATGCGGAGGCGGTCAGCGGCAACCGCGATCGGCTCAAGCTGTTCGAGGACCTGAAGATCCCGCCCTTCCCCGGCGGGCGGCGCCTGCGCGCGCCGCTGCTCTTCCTCGCGCTCAACTGGTTCGCGCTGCGCGACAGGATTTAGCCCTACAAGCCAGCGTCAGATGCAGCGGCCGCCGTCCACCTCAAGCGCGACGCCGGTGATGAATTCCGCTTCGTCCGAGACCAGCCACAGCGCCGCATTGGCGATGTCGAGCGGCGTGGAGAGCCGGCCGAGTGGAATGGAGGCGCGGAATTTTTCGCGCATCTGAGGCGTATCCTCGCCCATGAACTGCGCCAGCATGCCGGTTTCGCCCGCCACCGGGCAGAGGCAGTTGACGCGGATGTTCTTCGGCGCCAGCTCCACCGCCATCGACTTGGTGGCGGCGATCGCCCAACCCTTCGAGGCGTTGTACCAGGTGAGGCCGGGGCGCGGCCGCAGGCCGGCCGTCGAGGCCGTCGTCAGGATCGAGCCACCGCCCTGCTTCTCCATGATCGGCACCACCGACAGCGCGGCATGGTAGATCGCCTTCATGTTGACGGCATAGATCAGGTCGAACGTCTCTTCCGGCACGCCCAGCATGTCGCCGTTACGATGCGTGTAGCCGGCATTGTTGACCATGATGTCGATGCGGCCGAAGCGCTGCATCGCCGCGTCCACCATCCGGGCGAACTCGGGCTGGAGCGACACGTCGGTCCGGATGGCCATCGCATCCTTGCCGATCTCGGCCGCGACCCGCTCCGCACCCCTGGCGTTGAGGTCGCAGACGACGACTCTGGCCCCTTCCCCGGCGAAGCGCTTTGCCATGCCCTCGCCGAAACCGGATGCGGCGCCGGTGACGATGGCGACCTTGTCCCTCAGGCGCGGCGCGGCGCTCCGTGCCGCGCGCTCCCTCACCCCGCTTCCATCCGCCATGCGAGCCCTCTCCTCACCCGTGATTGAACACGACGGTTTTCGTCGCGCTCATGTCGTAAAGGGCCTCAAAACCCTTCTCGCGGCCGTGGCCGGATTTTCTGAACCCGCCGAAGGGCAATTCGATGCCGCCGCCGGCGCCGTAGCCATTGACGAACACCTGCCCGGCACGGACCTTTTTGGCGACGCGGTGCTGGCGCGCGCCGTCTTTCGTCCAGACGCCGGCGACGAGGCCGAATTCCGTGCCGTTGGCCAGACGCACAGCGTCCGCCTCGTCGTCGAACGGAAACAGCGCAAGGACCGGGCCGAAGACCTCCTGCTGCGCGACGGCCATGCCGGGATCGACGGAGCCGAAAAGGACGGGGGCGAAATAATAGCCGCTCGCCGGCGCGTCAGGATGGATCGAGCCGCGGGCGAGCACGGCCGCTCCCGCCTCTTCCGCCGCGGCGACCATGCCGGCGACGCGCTCCTTCTGCTTTGCGCTGATCAGAGGACCGAGGTCCAGGTCCGCGTCATGGGGGCCGGCGACGAGCTTCGAAAAACGCGCCGCCAGCGCCGCCGCGACCTTTTCATAGACCGGCCGCTCGACCAGCACGCGGCTGCCGGCCGAGCAGGTCTGCCCGCCGTTCTGGGTGATCGCGTTGACGAGCACCGGCAGCGCCGCCTCGATATCGGCGTCGGCGAAGACGATCTGCGGCGACTTTCCGCCGAGTTCCATGGTGACGCCGCGATTGTTGACCGCCGCCGCCTGCTGGATCGCCGTTCCGGTCAAGGGCGAGCCGGTGAAGGTGACGTAGTCGACGCCGGGATGCGCCGAAAGCGCGGCTCCCGCCTCCCGGCCGTAGCCGGTGATCACGTTGAAGACGCCGGGTGGAAAGCCGGCCTCCAGCGCGAGTTCGGCGATGCGGATCGCGGTCAGCGAGGCATCCTCGGCAGGTTTCACCACCAGCGTGTTGCCCATGGCCAGCGCGGCTCCGGCCACGCGCGACAGAATCTGCAAGGGATAGTTCCAGGGGATGATGCCGGCGACGACGCCGTGCGGCTCGCGCAGCGTGAGCGCCGTGTATCCGTCGAGAAACGGAATCGTGTCGCCATGGATCTTGTCGGCGGCGCCGCCATAGAACTCGTAGTAACGCATGGTTGCCGCGACGTCGGCCCGGCCCTGCCGCGCCGGCTTGCCGGTGTCGCGCGATTCCAGCGCGGCGAGTTCGTCCGCGTGCCGCTCCACGAGCAGCCCGAGCCGCGTCAGGCAGCGGCCGCGCTCCGCCGCCGTCATGCGCGACCACGGTCCCGTGTCGAAAGCCTGTCGCGCGGCACGAACGGCCGCGTCGACGTCCTCATCGCCGGAGCGGGGAATCGACGCGAACGGCAGGCCGTCGGACGGGCAGACGACCTCGATGCGGCGGCCGGCCCTCGCCTCGACGCTGGCGCCACCGATCAACTGCATCGCGGCCGCAACGCCGCCCTCAGCCGTCGAAAGATGCGTGTTCACCGGCTTTTTCCTTCGCTTCCACCCGTATCCGCAATATGGTGCGCCGCAAATCGCTGACCGTCCGCTACGAGACAGTTTTGTCCCCGCGGGTGTCAAGCCGCAACATGCGACACCTTGGCGCTGGCCTTTTTAAATCGATTAGATAATATGAAAGCGTCATGGAGCGCTTTCGAGAATCAGGATCATCATGACGAGCCATACCATTCCGGTCGAGCCTTTCGACTTCATCGTCTTCGGCGGGACCGGCGACCTGTCGGAGCGCAAGCTCCTGCCCTCGCTCTACCATCGGCAGGTCGCGGGGCAGTTCTCCGAGCCGACCCGGATCATCGGCGCGTCGCGTAGCAAGCTCACCGACGCGCAGTTCCGCGATTTCGCCAGCAAGGCGCTTACCGACCACGTTCCCGCGGCAGAACTCGACGCGACGCAGGTCGGGACCTTCCTGCAACGCCTCAGCTACATTCCGGTCGACGCCAGATCGGGCGACGGCTTCGCCAAGCTGAAGAAGACGCTGAACGACCCTGACCGGATCCGCGTCTTCTACATGGCGGTGGCACCGGAGCTGTTCGGCGACATCTCGCAGCATCTGCGGGAAAACGAGCTGGTCACGGCAAATTCGCGCATCGTGGTCGAAAAGCCGATCGGCCGCGACCTCGCTTCGGCGCGCGAGCTCAACGACGTGATCGGCCACAATTTCCGCGAGCAGCAGATCTTCCGCATCGACCACTATCTCGGCAAGGAGACGGTGCAGAACCTGATGGCGCTGCGCTTCGGCAACGCGCTCTACGAGCCGCTGTGGAACTCTGCCCATATCGACCATGTGCAGATCACGGTCGCCGAGACGGTCGGCCTGGAGGATCGCGTCACCTACTACGACAAGGCCGGCGCGCTGCGCGACATGATGCAGAACCACATGCTCCAGCTCCTCTGCCTCGTCGCCATGGAGCCGCCCTCGTCCATGGACGCCGACGCGGTGCGCGACGAGAAGCTGAAGGTGCTGCGCTCGCTGAGGCGCATCAACGGCCAGGAAGCGCCCCGGCACACGGTGCGCGGACAGTATCGGGCGGGAGCCTCGGCAACCGGCGCGGTCAAGGGCTATGTCGAGGAACTCGGCAAGCCGGAGAGCCGCACCGAGACCTTCGTGGCGATCAAGGCCGAGATCGAGAACTGGCGCTGGGCGGGCGTGCCCTTCTATCTGAGGACCGGCAAGCGGCTGGCGTCCCGGCTCTCCGAGATCGCCATCGAGTTCAAGCAGATCCCGCACAACATCTTCGGCACCGGCGCGGGCAACATCATGGCGAACCAGCTCGTCATCCGCCTCCAGCCGGACGAGGGGATCCGGCAGTTCATCATGATCAAGGATCCCGGCCCGGGCGGCATGCGACTCAGGGCGACCTCACTCGACGTCAGCTTCGCCAACACCTTCGAGGGGCGCAACCCGGACGCCTATGAGCGCCTGATCATGGACGTCGTGCGCGGCAACCAGACGCTGTTCATGCGGCGCGACGAGGTCGAGGCCGCATGGACCTGGATCGATCCGATCCTCAACGCCTGGGAGGAGAACCGTCAGGAGGTACAGGGCTATACGGCCGGCACCTGGGGACCGTCGGCGGCGATCGCGCTGATCGAGCGCGACGGCAGGACGTGGCACGAGAGCACATGAGCGACCTGCGGGCACGCATAGTCTGGCACGAGGAGCCTTCCGCGGCGCAGCTCGCGGCCGACCTTGCCGACACCGTCGCCGCGCGGCTCAGCGAGGCGATAGAGCGCAGCGGCAGCGCGACGATCGCCGTTTCGGGCGGCACCACGCCGAAGCTTTTCTTCCAGGCGCTGTCGAGGACCGCCATCGACTGGCGCAACGTCACGGTCACGCTCGTCGACGAGCGTTTCGTGGACGGCGCGTCGCCGCGATCGAATGCCAGGCTGGTGCGCGAGAACTTCCTGCGCAACAGGGCCGCGGCGGCCCGTTTCGAACCCCTCTACCGCGCCCGGGAAAGCATCGCGGACGCGGCCTGCGAGGCGTCCCTTGTGCTCGCCCGGCTCGCCTGGCCGCTCGACGTGGTGATCCTCGGCATGGGCACGGACGGCCACACCGCCTCGTTCTTTCCGGACGCCGCGGATCTGGACGCCATCCTCGACCCGGACGCGCCGGGGATCGTGCGCGTCGTCGAGGCGCCGAGCGCCGGCGAGCCGCGGCTCACGCTGACCATGCCGCACCTGATCTCCGCCCGCTTCATGGCGCTGCATATCGAGGGCGCGGCGAAGCGGTCGCTGATCGACGCCGTGCTCGACGGGACCGCAACCCCGCCGATCGCCGGCGTTCTGGAGCACGCGGCCACGCGGCCGGAGATTTATTGGGCGCCATAGCGCGTCCGCCCGCGCGGCGCGGGTGCCACGACAAGCCGCCATGAAGGACAGGACGATGACTGCCAGACGCGACATCACCGCGATCACCGACCGCATCCGCGAGCGCTCGAAGCCGGGCCGCGCCGCCTATCTGGAGCGCATCGCGCAGGCCGCAGGCCGCGGCGCACAGCGCTCCGTGCTTTCCTGCGGCAATCTCGCGCACGGCTTCGCCGCATGCGCGCCTTCCGAAAAGGCAGCGCTTGCCGGCGAGCATGTGCCAAACCTGGGCATCATCACCTCCTACAACGACATGCTCTCGGCGCATCAGCCCTTCGAGGCCTTTCCGGCGCTCATCAAGCAAGCGGCGCGCGAGACCGGCGGCATGGCGCAGGTGGCGGGCGGTGTGCCGGCCATGTGCGACGGCGTCACACAGGGGCAGCCCGGCATGGAACTGTCGCTGTTCTCGCGCGACGTGATCGCCATGGCCGCGGCAATCGGCCTGTCGCACAACATGTTCGACGCCGCGGTCTATCTCGGCGTCTGCGACAAGATCGTGCCCGGCCTGCTGATCGCGGCCTTGACCTTCGGGCACCTGCCGGCGGTGTTCATCCCCGCCGGCCCGATGACCAGCGGGCTGCCGAACGACGAGAAGGCGAAGGTCCGCCAGCTCTATGCCGAGGGCAAGGTCGGCCGCAGGGAACTGCTGGAGGCCGAATCGAAAAGCTATCACGGTCCCGGCACCTGCACCTTCTACGGCACCGCCAACTCCAACCAGATGCTGATGGAGATCATGGGACTGCATACGCCCGGCGCCTCCTTCGTCAACCCGAACACGCCGCTGCGCGACGCGCTCACCCGCGAGGCGGCGAAACGCGCGCTGGCGATCACCCGTCTCGGCAACGCCTACACGCCGGTCGGCCGCATGATCGACGAGCGCTCGATCGTCAACGGCATCGTCGGCCTGCATGCAACCGGCGGCTCGACCAACCACACGATCCACCTGATCGCCATGGCGGCGGCGGCCGGCGTCGCCGTCACCTGGCAGGACATTTCGGACCTCTCCGACACCGTGCCGCTCTTGGCGCGCGTCTATCCGAACGGGCTGGCAGACGTGAACCACTTCCATGCTGCCGGCGGCATGGGCTTTCTCATCCGCGAGCTGCTCGATGCCGGCTACCTCCACGAGGATGTCGAGACGGTCTGGGGACAGGGGTTGCGGCCCTATGCGATCGAGCCCGCGCTGGCGCCGGACGGCACGGTGGAGCGGCGCCCGGCGCCAGCCGAAAGCGGCGACGAGAAAGTGCTGGCGACGGCGGCGCAGCCGTTCCAGGCATCGGGCGGGCTGAAGGTGCTCGGCGGCAATCTCGGCCATGCCGTCATCAAGGTTTCCGCCGTGAAGCCGGAACGGCGCGTCGTCGAGGCGCCAGCAATAATCTTCCACAGCCAACAGGCGCTGAACGACGCCTTCAAGGCAGGCAGCCTCGACCGCGACTTCATCGCGGTGGTCCGCTTCCAGGGACCGAAGGCCAACGGCATGCCGGAACTGCACAAGCTCACGACGGTGCTCGGCATCCTTCAGGACCGGGGGCGCAAGGTGGCGCTGGTCACCGACGGCCGCATGTCGGGCGCATCCGGCAAGGTGCCCGCGGCGATCCACGTCACGCCCGAGGCGATCGAGGGCGGGCCGATCGCCCGCCTCCGCGACGGCGACCTTCTGCGGCTGGACGCCGAGGCGGGAACGCTGGAGGTCCTCCTGGCCGCCGGAGAGTTGGAGAAGCGCCCGGCCGCCATCGTCGATGCGGACGAGAGCGCCCATGGCTTCGGGCGCGAGCTGTTCGCCGGATTCCGGCAGCTCGCGGGCCGCGCCGATCAGGGCGCGACGGCCTTCGCCGCCTGAAGGCGGACTCTACGGCACGGCCACTTCCGTCCGCTCGCCGGCCTTCACGGTGAACGCCGTCTCGGCATCGGCCTTGTCGATCTTGAAGTTCGTCACGACGACATAATCGCCCGCGGCGAGCGTCGTCTGGAACGTCTCGCCGAAGCCGTAGGTCACCTGCTTGCGCTCGCCCTGGAGATCCTTCTTCGCCTCATAGATACGGAAGCCGTCCGCACCCGGCGCCGCGATCGCGGCGACGCCGGCATTCAGCGTCACCTCGACCTCGCTCATCTCGCCGACCTTGATGCCGAAGGGCTGCTCGGCCGTCGCCGCCTGCATCTCCACGCCCATGACGTAGTCGCCGGGCGGCAGGTCGAAAAGGCTGTCGGGGCCGAAGGCATAAGTGACCTGTTCGCGCGTGCCGTCGATCTTCTTTGCCGCCTTGAACACCTTCCAGGAGAGATCGCCCGAATCGACCCTCTCTCCGCCGGCCGTATAGAAGGCGTTGGCCTTTGCCTTGCCGACGCCGACGACGATGTCCTTGTCGACGACCTGGCCGGCAGCGAGCTGCATCGTCTCGGCGACTTCGCCGCCGCCGAGCTTGACCGTCACCGCCGTCTCGCCCGCGGGCACGACGAGCTTGGCCGTCCCGAAATTGGACGCGGACTGGCCGCCCGGATAGTCGATGACGATCTGGGCGTTGCCGTCGATGTCGGCGCCGGGGGCGGGCCGCGCCCGCAGCAGCAATGCGGCGGCATTCAGGTCGACGACGGGTTCGGCCGCCTTGTCGGCGGTGAGCGCGATCTTCTGCTCGACCTTCACGGCCCCGCTGGTCGCGCGGAGGATGTAGCCGCCCGGCTCTGCATGCATTTTTACCGGCTGATAGCCGAAATCGACATGGTCCCCGCCGGTGCCGGCCGCATCGTCCCGGAATATCTCCAGGAAGACATCCATCCCGGCGGGAACGTCGACGCCCTCCTTCAGCACGGCCTTCGGGATCAGGTTGAATTCAAGGGCCGCCGGCTGGGACGCCGGCTCGGGTTCCGGCTCGGGCGCCGAGACGACGGCCTTCAGCGCGTCCTGCAAGGCCTGCTCGTTGCCGGCCGCTATGTACCTGCCACCGGTGTTCTCGGCCAGGCAGGCCACCTGCCTGCCCTCCTCGTCGGTCAGCCCGAAGCCCACCACGTGCGCGGTGAAGTCCACGCCCGTTTCCTTCAGCTCCCTGCCGAGCGCGCAGGGATCGCCGCCGCAGGTCTCCAGCCCATCCGTGATGAGCACGACGGTCGCCTTGTCCTCGGTGTATCTCAGCGCTTCCGCCGCCTGCCTCACGGCGGCCGAGAGCGGCGTCTTGCCGAGGAATTTCAGATGATCCGCGGCCTTGGTGATCGCGGCCGCCGTGCCGGCCGCAGGCGGCACGATCAGCTCGATATCACCGCAGCTTCCCTTCTCGCGGTGGCCATAGGCCATGAAGCCGATCTCGTCCTCGGCGGGAACCGTCTTCAGGACGGCGCGCAGGGATTCGCGCGCGATCTCAAGCTTCGGCTTGCCGTCGATCTGCGCCCACATCGAGCCCGAACCGTCGAGGATGACGATGACCCGGTTCGCGGCGGCGGCAGCCGGGATGGACAGCGCCAGCAGCAAAATCGCCAAGACAGCCCGCACCGCGCCCATAGCCTGCTCTCCAGATGTCCGCGCGAAGCTAGATAACCCCGCGGAAGCTGGCAAGCCGCGACGCGGAAGAAAGCCCGGCGGATCTCAGTAGGTGGTGCGGCGCTCCTCGCTCGGCGGGCGGCCGAACTGGAGGCGATAGCTTTGCGCGAAATAGGAATGCGAGGTGAAGCCCGTCGCGATCGCCACGTCGAGGATCGGCATGTTGGTCTGGCGCAGCAGCTCCCGCGCCCGTTCGAGCCTCAGCCGCATGTAGTAGCGGCCGGGCGTCATGCCGAGATGGCGCAGGAAAAGCCGCTCGACCTGGCGGACCGACAGCTTCGCCGATTTCGCCAGCTCGACCGCCGAATAGGGCTCGTCCAGATTGTCAGCCATCAGCTCGACGATCTTGCGCAGCTTTTCCGATTTGCCGGTCAGGTCGCGCTCCGGGCCGACACGCTGGCGGTCGCCGGCGGAGCGGATACGCTCGTGCTGGAACTGATTGGCCACGCCATTGGCCAGCGCCGAACCGAAATCGCGGCGGAGGATCTCCAGCATCAGATCGATGGAGGTCGTGCCGCCGGCGCAGGTATAGCGCTTGCGGTCGATCTCGAAGACGTTGCCGGTGCAGTCGATCTCGGGGAAGCGCTCCATGAAGCCGGCGCGGTTCTCCCAGTGGATGGTGCAGCGGTGGCCTTCGAGCTGTCCCGCCTCGGCCAGGAGATAGGAGCCGACCGACAGCGCGCCCAGCGCGCCGCCGCGCCGTCCCCAGTTGCGCAATGCGCCGAGCACCTTGCTCTTGCCGTTGAACTCGGTGGTCAGGCCGACGCAGACGAACAGGATGTCGGCGGGCGGAATGTCGGCGACGCTGTAGTCGATCTTGATCGGCAGGCCGTTCGACGCCATCACCGCGTCGCCGTCGGCCGAAACCGTCGTCCATGAATAAAAATCGTGCCCGAGCAGGCGGTTGGCCGAACGCACCGCGTCGATCGCGGCGGCCAGCGAAAACATGGAGAACTTGTCGACCAGCAGGAAGGCGAACTGGCGACCGGGCGATTGGGGCTCGGACATGGCGGGCCCTTCTACAGGATCGCCCGACCGGCGGAAAGCGGGGACATCGAGGGCCGTGCGTGCTTCGAGGCTCGCTGTACGAGCACCTCAGGACGAGGATCGTGAGACGCCAACGGTCCTCATCGTGAGATGCGAGCCCGCAGGGCCTCGCCAGGAAGAGCGACTATTTCTCCGGGCGAGCCTCGAAGGACGCACCGCTCAGAAGCGCGGACGCTCCAGGCCGGCGGAGAGGAAGGCGGCAGCGAGCGTGTTGGCCATCAGCAAGGCGATGGTCATCGGGCCGACGCCGCCCGGCACCGGCGTGATCGCGCCGGCGACCTTCATCGCGCCCTCGAAATCCACGTCGCCGACGAGGCGGTGCTTGCCCTCGCCTTTTTCCGGAGCCGGGACGCGGTTGATGCCGACGTCGATCACGGTCGCTCCGGGCTTTACCCAATCGCCCTTGATCATCTCCGGCCGGCCGACCGCCGCGACGAGGATGTCGGCGCCGCGGCAGACGGCGGGCAGATCCTTCGTGCGGCTGTGGGCGACCGTCACCGTGCAATTCGCGGCGAGCAGAAGATTTGCCATCGGCTTGCCGACGATGTTGGAGCGGCCGACGACCACGGCGTTGAGACCGGAAAGGTCGCGGCCCAGCACGCGCTCGATCAGGATCATCGAGCCGGCCGGCGTGCAGGGCACGAAGGCGGTGCGCGTCTCTCCCGTCACGAGCTTGCCGACATTGATGTAGTGGAAGCCGTCGACGTCCTTTTCGGGCGCGATCGTCTGGATCACCTTGCCGGAATCGAGATGTCCGGGGAGCGGAAGCTGGACGAGGATGCCGTGGATGGCCGGGTCCTCGTTGAGGTTGCGGATCAGGGCGAGGAGCGCCGCCTCGGAAGTGTCGGCGGGAAGCGTATGCTGCACCGAGTGGAAGCCGCACTCCTTGGCCTTCCTCGATTTCGAGGCGACATAGACCTGGCTCGCCGGATCCTCGCCGACGATGACCACGGCGAGGCCGGGCTGCGCATGCCCGCCGGAGACCAGTTCGGCGGCGTGCTTCTTCACCGCCTCCACCACGTCGTCGGCGACGCGCTTTCCATCGATGATCTCGGCCATGGCTTTTCTCCGGGGCAATTCGCCAGAGCTGGCATAATCATCAAAAAGCGGCGCGGCAACCACGCCGTTGCGCCGTCGCATGGCGCAAACCGGACGGGATCAGAAGGCGCGGCGTCTCCGGCGCTCGGCGGAGAGGTCGTGAATGGCATCCCTGCATTCGGCCAGGCTCGCACGGATGTCGTCGATCGCCTGCGCCAAGGGCTCCTGGCCGCTCTGGGACATCGCCTGATGATGATGCGGCACGGCGCCCGCATGGGCCGCCCGCTGCGGCACGGGATAGACCGGCGCGGCCTGCCGGGGATACGCCCAGGACGAAGCCTGCGCGACCGGATGGCCCGCCGTCATGGGCGGGGGCATATAGGCCGGCCGATGGCCATGGACCGCCGCCGGGGCATAGGCGGACGGCGGAGGATAGGCCGCAGGCGCGGCCTGAACGGGCCAGCCTGACGGCGAATAGTGAGGCACCGGATTCGCCTCATGCGGTACAGCATAGGCGCTCGGCGGAACCGGCACATAGGCCGAAGGCATGGCCTCGTCCGGACCGGCATATCCTTCCGGATGGGGCGCGTAGGCCGGCGGATGGGCGGCCCGGAAGGGACGGAACCTGGATCGGTCCTCGTCGGACTGGGGGGCGGAATCTCCGGCCGGCGCATGGGGGCGGGCGTCTCGCGGCGCGGACAGGCCTCCGCCTGGCGGACTGCCGGATGGCGGCCGCGGACCGGCCGGCGGAGTCCGGTCCGGCGGCTCGCTGCGCGCCACGGCTGCGGTACGCCGCCGTTGATCCTGCCGGCGCCGTTCGGACAGCCCTTCATAGGCGCCCCGCAGGGCGGCGAAACCGACGCCCGAGCCGAAACCGAGGATCATCCCGGCAAGCACGATCATGGTCCGCGAGGGGCCGGACGGGCTCAGCGGCGCATAGGCGCGGGAGATCACGCTCATATTCGCGGTGTTGATCTCGCGCTGCTCGCCGGTCTCCTTGGCGCGCAGCAGGAAGGATTCGTAGACGGCGCGCTTGGTGGCGACTTCGCGCTCGAGCTCGCGCAGCTGCACGAGTTCCGTGCCGATGTCGCCCTGCCTCACCTTGAGCTGGGCGAGACGCTGGGCGAGCTGCTGCTCCAGCTCGACGGCGCGCTTCAACTCCACCTGAATGGAGCCCGCGATGCGCCTCAGCTCCGCGGAAATCTGCTGGCGGGCGCCGACGAGCTGCGCATCGATCGCCAGACGGTCCGGATGGCGCGGCCCGAGGCGCACCGCCATGCGGTCCGATTCGCTCTTCAGGCTCGCATATTGCGTCCGCAGCTCGGTGATGATGCTGGAATTGATGCTTTCCGGTATCGCCCCGCCGACGATGGAATCGACATCCGCGCCGCGGACCGACGCCGCGCGCGCGTTCAGTTCCAGCGTGCGGGCCCGCGCCACGGAAAGCTGCTCGTTCAACTTCACGATCTCGTCGTCGGTGATCGGCCGCCCCTGCGGGTCGATGATGTCGTGCGTCGCCTTGAATTCCGCCACCTTGCGCTCGGCCGCCTCGACGCCGGAGCGCATCTCGTCGAGACTGGCATTCAGCTCGTCGGAGGCGCGGCCCATCGTCTGGGCCTGCAACTGTCCGTAGGTTTCGAGGAAGACATCCGTCATCGTGTTGGCGATCAGCGCGGATTTCTGCGGGCTCTCGGTCTTGACCGCGATGGTCACGACGAAGGTCTTGCCCCCGCGCTCCACGCTGAGGCTGTCCGCCAGATGCTCGATCGCCACGGTCTTCTCGCGGCCGTCGTCGGCGCCGTCGTCGCTCCTGCGCGACAGAAGCGCGCGCAGCTCGCCGATCAAGGCTCGGACCCCGAACGACTTCCTGCGGCCGTTGAACTCGTCATCCTCGGTGAGGTTCAGCCGGTCCACCACCTTGCCCAGCACCGTGCCCGAGGTCAGGATGCGCACCTGGTTCTCGACGATGGCCAGCGTCGCGTCCGACGGCAGGCCCTGCTGGGTGAGGTCGCGGTCGGAAAGCTTGAGATCACGGGGATCGATCAGCAATTCCGTCGCGGCCATGAATTTCTTGGGCGTCGTCAACGCCACGCCGAGACCCGCAAGCAGGCCCAGAATGGTGGCCGCGACAATCAGGCGCTTCGATTCGAAAATGCCGCCGATGACGCGCATCGGGTCGATGAGCGGCGTCCAGCCGTCGGGGGAAACGGGCGGCTCGGGAGCCGGCGCCCTGTCCGGGGAGCGCCGGACGGCAGGCTCCTCATCCGGGATGTACGGCGGTGGCTCCGGCCGTTCCTCGCCGCGCATCCATTTGCGGACCTGGCCTCCCAAACCGCCGTCGGAAGCCGGCGTTTCCGACCCGGGAGCCGGCGTTTCCGGAGCCGGCGCAAGCCTGTCGCGGCCGTCCCCCGCGGCCACCGTCCCGTCGCGCCTTTGCTGCGAGGCCGCGAGCGCGGAGAGGATGTGGTTGCCGCGCGCCTCGCGGCGCGAGCGTGCCATCTGGTGCCGGGCCGGCGCATCCGGCGCGGACCGGCGCGCGCGCTCCTCTCCAGCCAAGGCAGAGGCGGCAGGCGCCGCACTGCCGACACCGAAAGCGTCCCGGCTGAAGGAGAGCAGCGACTTGCGCCTGCGCCCCGGGCCTGATTTTCCCTGCTCGAACATCTGATGCCAACCATCTCCCGCGCCGTCCGGCACACGGACGGCACGATCGTTAAGGCACCCTAAACAGGCATGGGAAACAAACCGTTAACGCCGAAGCCTTCAAGCGGCCTCCACACGCCGCGTTAAGCTTTCTCCGGTAGGGAAAAAGCCGGATGAGCGAGCTTGCGGAAAGCGCGCGGTTGCGCGGGATCGGGCGGATTGCGGGGCTTCTCGCCGCGCAACGGCGGCTTTTGCGCGACTATCTTTCGACGGTGAGCGGCTCGGCGGGACGCCTCGTCTTCTCGCTGCTCTACTTCGTCGCACTCGCCAACTCGCTGTCGATCGGCGATTTCGGCCTGTTCGCGACGGCCAGCGCCGCGGGCGTCATGCTGTCGCGCATCCTGGCCTTCGGCTTCATGTCGCCGCTCTACCGGGCCGCGAGCGTCAAGCCGCGGCTGATCGGCACCTTTACCGGCGGCTTTCTTCTGATGGGAGTCCTCTCGCTGCCGCTGCTCGCCGCGGCCTCGGCGGCGACCTACTTCGCCTTCTTCTCGGGGCAGATGGCCATTTCGGTATTCGCCGCGGTCGTCGCGGCGGAGGCGCTGCTGTGGCGGCCGTTCGAGGCGGTCGTCATCGTCAACAACGGGCTCGGGCAGTTCGGGCGCGGCGCGCTTCTGGTGATCGCCGCCACTGCTGTGCGGGCGCTTGCCGCCACGGGCTTCGCCTTCTACCCGGACCACGGCCTTGCCGCGTGGTCGGTCGCGTATCTGGCCGCGAACGCCCTCATCCTCGCCGCGAGCGCCGCGTTCTTCTATCCGCGTCAGCGCATCCGCTTCAAGCCGAAGCTCTACTGGCGCAGGCTGCACGACGCGGTGACGGTCGCCTGCGCCGAGGTGCTGTTCTACCTCCAGTCGGAGTTCGACAAGCTTTTGGTGCTGGCGCTGGGCGGGCCGGCGCTCGCCGGCATCTACGCCATCGTGATGCGGCTCGTCGATCTTACCGCCATCCCGATCCGCGCCTTCTCGATGATGCTGGTGCAGAGGATCATGCGCACGCCCGAGCTGCTGCGCGGGCTGAAACGGAAAGTCCTCATCGAGGCCGCGATCTTCCTGATCTCCACTTGCGGCCTCGGCGCCATGGCGGCGGTGCTGCATGTCTTCCCCGACGCGCTCGGGCGGAACGTGTCGGAAGCCGCGCCCCTGATCGGGCTCGCGCTGCTCATTCCGGGCCTGCGCAACCTGATCGAGTACCAGGCGGAACTGCTCTACGCGCGCGGCCAGACGACGCTGCGCATGGTCAGCCTCGCTTTGCTGGCGGGCCTGAAGGCACTCATCCTGTTCGTGCTGATCCGCGCCGCGTCTGGCACGGAGAGCCTCATTCTCTGGCTGAACGCCGGTTTCGCGGTGCTCTACGCGGTCTCCGCCGCCTACACCTATGCGGCGCTGCGCCGGCCGGCAAAAGTCTTCTGAAGACGTACCGGGTGTGGCTCAGGCGGCGAGCCGGCGAAGGCGCCCGATATCCGTCCCGATGAAGGATTGCAGGCAGATGGCGACCTGCTCCGGCTCCATGCGGGTGACGAAATCGCGCAGGTCCTCCTCGGTCATCGCCGATCCGAGCCACTGCACCTGACAATACTCCGTATCGCCGGTGAAATGCCCCTCGCCCGCGCGCACCTCGTCCACATAGCGGCCGTAGATCATGCATTCGGAGAATTTGCGTTTCGACGCGACGGCCGACACCCAGTCGCGGCCCGACACCGCCTCGATGTGATCGCACATCTCCTTCACGGTCTGGCGGCGCCAGGCGATGACGGTCGAGATGTAGTCGTGGCGCGACATGACCGGCTGGCGGATGCCCAAAAGCTTGCCGGCATTGATTGACCATTGATGCTGGTCGGAGAACTGGGGCCGGTCGAGCGCGTTGTCGTGACGCAGCAGCCGCAGCCTGCCGCCCCGCCAGAAGCGGGAGCAATCGAACGGCTTCAGGAACATGACGTCGGAATCGCAGAAGATGAGCGCGTCCTCGCCGGCCAGGCCGGCAATGCCGATCCGGCGCAGCTGCTGGACGTGCCAGCCGCGCAGCGGCGGAATGCGCCAGCTCAGCCAGACACGCCGCCGGAAGCCGCTCAGCGGATCATCGAGCGCGTGGAGCCAGTTCGGCAGGATGTCCCGCTCGTCGATCACCACGCGGCGGCTCGATTCCAGTTGGCGGAAAAGCGGGACGTCGCGCCCTTCCACCAGAAGGTAATGCTTCTCGAATCCGGTGACATGCCGGTCGACCGTCTCGCAAAGCAGGCGGCAGCGCTCCAGATCGGGAGCGTAGCTCGCCGTCACCAGAGCGTTCGACTGTGTGAGCCACGCGTCCGCGGCGCGCTGCGGCAACGGGATCTCCGGAACGAACGGAGCATTCATGTCTGCGTCCTTCCGAGCCGAAGCTTCTGCTGCATCACGTGAAAGAGGAACCGCGGATTGCCGAGCAGATAGCGGCGCCACAGACGACCGGGCTCGAGGATGAGACGGAACACCCATTCCAGCCGCGCCCTGCGCACCCATTCGGGCGCGCGCGGCACGGCACCCGCGAGGAAGTCGAAGAGCGCGCCGACCGAGATCGACACCGGCGCATGTTCCGAGCCGACCTTCTCGGCGACGAAAATCTCCTGGCGCGGCGTTCCGAGCGCGGCGAGAAGCAGGTCGAGCCGCATCTCCGCCATGCGCGCCAGCAGGGCGGCTTCGTCGCCTGCGTCGAAATAGCCGTCGCCGACCACCAGATAGGCATGCTGCGGCGCGATGCGGGCAAGACCGGCCGCGGCCGCCTCCACATTGGCGCGTTTGGCGCCGAGCAATCCCACCCGAAGCGGCTTCTCGACGGCGCGCGCCAGCGCCGGCACGAAATCCGTACCGTTGAGGTTGGCCGCGAAGGGCCGGCCGTAGAGGAGCTTCGCGGCGATGTCGACGCCGACGCCGTCGGGCAGGACCAGCGCCCCGTCGAGGGCCGACCGCAGGCGGGGATCGGCATGGGCGACATTGGAATTGTGCGCGTTGAGGAACGCCACTTTCGTGAAATGCCGGGACAGCAGGACCCCTTTCAGGAGGGCGATCGCATCGTCCCACGCCAGCGACGCGACGTCGACGCCGGCAATGTTCATCTGCGGAATCGGCGAACCCGGCCCGATGGCGGAATGGATCGTCATGCCACCGCCTCCAGGGACTGGTATCCGATCTTCTCGAGGCCGATGCGAATGCGCCTGTCCAGCATGTCGCGCTGGCGCCGATGAAAGTCGCGGCCATCCACGTCGCGCGGGAAGCGGGCCTGTTCCACCAGGAGCCGCGCGAACGTGGCGGGATCGTCACTGACCTGGCAGTTTTCCGGCCGATAATCGATGCCGCGCAGCGAGCGCGTCGTGGCGACCGAGGGCAGGCCGAGCTCGAAGGTCTCGATCGTCTTCAACTGCACGCCGCTGCCGGCGCGACTGACGAGCGGGATCACCGCGGCGGAGCGGACGAAAGCCGTCGCGTCCGGAACGCGGCCGACGAAGGTCACGTTGGAGTGCCGGCTGGAAAGTCCCGGCGGCGTGCCGCCGGCAATGCGGACGGAAAAGTCCGCCGGAAGGTGGGGGACGACCTCGCCGAGGAACCAGTCCAGCCCGATGCGGTTCGGCCGCCAGGTCCAGGTGCCGATCAGCCCCGCCTGAAACGCGATCTCGCGCCTGCCGGGCGCGGCGGGCGGCGGCGATCTCGTGACGAGGGGCAGCGTGGCCGAGCGCGCGTCGGCGGCGACGCCGAGCGCCTCCCTGTCCTCCTCGGCAAGCGTAAAGACGAAGCGCGCCTGCCGGCAGAGCCGGGCCTCCAGCTCCCGCAGCAGCGCGGCCTCGCGCCGATAGAGGAAACGCTGGAACGGGCTTTCGGCGACCTTGGCGTTCTCCTCCGCGGATCTGTGCTCGACATTGTGCGCGACGAAAAGGCAGGGCTTGTCGCGGAAGCAGTCCTCGAACGCGCCGGGCAGCGTCACGGAATTGAGCACATAGCCGTCGAACGGTTCCAGGGCCGCGAGTTCGGCCCGCAGGGCGGCCGGCGCGATCTCGCGCAGCTTGACCGAGGAGAATGTCAGGCCCGACAGCATGGACTTGCCGAGCCAGCGCAGCTTCATGGCGAGCGGCGCGACGTCGGTGCGGACTTCGACGGCACCGAGCACCGTCGTGCTGGCGGGGTCCGCAGGCGTGCGGCCCGGCCACAGAAAGCCGACCACCGCGACATCGACCCCGGCCCGGCGGAGAGAATCGATGATCGCCGCGTTTGCAATCTCGTAGCCCGAGCTCTGGTGACCGTCGGGTACGAGCGATGTGACGAATACGAGTTTCATCATGACGCCTTCACCGGCGGATAGCACGGCGCGATGAAGCGAAGCTTAAGAACGCTTCAAGGATTGTTCAAATCCGCCTGCGGCGCAGGTATTAACGAAACGTTATGGCGGACCTGCTAGCCATCTTGGCATGAACGCGTGCGTATCGCTCTTCGCCCAATCCCCCGGAATGCAGGCCGAAGCCGTCGAGGTCGTCGTGACGGCGCCGACCTTCAAGCGGCCGCGCCAGATCCTCGACACCATCGCCTCCGTGAGGGCCCAGCGGACGAACCGCAGGGTCGCCATGATCGTCATGGAGAACGAGACCGAACTGCGCGAGGGCGCGGTGGCGGCCGCGGCGCCGTTCCTGGAGAAGGCGCTGACGGGCATGGTCATCGTCGCGCATGAGCGCGGCAACTGCTCGGCCTACAATGCCGGGTGGGAGACGGCGCTGGCGACCTTTCCGAACTTCAAATATCTTCTGGTGATCGACGACGACGAGATCGCCGATCCCGACTGGATCGAGCAGATGTGCGCCACCGCGGAGCGGCTGCACGCCGACATCGTCGGCGGGCCGCAGGTCCCCGTCTTCGAGGACGCCGCGCAGCAGGCCTGGCAGGCGCATCCCGTCTTCGCTCCGGCGCATCGCGCGACGGGCCGCGTTCCGGTGCTCTATTCCTCGGGGAATCTCGCGATCTCCCGGCGCGTGCTCGAGACGATGCCCCGGCCGTTTCTCGACCTGCGCTTCAACTTCATGGGCGGCGGCGATTCCGACTTCCTGAGCCGGGCCGCCCGGGCGGGCTTCGCGCTTGCCTGGTGCGACGAGGGACGGGTGCGCGAAACCGTGCCGTCCAGGCGCACCGAGGCCGACTGGATTCGGGCCCGCAGCCTGCGCAACGGCGTGATATCGACCCTGGTGGAAAAGCGGGCGCGCGCCGGCACCCCGCTCGCCAACTTCAAGGTGCTTGGCCGGAGCCTCGCCCTTCTCTGTGCGGCACCGTTCCGCGCGGCGCTGCAACTGGCGCGCACCGCCTCGCCGGCCATCGCCACCTACCCGATCTACGTGGCGCTCGGCCGCGTCATGGCCGAGTTCGGCTATTCCAATGAACAGTACCGCCAGCCTGAACGCAACTGAGGGCGGCCGGCTGGCGCGCGCCGTCAGCGCGCCCGGCGTGCCGGCCGTCCTGGCGGCGCTGTTGCTCGCCGTCCTCCTGGTCAGCTTCCGTCCCTTCCAGCCCACCGGCGGAGCGCCAGACCCGCAGGGCGGCGGCGACGTGCTCAACCAGATCGGCTTCAGCGGGCTCGGCAGCCTCGCCCTTCTGGGCGTGGCCTGCTACGCGGATCCGCGCAAGCTTTCGGTCTTCTTCAGTCCGTGGTGGCTGATCGTGCTGGCCTTCTTCGCCTTCTCGATCATGAACGCGACGGACCCTTCGATCGCGGTACGCGGCGGTTTCTTCACGCTGATCGGCATCGTCATCGTCGTGGCCGTCCTCGCCCTGCCGCGAAGCGCGGAAGAATACTGCAAGGTCTTCGCCTTTGCCACGATCGTGGTGATGGTCATCAGCTATGCGGGGCTGGTCGCCCTGCCGAACGCGGCCATGCACACCGCCTCCGGCGCCGAGCCGCAGCATGCCGGCCTGTGGCGCGGCGTGTTCGCCCACAAGAACATCGCCGGCCCGGTCATGGCGACATTCAGCTTCGCGGGCCTTTATCTGCTGCGGCGCGGCTGGAAAAGGTCCGGCGCCTTCCTGCTGATCGGCGGGATCGTCTTCGTGGCCAACACCGGCTCCAAGACATCCGCAGGCCTCGTGCCGGCGGCGATTCTCCTCGTCGCCGGGCCCGGATTGATCGGAATGCGCCGCCTGGCGGCATTCCTGGTCGCGCTCACCCTCGTCGGCACCGCGCTCGCCACGCTCGGCATGGTCTTCCTGCCACCCGTCAAGAGCGTGATGCTCAGCCTCTTTCCCGACCTCACCTACACCGGGCGCGTCACTCTCTGGGAATTCGCCGGCGAGATGATCATGAAGAGGCCATGGACGGGATACGGGTTCGAAAGCTTCTGGCGCGGCGTGGCCGTGATGGCGACAGACCATCCCTTCGACCGCGCCTGGGACGTCCGCACCATGGTGCACGGTCATGACGGATACATCGACATCGCAGTCGCGATGGGCCTGCCTGCCCTCTGCTTCGCCGTCGTCGCCCTGCTCGTCGAACCGCTGCGCGACTATGTGCGCATCCCGCCGCTGAAAGAGAACATTCTGCTCGGCGACTTCTTCATGATGACGTTCGCCTTCATCGCCCTCAACGCCTTCCTCGAAAGCTTCTTCTTCCGGCGCGTCGATCCGGTCTGGATGCTTTTTCTGGTGAGCGTGCTCGGCCTCAGGCTCGTCGCGCGATACAGGATCCCCGCCGCAGCCGGCCGCTGACGCCGACGCGGCTTTCGCCGTCGGCGCATTCCGGATAAGGGATTGCGGAAACGGAGGGCGCCTGCTCATGAAAGTCATTCTCGCCGGCTGCGGCAACATGGGCCACGCAATGCTGGCAGGCTGGCTGAAGTCCGGCCGCCTGGAAGCGTCCGAAGTCGCGGTGGTGGAGCCGAACGAGGCGCTGCGCGCCCGCGCAGGCGCGCTCGGCGTCGCCGCACTGGCCGACGTTGCCGAACTGCCCGCCGGCGCCGCACCCTCCCTCATCGTGCTGGCCGTCAAGCCGCAGGTGATCCTGAACGTCGCGGGGGCCTACAGGCGCTTCGCCGACGACGGCGCGACGATCCTCAGCATCGCGGCGGGGACCGGGGTGGCGCGGCTTGCCGGCGTCCTCGGCGATCGCGCATCGATCATGCGCTGCATGCCCAACACGCCCGCCGCGATCGGCAAGGGGATGCTGGTGACCTACGCCAATCCGCATGTCCCCGAGGACGTCAAGGCCTTCGTCTCGGCATTGCTCGCCACGTCGGGCGAGGTCGCCGCGATCACCGACGAAGGCCTGATGGATGCGGTGACGGCCGTATCCGGCTCCGGGCCGGCCTACGTCTTCCATTTCATCGAATGCCTGACCGCCGCCGCCGAGCGCGCGGGGCTGCCTGCCGAAACCGCGAGGCTGCTCGCCATGCAGACGACCTACGGCGCGGCCTGCCTCGCCGCCGAGAGCGGCGAGGAGCCGGGCGTGCTGCGCCAGCAGGTGACGAGCCCGAACGGCACGACGGCGGCGGCGCTTTCGGTCCTGATGGGCGAGGACCGGCTGAAGAAGCTACTTGGAGAAGCGGTCGAGGCCGCTCGCATCCGCTCGGAAGAACTCGGCCGGGACTGACCCGCTGCTCGCGGCAAGGATGGTGCGGAAACCGCCATCGGCGCCCGCGGTTCTGCCGGGCACGATCGCGGCGTAGCGACGCCGATAGACGATGCGCTGCGCGCTGCGGGCATCGACCCAGCGTTTCGTCATTCGCATGAACGGCACTTCCACCAAGACGCGGCCGAGCCAGGCAGCGGCCACCACGGCCCCCAGCATCGCGAGCATGATGGCCAAGGCGAAAACAGGACTTTCTACGCCGAACCCGTAGAAATGCTGCCCCGCGAGATCGAACGGACGGATCAGCTCGATACCCGTCAGCTTCCCAAACAGGGTTCCGGCGTTGATCATCCGCGACTGCACGAAGATGTGGAACATGTAGATGCCGTAGGAAAGCGTTCCCAGCCAGAGGAAGAAACGCATGCGCAGGAGCCGGCTGACTGCCCCGCGTTCGTGCATGAACACCAGCAGAGCGGCGCCGAAGACGAAGGGCGCCGCGAAGCTCCATGCATTGCGGGCGGCCAGGCTGACGAATACGCCGACCATGATCACGGTTCCAAGCTCGAGGCAGGTCCACAGCACGGCGGACTGCCCCGCCGCGCCGGACGGGCGCATCGCGCCCCGGCGAAAGAATGCGTAGAGCAACGCTCCGAGCGAAAAGCCGTAGATGCAGCGGACGAGCCCGAAATCATAGGTCGTATCCATGAAATGCGTCGTCGAGCCGAGCGCCAGCAGGATCGGGCAAACGACGACCGCGGCGGCCAGTGCCAGCCAGACGCGCTTGCGCAGCGCCAGGACGACGCCGCCGAAGAGCACATAGGTCCAGAATTCGCTCGATATGCTCCAGCTCGGGCCATTCCAAACAAGCTGCTTTTCGACGCCGACGCCGTTCAGCATGAGCAGCGACGAGAGGAGGGTATCGACGGTGTTGCCCTCGGTGAATGGCGCCGCGCCATCCCCATGCAGCGCCGGAACGGCGAGGCGGAGCGCCTCGAACGCCACGAACAGAAGCAGCACTGCGACATGCAGCGGGTAGATGCGGCCGAGCCTCAGCGCGATGAAACGCAGATATCCGGCTCCATCCGCGATCCTGTCGCCGTAGCCATGCGCGATGACGGCGCCCGAAAGCACGAAGAAATAATCGACGAAGAGATAGCCTCCACGCACGATGGAGGTCTCGGCCAGCCAGCCGGACACCGGAAAGTGCATCATGGCGACCAGGATCGCGCAGATGCCGCGCCAGGAGTCCAACGTCTCGAAACGAAGCCTGGGGCGACCCGTGTCCTGTCCCGGATCGGGACACGCTCCCGTGCCATACTGGGCCATCGATTGAACTCCCTCGCCGAATTTGCCGCACAAGCGGCGCCGCATGGAAAGGAGAAGCATCAAGCATGCCAGCCGGAACGCTGAAGCAACCAAGCGGTCTCGTCCACGAAAACGGCGAGCGCCGCTACGGCATGCCGCCCGATACCGGAATCAGGCGGTTCGCCGTAGCTTTTGTTTTCGCACAGCTTTTGCCGAAAACCGGCACCCGCTTTTCGGCGCGATGCTCTCAGGCGGCGTGGAACATCCGGTCCTGCTCGCGCCGCAGCGCGAAGAGGCGGGTGGATGCGTCCGGCGCGGCATTCCTCGCCGTCAGCAACTCGCCCTTCCTCACCGGCTCCAGCACCTTGCCGCCTTCCAGCAGGCCCACCGGAACGGCCCCGGCGGCGCGCGCGTCGACCGCCGTCATCGTCCAGGAGCGGTAGCAGGTCTCGCCGATCGCATCGAACGTCTCGCCCGGCTTGAGGTCGCGCTTGGCGACCGCGCAGACCTCGGCGACCGGCCTATCCAGCGGCACCATGTCCGGCTTTCCGTAGAGCATGATGCGAGCGGCCGTCAGCGGCACCTCCAGCGAGGTCAGGTGGTAGGGCCGGTGGAAACAGTAATAGGGGCCGACGCCGACATGCAGGTCGTCCATGCGCTCGATGATGCGCGGATGGCTGGCCTCGACCACCACGAAGACGCCCGGCGCCACGCCCCTGCCGACCGTGTAGTCGACCACGCCCTTGCGCGACAGGAGGCCGCCGGCCTCACGCGGGACGAGGACCCTGGCCAGCGTATCTCGGTCGGCCCTCGGACCATGCATGCCGGGAACGTCCGGCACGAGGCCGGTCGCATTGGCAATGGCGCACATCTCGACCATCGTCTTGGAGCCGTCGACGAACTCGACCAGCATGCGCGGGTTCATGTTGCGCCGCGCCGCCTCCTCCCGGTAATCGTCAGGCACGGCATCGTGGTTCAGCGGATTGTTCTTGCCCTTGCCGGCCGCCACGATCGTGTAGCCGAGCGCGGCGGCGAATTCGATCAGTTCCATGCAGGAGGACGGCTCGTCGCCCGCGCCGACGGAATAGAAAACACCCAGACTGACGTCCTGCTGCTTGAGATAGTGGCCGATCGTGACGTCGGCCTCGACATTCATCATGACGAGATGCTTGCCGTGCTGCATCGCCATCAGATCGAAATCCGCGGCGACGCCCGGCTTGCCCGTGGCGTCTATGACCACGTCGATCAGCGGGCTGGACACCAGCAATTCGTTGGAGGTGACGGCCAGCCTGCCCTGCTCGATCGCGGCGGTCAGCCGGGAGGGCGTGTCGGCTTCCTGCGCCTTCGCTTCGTCGCCATAGGCGATGCGGACCGCCTCGCGCGCCGTGTGCGGGCGGCGCGTCGACATGGCGACGAGCTCCACGCCGCGCATCAGCATGCATTGGGTGACGAGATCGGTGCCCATCTCGCCCGAGCCGATGACGCCGATGCGCACCGGCCTTCCTTCGTCGGCCCGGCGGGCCAGATCGCGCGCGAGCCCCGTCAGGGCGACGTTTGTCATGAGATGTCCGCCTGGTGAATGGGCGGGGCATACCGTTCGCCGGGAGCTTTGGCAACAGAATGTCGGGCTTCACGACCTTGACCGACATCAAAGTGCGGCGCACCGGAAGGGTTATGCTTGGCAAAATCGCGCCGTGCGCAAGGAGAGTCCCATGAGCTACAAGTCCATCCTGGTCAATGTCGGCATCGACGGCCCCGTCGAGCCGATCGTCGGCGCGGCCATCGACCTCGCCCAGCGCTTCGGAGCGAGGCTGATCGGCCTCTGCGCCGCGGACCAGCCGACGCCGATCGGATTTCCGGATGCCGGGCTCGCGGCCGCCGAAGCGTGGCAACGGATGCACGACGACATCGAAAAGCGCTTCGGGCAGGTCCGCGAGACGTTCGACCATCTGACCGCGGACGTCGTGACGACGCAATGGCACGTGCATCTCCAGAACCCCACCCAGACGCTCGTGGAAGCGGCCAGGATGGCGGACCTCGTGGTGACGCACGCCCCGGCCGGCGCCTTCCGGGCCGATTCATACAGGGCCGCCGATCCGGCAAGCGTCGTGCTGCGGACCGGCCGGCCTCTCCTCGTCATCGGAGACCGGGTCGAGCACGTCGCGGCGAGGACGGTCAGCGTGGCATGGAAGGACGGCCGGGAGGCGCGGCGGGCGGTCGCCGACGCGATTCCCTTTCTCGCGGCGGCCGAGGAGGTC
>JAFKJW010000071.1 GCA_017305925.1 Hyphomicrobiales bacterium | reverse complement strand
AGACCTTGGCGGCGCTGATGTCGTAGACGGCGACCCCGCCTCCGGCGCGCGGCCGGCTGCGCGGCAGCGGGATGAAGTCGGGCGTGACCTCGTAGTCGGGGAGCGCGCTCTCCTGCGTTGCCTCGTCCTCGTCCGGCGTCACCAGCAGGCTGGCGAGCGCGTCGCTGGCATGGCCCTGCTTGGGGTCGGCATAGGCGAGTACGGTGCCCGACAGGGCCGCCATGTCGTTGGCGCCGAAGCGTGCGAGCGAGGGATCGCGCGCCTCCGCCCCGAACCGGGCGGCGCCCGGCGCGAGCGACGCGACGGCGGCCTTCGCCGCCTGGCGGGCCGCGATGACCGGCTTGGTCTTTTTCGCTGTCTTTGCCGGCGTGGCGTCGATGTCGGCCTCCGCGAAAACCTCCTCGGGCTCGCCGAACAGCAGGGCAAGCTTCTGCGGCGTCAGCGCCGCCTTGGCCGCCACCGTGTCGAAACGCTTCTGCACGGCGGTGCGGCCCGTGGCTTCGCCGGTCTTGGCCGTCGCGGAAAGCCGCGCGCTCCGGGCCGCATCCTTGGCGAGGTGTCCGACGCGCGCGCGGCGCTCCAGGTCGCCATGCTCGGCGGCCCGGTCGAAGGCGACCGCGCCGAACGGTGCGGCGGCGCCGGTCGGGCCGAGGCTCGCCAGCGTGGCGAACGGCTTGGCCCCGTGCGTGGACGCGGCGGGCTGGTTGATGGAATAGAGGTCGGAAACGATCGTCAGCGACCAGACGGCAAACGCCATGCCGATCCCGGGTATGGCCACCCAGGGAACCAGTTTGCGAATGCCGCGTTGAGGGGGCACGCGTCCGCCGGACGGCGCCTTCTTGCCGGAATTGTTACGCATATACGCCATACTAACCAATCTTCCCTACGCAGAACCGCGTCCGCGGGGCGACAGTGCCCCGCCGGTTCCAGAATTTCCGATTGATCCCCCGGTCGGCTGCGGATCGTCTGAAATGATGGACAAAGATGGTTAATCAATCCCTTCGCTGGCCGCGTATTTTTTACGCGTGTTTCGGTTCGGACCTCGGTCCGGCACCCGCCCAGAAGTACGAATAGCCCCTTTTGCACTTTGCCTGCTGCCTGCTTTTCGCAAGTGAGTCAAGCGGTAGCGGACTTTTCGATTCGAAATTCCCGCCTCTCGAAAGACACAGTCAAGTCGCAAAGCCGCATCGCAAGGAATAAATCGAAGCTGTTGTTTTTCCTGCAACATCGGTTCCCGATAGAGGCGAGGGCAGATTCCCGCCGCGATTCACCGGCCCGAAAGGAGCGGCCGCTATGGTGCGGGCCGGCGGCCGTTTTGTCGCACCTGGAAACGGCTCCCTAAGGAGGCTTTCGTGCTCGCGCTGGAAATCCGCAACCTTTGCAAGCGTTTTGACCGGCCGGCGGTCGATGGCTTGAGTCTCGCCGTGCGACAGGGCGAGTTCTACGCGCTGCTGGGGCCGAACGGGGCGGGCAAGACCACCACCTTGCGCATGGTGGCCGGCCTGCTGGAGCCGGACGGCGGCGACGTATCCGTCTTCGGCGTCGACGCGCGCCGCCCGCCCGTCGCCGCCACGGCGCTGACGGCCTGGGTGTCGGACGAGCCGATGATCTACGACAAGCTGACGCCGATGGAGTATCTGGAGTTCGTCGCCGGCTTGTGGGGCGTCGACGCAGCGCTGGCCGAGAGGCGGGCGCGCGGGCTGGTCGGCTGGCTGGGGCTGGAGCCGCATGCCGACACGCGCTGCGAGGGCTTCTCCAAGGGCATGCGCCAGAAGGTGGCGCTGGCCGGCGCGCTGGTGCACGACCCCAGGCTGATCATCCTCGACGAGCCGCTGACCGGCCTCGACGCCGGCTCGGCCCGGCAGGTCAAGCAGGTGCTGGCCGAGCGCGTGGCGCGCGGCTGCACCGTCATCATGACCACGCACATCCTCGAAGTGGCCGAACGCATGGCCGAGCGCATCGGCGTCATCGCCGCCGGCCGGCTGATCGCCGAGGGCACGCTGGACGAGCTGCGGGCGCTTGCGGCGCGCGACCATGCGGGGCAGAGCCACTCGACGCTGGAGGACATCTTCCTGACGCTGGTCGGCCCTGCGGATGCCGCTCTTGCGGGCGCCGCCGCGTGAAAACGCTCCTCTGGTTCGCCCGGCACGAGATGCGGCTCGCCTGGCGCGACTTCCTGTCGGCCGTGACCGCCGGCCGGCGCGGCCGCGAGCGGATCGCGCTCGCCGTCATCGCCGGCTTCTTCGCCGCGCTGCACTTCCTCGCCTGGAAGATCGTCGGCCCCTATGCCGGCGTGACCTTCCCGCCGGACAAGGGCACGCTGCTCGTCGTCACCGGCAGCGTCTTCCTCGCCTGGACGGTGATGATGTCGCAGGCCATGGAGTCCGTCACCCGCGCCTTCTATGCGCGCGCCGACCTCGACCTGCTGCTGTCCTCGCCCGCGCCCACCCGCACGGTGTTCGCCCTGCGGGTGGCGGCGATCGGTCTGACCACGTCGCTGCTGGCCCTGCTGCTCACAGCGCCCTTCATCAACGTGCTCGCGCTGGCGGGCGGGGCGCGCTGGCTGGCGGCCTATGGCGTGCTCTTCGCGCTTGCCGCGGCGGCCGCGGCCTTCGCCACCGGCCTCACCGTGCTTTTGTTCCGCGCCATCGGTCCCAGGCGCACCCGCTTCGTCGCCCAGGTTGTCGCGGCCGTCGTCGGCGCGGTCTTCGTGATCGGCGTGCAGGCGGTGTCGATCTGGAGCTACGGCAGCCTGTCGCGCGTCGATGCCTTCCATTCCGCGCTGGCGCTCAGGCTGGCGCCCGCCGCCGACCCGCTTTGGCGCCTTCGCCGTGGCTGCCGCCGGCCTCGGCATGGGCGCGGTGCGGCAGAAGCCGGGCAGGGGCTTTCGCCGCCTTTCGGCAGCCGGCGCGCTGCGCCGCAAGGAATGGATTCTGCTGTGGCGCGACCCCTGGCTGGTGTCGCAGACGCTGATGCAGATTCTTTATCTGATCCCGCCGGCGCTGCTGCTCTGGAAGAATTATGGCGGCGAGGCGGGCTCGCTGGTGATCATGGCGCCCGTGCTGGTGATGGCGGCGGGCCAGCTTGCCGGCGGTCTCGCCTGGCTGGCGATCTCCGGCGAGGACGCACCGGAGCTGATGGCCACCGCGCCGCTTGGGCAGGCGCTCGTGCTCCGCGCCAAGGTCGAGGCGGTGATCGGCGCGGTCGCGCTGCCGCTGGCGCCGATCCTCGCCGTCATGGCCTTCGCCGCGCCCGCCACGGCGCTGGTCGCCACTGCCGGCGTGCTGATCGCCGCAGGCTCCTCCACGGCCATCCAGCTCTTCTTCCGCGCGCAGGCCAAGCGCAGCCATTTCCGCCGCCGCCAGACCTCGTCGCGCTTCGCCACCTTCGCGGAGGCGCTGTCTTCGATCGGCTGGGCCGCCACGGCGGGGCTGGCCGCCGGCGGCAGCCTCCTGGCTGTGCCGGCCGCCGTCATGGCGCTCGGCGTGCTCGGGCTGGTGGCATGGTTCCGGCCGGGACGACCGGCCTTTCGTCATCCCAGGGCGGAGCAGGCCGAAGGCCGTCGCGCAGACCCTGGGATCCATGCCTGAGCGGCTCAGGAGGAGCGCTGTTCTACGCCGTGGGAGGCTTCACGGACGGTCAGGCATGGATCCTCGGGTCGCGTCCTCCGCTTCGCTCCGGCCTTGCCCGACGATGACGACGTTTGCGTGATGCTATCTGCGTGGACAAACCTGTGCGCGATGGCCGGCCATTCGTCATCCCAGGGCGGAGCAGGCCGAAGGCCGTCGCGCAGACCCTGGGATCCATGCCTGAGCGGCTCAGGAGGAGCGCTGTTCTACGCCGTGGGAGGCTTCATGGAAGGTCAGGCATGGAACTTCGGGTCGCGTCCTCCGCTTCGCTCCGGCCTTGCCTGAGGATGACGAGGGTTAGGTGACTTCAGGCGCTCCTCGCTCCCTTGCGGGAGCTTTTCGCCGCCATGTTCAGCGCCACGGCGGCGTGGATGAGCGCGGCGAGCGCCTCTTCATCGATGTCGTCATCCTTGCGGATGTCGATGGCGCGCCGCGTGTTGCCCTCCAGGCTGGAATTGAAGAGGCCGGAGGGATCCTCCAGCGCAGCACCCCTGGCGAAGGTCAGCTTCACGACGGCCTTGTAGGTCTCGCCGGTGCAGACGATGCCGGCATGCGACCACACCGGAACCCCGCGCCACTTCCATTCCTCGACGATCTCGGGATCGGCCCGCCGGATGATCGCCCGCACCCTTGCGAGCGTCTCGCCGCGCCAGTCGCCGAGTTCCGCGATCCTCGCGTCGATGAGCCGGGAAGGGGAAGCCGTCTCCCCGTCTTTCGGGCCGTTCTTGGTCATTGGTGCCGCTCCTCGCATCGCCACCCGCCGGTTGCAGGATACCGCATATCCTTGCAGGGCGACAACGCCCGTTGGAGCCGTCAGACGCCCTCGACGACCGAAAAGCCCTCGAACTGCGGATGGCCGAGATAGACGGCGCCGCTGCCCTTGCCGGCATTCTTGTGCGCGGCGCGGAAATTCTCCGACTTCGTCCAGGCGACGAAATCCTCCTGGGTCGCCCAGATCGTATGGGAGGCGAACAGCGTGTAGCCCTCTTCCTCGTTGACCGGGCCGCGCAGGAGCCGGAACTCGCGGAACCCGTTCATCTCGTTCAGCTTGGAATCGCGGCTCCTCCAGACGTTCTCGAAGGCCTCCTCCGACCCCTTCTGCACCTTGAAGCGGTTCATGGCGATGTACATGCGTCTAGTCTCCCTTGATCTCGCGCCAGCCCGTCGCGGCGCCTCGCAAGGTCAGTAGTAAACTGGAATAGGAAGATCAAGATTCAGGATCATGCGGCGGCTTCCTCAGGTCGGATACGGGCCGTCCGCAAAAGCTCCGTCGTGATAGCCCTTGGCGCCGACCTGCCGGGCCACTTCGCTGCGGAAGTCGCGGCCGGACCGCAGGCGGTCCAGCACACGGGCGAAGTCGTATCGCGGCCGCCAGCCGAGATCGCGGCGGGCGGCCTCGTTGACATAGACGCGGTCGATCGAACCGAACATCGACCATCCTCGACCCGCGTAGAGGGCGGCGAAGTCCGGATAGAGCCGGGAGACGACGGCGGCCGCGTCACGGCGCAGCTCCACGAGGTCGGCCTGGCTGAACGGCGTGGTGGCGGACACGATGTAGCGGCCGAAGCCGAGCGCGGGCGCCCGCTCTGCGGCCAGCAGATGCGCCGACACGATGTCTTCGATGTCGGCGCGGCGGAACAGCAACTCGTTGGCCTGCGCATTGTCGGCGGCGTAGCGCGCCCGCTGTTCCGGGTCGTCGTCCGGCTCGGGAAAGAAGCGCGAGGTGCGCAGCACCAGCGCCGGCAGGCCGTGGCGGTGGGCGAAGAACTCGCAAAGCGTCTCGGCGGCGGTCTTGGTGGCGCCGTAGATGTTCTTCGGCACGGGCGCGACGTCCTCGGTGATCCAGGCTGCGGGCGCGCCGGGTGCCGGCGTCAGCGCCGCACCGAAGGCGCTGGTCGTGCTGGTGAAGACGAAAGCCTTGGCGCCGGCATCCCGCGCCGCCTCCAGCAGCGCCAGCGTGCCGGTGACGTTGGTGTCGACGAAATCCTGGCGGCGGTGGGTGGCGACATGCGGCTTGTGCAGCGTCGCGGTATGAATAACGGCGGTGACGCCGCCGAAAACGGCCCCGAGGAATTTTCGGTCCGCAATCGAGCCGGCTGCGTCGGTGAAGGGCGAAGCCTTGATGTCGATGCCGCGCGCCTCCCGGCCGGCCGCGCGCAGCGTGCGCATCAGCGCCTCGCCGAGATGTCCCGCGCTGCCGGTGACGAGGATGGCCACGGGCTGGCGGCCCCGCTCAGTTGCCGCGTGCAGCGGCCAGCGCGCCGGGCAGCTCTTCGGCGAAGACGTCGAGTTCGCGGTCGAGGCCGACGCTCACCCTTATGCAGCGGTCGAGGCCCGGCGCCATCGGCTTGCGGATGAACACGTCGCGCGAGATGAGGTGCTGCAAGACCTTCAGCGCGAAGGCGCCGTCGCCGCCGCAGTCCATGGTCACGAAATTGGTGCCGGAGGGGATGGGCGTCAGCCCGTTGGCGCGGGCGATTTCCGCAAGACGCTCGCGCCCGGCGGCGACCTTGGCCACCACCCCGGTCAGCCAGTCCCGGTCCTGGAGCGCCGCCGCGCCGGCCACCTGCGCCATGCGGCTGGTGCCGTAGTGGTTGCGGATCTTCTCGAAGTCCTGGATCAGCGACGGCTCGCCCACGGCGTAGCCGCAGCGTATGCCGGCGAGCCCGTAAGCCTTCGAGAAGGTGCGCATCAGGAGCATGTTCGGGCGCGATACGTCGACCGGCGGCTGCGCGGACGACGGCCCCGTCTCGCCATAGGCCTCGTCGAGGATGAAGAGCGTGTCCTGCGGCAGCGCGTCGGCGAAGCGCAGCACCTCGCCCGCCTCCCACCATGTGCCCATCGGGTTGTCCGGGTTGGAAAGGTAGACGATGCGCGCCTTCTCGCGCTTCACCGCGTCGAGCAGCCCTTCCAGGTCTTCCTTGTCCTTGTGGAAGGGCACGGTGACGAGCCGCCCGCCGGCGGCCGCGACGTGGAAGTTGAAGGTCGGATAGGCGCCGAGCGAGGTGACGACGGCCGTCCCTTCGCCGACATGCATGCGCACGGCGAGGTTGAGCAGGCCGTCTATGCCTTCGCCCACCACCACGCAGCCGATCGGCACGTTAAGATGCGCGGCGAGTGCCGCCTTCAGGTCGTAATTGTCCGGATCGCAGTACATCCACTGGTCGGCGGCCTCCCGCTGCATGGTCGCGATGACCTTGGGGGAAGGGCCGAAGCTCGACTCGTTGGCGCCGATGCGGGCGCGGAACGGCCGCCCGCGCTCGCGCGTCATGGACTCCGGCCCGACGAAGGGCACGAAGGAGGGCAGGGCGGCGACGATTGGGGTGAGCGGCGGGCGCTTGGTCATGGAGAAAACTATCCGGCGGATCGGCAAGGTCTCGCTAAAGCGCCTTGGCGATCTGCGCAAGCAGCTTGAAGCCGGCGCAGGGCAATCGCTCGGCGGCCGTCGCTTCCCACGGCGTCAGACGGCGTCGAGCCCGAGCTTCAGGAAACGGTCGAGCTGCTCGACTTCCATCGCGGAAAGCCTGATGCCGTCGCGTTCCGACGCCGCGCGCGCCGTGAAGCGCCGCTGCGAGGGCAGGCGCGCGCCCTGGCCCATGATGGCCTCGAACAGCGTCTCCGCGCGCATGAGCGGATTGCCGGGGCGTCCGGCCGCGAAAGCCTGCGGCGCGAAGGCGAGGATCAGTTCTCCGTGAGCCGGATAGAGCGTCGTGGTGCCGAGCTGGGCCAGCGCCTCGGGGCTGGTCAGATCGCCGATCATGACGCCCGCCAGCAGCTCGATCATGGTGGCGATGGCGGATCCCTTGTGGCCGCCGAAGGTGAGCATGGCGCCGGCGAGCGCGGCTTGCGGGTCGGTGGTCGGCCGGCCCTCCGCGTCGATCGCCCAGCCTTCCGGCAGCGGCTTGCCGGCACGGCGATGAAGCTCGATCTCGCCTCTGGCGGCGACCGATGTGGCGAAATCGAACACATAGGGCGGCCTGCCCTCGCGCGGCCAGCCAAAGGCGAAGGGATTGGTGCCCAGAAGCGGCTTGCTGCCGCCGGCGGGGGCGACGGTGGCATAGCTCGGGCACATGGCGATGCCGGCGAGCCCGATCTCCGTCAATGCCTCGACCTCCGCCCAGAGCGCCGAGAAATGCACGGCGTCGTGGAGGACGAGCGCCGCGATGCCGCAGGAGCGCGCGCGCTCCGCCAGAACCGGCAGGCCGAGTTCGAAGGCGGGATTGGCAAACCCGCCCTTTGCATCGACCTTCACGATCGCCCCCGCGGACCCGGGTTCCAGTTCCGGCACTGCGCCAGGCTCGACCTTTCCGGCCTTGATCGTGCGCAGGGCGCCTTCGATGCGGTAGATCCCGTGCGACTTGCAGGCGTCGCGCTCTCCCGCCGTGATGACGCGCGCGATCGCGCCGGCCTGGGTGGCGTTGACGCCGGCCTTGCGGAAGATCGCCTCGACCCGTTCATGCAGGGCGCCGATGGTGAAAATGGCGTCGTCGGTCATCTGGTCTCCTTCAAGGCCGGCTCAGCCTGGCTGCCGCATCGGCTTCAGGGTGGCGGCAAACGAGTCGAGCCATCGGCACCGTGCCCCGAGCGCCTCGGTTGCCTCCTGGCTCGACACGAAGGAGAAGCGCAGCCTCGTCCCGACCGGCGCCTGCGCCAGCCGCCAGAGATCGGCCTCGATGACGGTGGCGATCTTGGGATAGCCGCCGCAGGTGTTGGCCTCCGCCAACTGGATGATCGGCTGGCCCGCCGGGGGCACCTGCACGGTGCCCGGCACGATGCCGTGCGACAAAAGCTCCAGCGGCGAGGCGAGCGACAGCGTCTCGCCGGCAAGGCGGTAGCCCATGCGGTTGGCGTCGTTGGTGACGAGCCATTCGGTTCCGGTGAAGGCCGCCTGCGCCTGCGGCGTGAAAACGTCGAACTCGGCCGCCGGCAGCACCCGCAGTTCCGTCGCGTCCCCCGGCGCCGGGCGCCGTTCCTCCACGGCCGCGCCGATCCCCCCAGCCGGCAGAAGGGGCTGCGCCGGGTTCAGCCTCAGCCGGTCGCCGCGCGACAGGCCGCGCCCCTCCAGCCCGCCGAACCCGCCCTTCACGTCCGTCGCGCGCGCCCCGGCCACGAGCGGGACGTCGATGCCGCCGGCAAGGGCGACATAGGAGCGGGCGCCGGCGCGCGGCGCCTCGACAACCAGCGTCTCGCCGGCGCGGATCGGCATTGCCCACCAGGGCGGGTAGCGCCGGTCGGCGACGGTGACGCGGCAATCGGCGCCGGTCACCGCGACCGCGGTGTCGACATGGGCGCGCAGCCGGAAGGGGTAGAGCGCGACCTCGATGCCGGCGGCCGTCGCCTCGTTGCCCAGCATGAGGTTGGCGACCGCCAGCGCCGTCTTGTCCATGGCGCCGCCATGGCTGATGCCCAGCTCCAGCCGGCCGGGGCGCCCCAGATCCTGCACGGTGTTGGGCAGGCCTGTGGTCAGGACCTCGATCATGCCTGCAGGCTCGCAATGTCGAACCGGATCGTGTCCCCGGGCCTGAGCAGCACCGGCGTCTCGCTGCCGGGGTCGAACAGCTTCACATCCGTATGGCCGATGATGTGCCAGCCCGAGGGCGCCGTTATCGGCATGATCCCGGCCTGCGCGCCGCCGATGATGACGGCACCCTCCGCCACCTTGAAGCGCGGCGTGCCGCGCCGCGCCCAGGCGAGCCTGGGGTCCAGGCCCGAAAGATAGGGAAAGCCCGGCATGGCACCCACGGCGGCGACCGTGTAGGTGGCGTCCGTATGGCGCCTGACGGCTTCCTCGGCCGTCATGCCGCAATGCGCCGCCCACGCGGCGAGATCCTCGCCGTCCGCGCCGCCATAGGCGACGGGGATCGTGTGCCGGCGGCCGGCGACCTCCGCGGCGTCGGCCTTGGCCCACAGCGAACCCAGACGCGCGCCGATGTCGGCGGCCGTCGCGGCAAGCGGGTCGAACAGGACGAGCAGGTTGTTCATCCCCGGAACGGCCTCGCGCACGGCCTCGAGCCCGAGCGCCGCGTTCGCGACCGCCCAGACCCTGTGCTGCACGGCGTCGCTGAAAGCGCCCTGCGCGGCGTCGAGCAGCAGCGCGCCCGATCCCGCAAGGCTGATGCGCGGAGCGGCGACGGCCATGACCGGCTACTCCTCGACCGGCGCTACAGGGTCGCCGCGACGGTCGTCCGGCACATCCGGCCCGACGGTGCGGCGTTGCGTTTCTTTGGCGACGACGGAGCTTTTTATCATGGAGGAGGAGGGCGGCGTGGAGGAGGAAAGAGGTGAGGAGAACGATGGCATTGACGCGGACATGGTGCGTAAGAGCCCTACCGCCGCCATGGCTGTCAACTGCCTGATGCTGCGCCTGCATAAGCGATGCCGCCTGTGGCCGGGCCCCGTATGGTGTCGGTGAAGGTGCCCGTCAAATCTCGGCCTCGGCTAAGCCGGTTCTCTGCGCGATGTCAGCAAAGCGAGCGATGCGGCGATCGGCAGCAGGATCGCGCCTGCGGTAGAGGTCGCCCGATAACCGCCGAGGTCGAACAACACGCCGCCGACCGCTCCCGGTATGATTGCAGGCTGGACGACCGCGACCATCAACCCGCCGCCGGCCGCGGCATCCTGTGGAGGCGACCGCGCCAGCCAGGTCCGCCGGCCGACGGGAGCCGCCGCGCCGGTCCTTGGCTTTCCTGGAGGCCGCGCAGACGCGCCCGGCATGGGAGCCGAGCGCCGGGGAAGGCTCCAAATCCGCGGATCTTCGGAACGCGAAACCGCCATGAGGATGGCGGCAGTGATGAAGCAGCCGGCCGCCAGCCGCTCGTGTGGCAGGCGGCCGGTGGCCTGTTTCATGCGCTGTTCAGATGCAGGACGTTGCCGTCAGGATCCTTGAACCAGACCATCTTGAACCCGTCCGCGTCGTGGACGCCGTCCTTGTAGGTCACGCCGTCCATCTCATAATGCTCGAACCTCACGCCCTTGGCGCGGAGATCGGCAGCGATGGCGTCCATATCGGCGCCGCAATCCCAGACCACGGCGTTGGCCCTGTTGGTGCCGGCGAATTCCGAAGGATAGACGACCAGATGTGTCGCGCCGGTCTTGTACACCAACACGCCTTCCATGCCTTGCTGCATGAGTTCGAGGCCCAGCGTATCGCTGTAAAAGCGCCGCGCCCGCTCGATGTCGCTCACCGCGACGATGGCCGAGGAAGCCTTTTCCTGAAATGCACCCATCGATGCCTCCTGTTGCTGACACCAATATGTGCCGCATCAATCGGTCTTGCATAGACGACGGCTTTTCCCGAACCTGGATTCGACTGATTGGATGGGAGGCCCGGGCCACGCTCGGCGCAAGGCTGCCGATCGATCTCAGACCCGAGAGGTTCGGTCCGGGGGCCGTTGTGTCAACGGTTTGCACGGCGCTGGAGTTACCGCCTGGAGGAGCGACGCCGGATACGAACTTGTTTCTGCCGAGGTCATTCTCGAGATCGTTGGTGGAACTGCTTGCACCGACGGCGGAAGCGTTCGACATGGTTCACGACTTTCATGACGCTTGCGAGAAGATGAAGGCCGTGATCTTGGTTTCGCGCATCCTGCCGTCATTCAAGGGAGCCAATCCGTACAAGCAGGCCTTCGAGCGTGGGGTCAAGCTCATCGGCGCGACGTCTCACTACGTCACCGCGGATCTGGATGAGGGACCGATCATCGAGCAGGATATCATCCGTGTGACGCATGCCCAGTCGGCGGAGGACTATGTCAGCCTCGGCAGGGACGTCGAGACCCAGGTTCTGGCGCGCGCAGTTCACGCGCACATCCATCGAAGAGTTTTCCTGAACGGAGAAAAGACGGTTGTCTTTCCGGCCTCGCCAGGCTCGTTTGCGTCGGAGCGCATGGGATAGGGAGCGCCGTCAGGATCCGTTCGGCGCCTGCTTCGGCCAGTTTGAAACAGTTCAAATATCGGACTTCACGAGAGGGACCAATGTTCATCATCAACACGAATGCGGCATATAAAACGAAGCTTCGATCGGACGATGCGGACATGCTCGGCCTTTCGGCCGCGCAAGAAGTCGAGCGCTTCCTCGCGCACCGCGAGAACAATGCCGAAACGCCTCTGGTCGGCCTTCCGGGGCTGGCGGCGAGGCTCGGCGTCGGGTCGATCCACATCAAGGACGAGGGGCATCGCCTGGGGCTGGGCAGCTTCAAGGCCCTCGGCGGTTCCTATGCCGTCATCAGGCTCGTTCTGGAGGAGGCTTCCCGCCGCCTCGGCAGAGCGGTGGACGTCGCCGAATTGCACGCTCCGGAAGTGCTCGCCATTGCCCGGTCGATGACGGTGGCGTGCGCGACGGACGGCAATCACGGGAGATCGGTTGCGCAGGGCGCTCAACTCGTGGGCGCCCGCGCCGTCATCTTCGTCCATTCCGGGGTCAGCGATGAACGCGTAGCGGCCATAGCCCGTTTCGGAGCCGAGATGCTGCGCGTGACCGGAACCTACGACGACTCGGTTCGCGAGGCTGCGCGTGTAGCGAACGAGCGGGGATGGATCATCGTTTCCGACACCTCCTGGCCGGGATACGAGCGCGTTCCCGGATTGGTGATGCAGGGTTATACCGCGATCGTCAGGGAGGCGCTGCGGCTGCTTCCAGAGCCGCCGACCCATGTGTTCGTGCAGTCGGGGGTCGGTGGAATTGCAGCCACGATAGCGGCCTATCTGGACGTCGCGCTGGAGGAAGAACGGCCCACATTCATCGTCGTCGACCCGGCGCGCTCCGCTTGCATCGTGGAGAGTGCGAGGGCGGGGCATCCCGTGACCGTCCCGCATGGCGAGCCTACCGTGATGGCCATGCTGGAATGCTACGAGCCATCGATCGTGGCGTGGCGGATTCTGTCGAGGGTGGCGGATGCGTTCATGACAGTGGACGACGCAGACGCCGTCGAAGTGATGAAGCTGCTTGCATATCCCGAAGCCGGAGACCCGCCGATCGTCGCCGGAGAAAGCGGAGGAGTGGGCTTGGCGGGTCTGATCAAGGCCGTCCGGCATCCAGAGATAAAATCAGCTCTCGGCCTCGACGATCAGTCGCGTGTTTTTGTCGTCAATACCGAGGGCGCGACGGACCCGACGACCTATCGAGAACTCGTCGGCGGCAGGCCGGAAGAAATCCTGGCCGGGCGAACTGCGCGGTGACCGCAATTCCCGCGACATGCCAAGGGCGAACGAAGCAGGAATTCAAAGCGGCCCGCCTTAGCCCGGCCGGAAGTCCGTGAAGCCTTCAGGCATGCTTGGCTACACAGGTCCCGCTCGCGCTTTTTTCATCCGCGCTTGGCCGCACTCGCGGCATGCGCCATGCAGTTCGCCTGCGTGCGGTGGGCGTATCCATGACCGCGTCCTATTTGGTATAGGGCTATTTCAGTCGATGCATTCTGCCGAGTTTAGTGCCGAAGCCGGTCGGTTCGGCACAATAACGAGCATGAGCAAGACGGAGAAGACTTGTTGCAAAGTGCTGTAACAGAAGAAAATCCCGGATATGTCGATGCTCCCGTCCTCGCCATAGCCCCCATGATGGACTGGACGGACCGGCATTGCCGGTTCTTCCATCGCCGGCTCACGAAGTCGGCGTTGCTCTATACCGAGATGGTGGTTGCGGACGCCGTGGTCCATGGCGACAGGGAGCGGCTTCTGGGGTTCGACGCGGCCGAGCATCCGGTCGCGCTGCAGCTCGGCGGCGCGGATCCGGCAAAGCTCGCCGAGGCGGCGCGGATCGGTGCGAGCTTCGGCTATGACGAGATCAACCTCAATGTCGGCTGCCCGTCCGACCGCGTGCAGTCCGGCACGTTCGGCGCCTGCCTGATGCGTACGCCCGCGCTGGTGGCCGAATGCGTGGCCGCCATGAAGGGGAGCGCCGGCATTCCCGTCACCGTAAAATGCCGGATCGGGGTCGACGATCAGGACCCCGAAATCGCGCTGTCCGATCTGGCCGGGCAGGTATTCGCCGCGGGCGCGGACGCGCTCTGGGTCCATGCGCGCAAGGCGTGGCTGGAGGGGCTGAGCCCGAAGGAGAACCGCGACGTCCCGCCGCTCGACTACGGGCGGGTCTACCGGCTGAAGCAGGCGCATCCGGATCGGTTCATCGGCATAAACGGCGGTATCGTCTCGCTGCATGAGGCGAGCGCGCATCTGCGTCATGTCGACGGCGTGATGCTCGGACGCGCGGCCTATCATACGCCCGCTCTGCTGGCGGGGGTCGATGCATGGCTGGCCGGGGAGGAGCCTGCCGCCGCCGATTTCGAAGCGGTCGTGGCGTCGATGGCCGATTATGCGGAGCGGCACATCGCGGCCGGCGGGCGGCTCGCGCATGTCACGCGCCACATGGTCGGGCTGTTCCACGGCCTGCCGGGCGCGCGCCGCTACCGGCAGATCCTCTCCACCGAGGCGACGCGGCCGGGCGCCGGTCCGGAGGTGTTGCTCGGCGCGTTCGCCGCCGTCGATTTTTCCGCCCGCGGGCTCGACGCGGCCTGACCGCGGCGAACCGTATGCTTCAGTCGCGCAGGATCATGCGGTCGCCGCGTATGTCGTAGCCGGACAGCGTGCCGAGGAAATTCATGCCGAGCAGGCTCTGGTCGAGCATGCCTTCGGACGCCACCAGCGCGGGGATGTTCCGCCGCGTGATCGCGCCGACGGCGATCTCGTTCAGCACGACGCGCGCGGCGAGCGCCTGTCCGTTGGCGGTCGAGATGGGCACCTGGAAATTCAGGCCGGCCGGATCGAGCCCGACGGCGGCCGCATCGGCGGTCGACAGCACCGTCGTCGTGGCACCGGTGTCGACCATCATGCGGATCGCGTGGCCGTCGACCAGCATGTCGGCCTCGAAATGCCCGCTCAGCGCCTTCTGGAGGGTCACTGTGGCCCGGCCGTCCGCGTCCGTCACGGAGAGCGGGCTGCCGGGAATCAGCCCGGCCGTCACGCGGCTCGCCACGTCCTGGAATTCGTAGCGATACTGGTAGCCGGCGACGAGGACGAGGATCGCGACGATCCACAGGCCGAGCTGCCGTAGAGTGGTCCCCAGACGCGGCCCGGCGCGAAAAAGCCCCGCGCCGATGACCAGCGCCAGAATGCCGAAATAGAGCGCGTAGCCCATGTCGCCGCCGCCGGGCCGTATCCGTTCGGCCATCATGTCGCGCGCCGCGAGAAAGAGCGCGGCGGCCCCGAGCAGGGCAAGCACGATCCAGAGAAAGCGGCCGCCGCCCATCAGGTCGATTGCGCCGATCGCTCGCGGACCATGCGGCTGCGCCGCGTCTCGCGCCGCGGCTTGCGCTCCACCGTCGCCAGCCGCGCAGGCAGCTCGGCCATGATCGTCCGGCGCGTTTCCGGGTTCATGGAAAGCCACGCCGAGATTTCCTCGCGCGTGCGCCCGCAACCGAAGCAATAGCCGGTCCGCATGTCGATCGAGCAGACCAGGATGCAGGGGGATTCGATCACGGGCATGGCACGGACATGGATGATCCTGCGGGACAGCTTCCACATGGGCCAACCGGGATTTCATTGCAAGGGCCGCGTCTTGCGCCATGGGGACGACGACCTGAAGGGCAGGGCATTCCTTCGCGCCGCTCTTCTCGGGCAATTACCTTGTCTTGTGCCGGCCGGCTCGCGTGGTATTGGCTTCGCGACCCAAGAGCCCTCCCATGCCCGCCAAGCAACCCTTCGACGATTTCCGCTTCCTGCTCGACAATCTTCCTGCGATGGACCGGGAGAAGGCGGAGCGCGTCCGTTCCGGCATGGCCGACGGCATCGATGCATCGGAAACGCTGCTGGACCTGGCCGGCTGGCTCGCCGGCTGGACGAGCGCGAAGCTGGCGGTCATGCGGCCGACGATCGCCATCTTTGCCGGAAACCACGGCGTGGCGGCGCGGATGCCCGGCGATGGGACGGAAGCGACCACGGCGCAGATGGCGGAGCACTGCATGAGCGGCGGCGCGCCGGTCGGTCGGATTTGCGCGGCCGCCGGTTTCGGCCTGAAAGTCTTCGACCTCGCCCTGGATCTGCCGACCGCCGACATCACGCGCGCCGCGGCCATGGACGAGCGCACCTGCGCGGCGACCATGGCATTCGGCATGGAGGCGATCGTCGGCGGCGCGGATCTGGTCTGCCTGAGCGATCTGGGCGTCGGCGGCGAAATCGCGGCTTCCGCCGTCGCCGCGGCGATTTTCGGCGAAGCGGCGGGGGCCGCCTCCGCCGATGCGGGCAAGGGTCTCGTGACGGAGGCGCTGGCTTTCCATACCGGCCGGCTCGGCGAGCCGTTCGAGGTCCTGCGGCGGCTGGGCGGCCGTGAGCTCGCGGCGGCCGCGGGTGCCATCCTCGCCGCAAGGATGGAGCGCATCCCGGTGATCCTCGACGGCTATGCGACGACGGCGGCAGCCGCCGTTCTGCACGCCCTCAACCCGGACGCGCTGGACCATTGCCGGATCGCCTGCCTTTCGGGGCTGCCGGGACATGAGCGGCTCGCCATGCACCTCGGATTGCGGCCGATCCTCGCCGGGGAATACGCAGGCGGCGCGGCGGGAGGTGCGCTTGCCGTGAGCGTGGCGCGCGCGGCCGCGCCCCTGGCGGAAGTGCTGCGGTAGAAGGAATCAGGAGGCCATCGCGGCCGGGCGGCGCGATCCGCGTGCGGGCCGGTCCTGGTTGTGGATCGCCGGCAGCTCCTCCATCACGCGCGACGCCGGGAAGATGGCGATGGCTTCGGTGCCGTCGCGCAGCTTCGATTCCAGCAGAAACTCGCCTCCGTGCAGGGCGATCAGGCCCTGGACGATCGGCAGGCCGAGGCCGGTGCCCTGTTCGGCTGCCTTGATCGCGATCGAACCCTGTCCGAAGGCCGACAGCACGACCGGGATTTCCTCGGGCGGAATGCCGGGGCCGTGGTCGCGGACCGAGACATACTGGCCGGCGCCCGCCGTCCAGCCGACGCGCACCAGGATCTCGCCGCCCGTCGGGCTGAACTTTATCGCGTTGGACAGGAGGTTGAGCGCGATCTGCCGCACGGCGCGCTCGTCGGCGAAGACCCTTGCCAGCGTCGGCTCGAACTCCATCACGATTTTCAGATCCTTCTGGCGGGCCTTCAGCTCCATCATGTGGCAGGATTCCTCGACCACGGCGGCGAGGCTCAGGGGTTCCTCGGCCAATTGGTGCTTGCCGGCCTCGATACGCGACAGGTCGAGGATCTCGTTGATCAGCTCCAGGAGGTGACGGCCCGACTCGTGGATGTCGCGCGCATAGTCGCGATAGATTTCGCTCTGGATCGGCCCGAGGACCTCCTTCGCCATGACTTCCGAAAAGCCGAGGATGGCGTTGAGCGGCGTGCGCAGCTCGTGGCTCATCGTTGCCAGGAAGCGGGATTTCGCGAGGTTGGAATCCTCGGCGCGGTGGCGTGCCTCCTCCGAGATCGCGCGCGCCGTCTCCAGCTCGGCGATCAGCCCGTCGTTCTCGGAGCGGAAGGTGAGCAGCATCGTCGAGGATTGGCTGAGCTGGCTCGCCATATAGGTGAAGAGCGGCAGGGAAAGCAGCAGGACGACGGTGATGGCGGCGTCCGAGACCAGCGCGAAATCGGCGACGAACACCGTGAAGAGCGCGACCGGGAGGACGAAGGTGACCAGAAGCGCGCTGCGCAGGGTCGAGCCCAGAAGCGCGCTTGCCGCGATCGCGACGAGCAGCACGGATGCCTTGACGACGGAGAATTCGAGCGGCGCGCAGGTGCCGCACCCCATCATCACCCAGTAGACCCAGCCGAGCCCGGTTCCGAAATGCGCCGCGAGCAGCAGTCTCTTCGCCGCCGCCGCGTCGATCGAGGCGATTTCCGTGGCGTCGATGCGCCGCGCCACCACGATCAGCAGGGCATAGCCCGCGAGCGAGGTGAGCGCCCACAGCGGCGTTTCTTTCTGCAGGCCGCCCAACATGCCGCCGATGGCGACGATGAGGACAAGAAGCGGCAGCGCGCCGGCCCCGCGCACGATGCTACGCGCATGGATCTTGATCAGCTCGCGGTCGAAGACGGGGTTGCCGCCGCGCTGCGCGAGCTGGTCGCGCGTCTGGCGTACGGCGCGCGCGACCTCGCTGTTGCGGTGCGGTCTGCGCCGGTCCACAATCGTCTTGTCTGGCGGGTTCACCGTCGGTGCTTTGCGCGCTTGAACATGTTCGGGTCCAAACCGTAGTGACGAATGATTAAGAGACCCTGAGGATGAGCCGCGGCTGGGCAGGGCGAGCGCCTCGCCGTTCTGGCGCCGGAAGGCGGCGGCGCGGCGCGCGCGCACTGGTTTTCGACACCCTTCTGGCGGCCGCGATCCTGCTGCTTCTGGCGCTGGTCGCCGGGCGCCTGCAACAGGTCCCGACCGTCGCCATCAGCGGCGCGGTGCGGGTCGTGGACGGTGATTCGCTGGAGGCGGCGGGAGAGCGCATCCGGCTCTACGGCATCGACGCGCCGGAACTGTCGCAGACCTGCAGGAAGGCCGGCGCCGACTATGCCTGCGGCCAGGAGGCGCGCGAGGCGCTGAAGCGGCTGGCCGGGGGCAGGGCGGTCGAGTGCGAGGGCCATGGGCGCGACCGCTACGGCCGCCTGCTGGCGGTTTGCCGCGCCGGCGGCATCGATCTCAACGGGCGGCAGGTCCTCGACGGCCGGGCCGTCGCCTATGGCGGCTATGCGGACGAGGAAGCGCAGGCGCGCGCGGCAGGACGCGGCATCTGGGCGGGCACGTTCGAGACGCCCGGAGCCTGGCGCGCCGCGCACGGTGCGGGCACAGAAGCGCCGCATAAGACGCCGGGCGGCACGTCCGGCTGGCCCGCGGATCTGCTGGACTGGATCCTGGGCGGAACGAGGAGATGACGATGAAGCTTTTCGACGGCGGCAAGGCGCCCAATCCGCGGCGGGTAAGGGTCTATCTCGCGGAAAAGGGCATTGCCGTGCCTCTGGTTCCGGTCGACATGGGGCAGTTCGAGCACAAGAGCGAGGCCCTGAGCGAACGCAACCCGCTTCGCCAACTGCCGGTGCTGGAGCTGGACGACGGCACCGTCCTCACCGAATCGATCGCGATCTGCCGCTATTTCGAGGAGCTGCATCCCGACCCGCCGCTGTTCGGCGAGGGGCCGCTCGGCAAGGCACTGGTCGAGATGTGGCAGCGCCGCGTCGAACTGAACTTCCTCTTCCCGGTGGCGCAGGCCTTCCGCCATCTTCACCCGGCGATGCGCGAATGGGAGGTGCCGCAGGTCGCCGAATGGGGCGAGGCCAACAAGCCCAGGGCGCTCGCCTTCCTGCGCCATCTCGACCGCGAACTGGCGGGACGGCCCTTCATCGCCGGCGACGGCTTCTCCGTGGCGGACATCACCGCGCTCGTCGCGGCCGACTTCATGAAGCCAGCGCGGATTGCCGTGCCGGACGGGCTCGAAAGCTTCAAGGCGTGGCACGCCCGGGTCTCGGCGCGGCCAAGCGCACGGGCATGACGCGAAAAGAAGAGCTCGATGCACTGCTTGCGCGGATCAGGGCGTGCCGGATCTGCCGCGACGCTCCCCTGTCGCATCCCCTGCCGCACGAGCCGCGGCCCGTGGTGGCGGCGTCGACCACCGCCCGGATCCTGATCGCCAGCCAGGCGCCCGGAACCAAGGTCCATGCCAGCGGCCTGCCGTTCGACGATGCGTCGGGCGACCGCCTGCGCGAATGGCTCGCCGTCTCGCGGCAGGAATTCTACGATCCGGCGCTGATCGCGATCGCGCCGATGGGATTCTGCTTTCCGGGTCAGGACGCGCACGGGTCGGACCTGCCGCCGCGGCGCGAATGCGCGCCGGCCTGGCGCGCCCCGCTGCTGGACCTCATGCCGCAGGTCGACCTTGTGCTGGCCGTCGGCGGCTATGCCCAGAAATGGCACCTCGGCAACCTTCGCAAGGATTCGCTCTCCGAGACGGTGCGCGCCTGGGATGCCATCTCCCGAGCCACGGAGAACCCGAAGGTTATCCCGCTGCCGCATCCGTCCTGGCGCAATACCGCATGGATCAGGAAGAACCCGTGGTTCGAAACGGAATTGCTGACTTTCCTGCGACAGGCCGTCAGGATGCGCTTCCCGCCCTCATGACGGAGAATATCTTCTCCTGAATCGCATGTGGACGAAATAAAATTTCTTGTCAGGGAATCGTCCGGACGGCATGTTCCGCGCAAAATCATTGCGCCGGACGACTTCCATGGATCGCCTCGACAGAAAAATCCTCCGCCTGCTTCAGGAAGACGCGACGCTTGCCGTCGCCGACATCGCCAAGAAGGTGGGGCTCTCCACCACGCCCTGCTGGCGCCGCATCCAGAAGCTGGAGGAGGAGGGTGTCATCAAGCGGCGCGTGGCCGTGCTCAATCCCGAGCGCGTCAACGCGCGCGTCAACGTCTTCGTCGCGGTGCGCACCAGCTCGCACAGCCTGGAATGGCTGCGCCGCTTTTCGGAGGTGGTGCAGGACTTCCCGGAGGTCGTGGAGTTCTACCGGATGAGCGGCGACGTCGACTACCTGCTGCGCGTCGTGGTGCCCGACATCGCGGCCTACGACGCCTTCTACAAGCGGCTGATCTCGAAGATCGAGATTCGCGACGTCTCGTCCAGCTTCGCCATGGAGCAGATCAAGAACACGACCGAGCTGCCGCTCGATTACATGATGCTCGACAAGGAGAGCGGCAGCGGCGGCGGTTACGGGCAGGGCGCCGGCATCTGACGGGAACCTGCCTATCGCTCCAGCCGGGCCAGCAGCGCGGACGTATCCCAGCGGCTGCCGCCCATCGCCTGCACGTCCTTGTAGAACTGGTCGACCAGCGCCGTGACCGGCAGGCTGGCGCCGTTGCGGTCCGCTTCGGCGAGGCAGATGCCGAGATCCTTGCGCATCCAGTCGATGGCGAAGCCGAAATCGTACTTGCCGGCGTTCATGGTCTTGTGGCGGTTTTCCATCTGCCACGAGCCGGCCGCGCCCTTGGAGATGACCTCGACGACCTTCTCGACGTCGAGCCCGGCCTTCTTGCCGAAATGGATGCCTTCGGCCAGTCCCTGAAGCAGGCCGGCGATGCAGATCTGGTTGATCATCTTGGTGAGCTGCCCCGCGCCGCTCGACCCCATATGGCCGACCATGCGGGCGAAGGCGTCGATGATCGGCCTGCCCCTGGCGAAATCGGCTTCGGTGCCGCCGACCATGACGGTGAGCACGCCGTTTTCCGCGCCGGCCTGACCGCCGGAGACCGGCGCGTCGAGGAAGCCGAAGCCGGCCTCGCGGGCCTTGCCGGCCAGCTCTCGCGCCACTTCCGCCGAGGCGGTGGTGTTGTCGATGAAGATCGCGCCCTTGCCCATCGCGTCGAAGGCGCCGTCCGGGCCGATGGTCACGGCGCGGAGATCGTCGTCATTGCCGACGCAGGAGAACACGAAGTCGCATCCCGCCGCGGCCTCGCGGGGCGTCTTTGCGAAGCCGCCGCCGAATTCGGAAACCCATTTCTCCGCCCGTGCCGCCGTGCGGTTGTAGACGACCAGATCATGGCCGCCCTTCCGGGCAAGATGCCCCGCCATGGGATAACCCATCACGCCAAGCCCGATGAACGCCACTTTCGCCATTTTCGCCGCTCCCTGTCGATCTGGGTGCAGCTTTTAGCGGCTTGCGCCGCAGTGCACAATAATCGGCTTCAAGGTGCGGTGTCGTAGTCGACGACCGTCTCGGGATTGATCTCGCCGTCATACGAGGCGTCGACCTCGTATTTCGTCAGCGAGAAGGCGCCGTTGCGGAACAGATAGGTCCCCGCGCTCGACGCGTCGCCGACGCCGCGCCACTTTGAGGCGGACTGGATGGTCTGCGTCTTGTCGTCGTAGAAGGAGTTGGCGAGCGTATCGACCGTGCGGAAGCCCACCACGGTGACGCTTTCCAGCTTGCCCTCGAAGTCGCCGTTCTCGTAGCGGATGTCGAGCTCCGGCTCGGCGAACTGCAACTGGCGGAACTCGCCGTCGTCATTCGCCTGATAGTAGACCTCGCCGGTGTTGTAGGCGCCGACGGTGCAGCCGAAGCGGAAGAGCCGCACCTTGCGGTCCGCGCCGCCTTCGCTGTCCTGCCAGACGATCTCCTTGATCTCCGGATCGGCCGCGCCCGGCTCCGCGTCGCCCTGAAGCGTCTGGCACGTGGAGGCGTAAGCCGCCCGGAACGCCTTCTCGATCTCGCTTCGCACCTTGTCGCGCGGCTCCGGCGCGGGCCCGTCGCCGCAGGAGGCCGGGACGATCTGCGAAAGATCGCCCTTTGCGGCTTTCAGGCTGCCCTTTTCGAGCTGCAAGGGGCGGAAGGGCGGCTCCTGGTTCGCCGGCTGCGCCAGCCGCGCGGTGTAGCAGCCGGCGAAGGTCTGTTCGGAGCCGTCAGAGCCGACGGCGCGGATGGCGACAGGCACCTGGTAGTAGAGGCTGCCGGCGGCACCTTCCTCGCTGGCGGCGCCCGTCTCGATATCGACGCGCTCGGTCCCGGCATAGCCCTCGACGAAGGCCTTGAAGTCCTTGGCGGGCTTCTGGTCGCCGAAATAGTCCCAGGCGCGGGCGTATTCCTTCCGGCTGACCGCATTGTAGAGGGAGCGCACCAGCGTTTCGGCCGACGAGCGGTCGTCCAGATAGTCTGCGCTCCACGCCGCGCCGGGCACCGACGAGGCCATCGCTGCGGCGAGCAGGCCCGCCATCCGCCAATCAGCCGTCATACGCGAATCTCCCTTCCGGCCTTCCCGCTTCGCCTGCATGACAGCAAGGGTTTGCGCCGATCCTGTGACGTGAAAAGTCCAGCCGCGAACCGGCCGTTCAGGCGCGCAGGGCCAGTTCGCGCGCGAAGAGATGAAAGTCGCACGACCTGATCCGCTTCGGCCGCACGCAGCCGCCGGCAGCCGGCATCCAGGCCCGGCTGCGGACGCGCTCCGGCAGGCGGGCGCTGGTGAGGAACTCTGTGCGGAAACCCATGTCTTCGGCTCGCTTCGTTCTTGAGACGGTCTGTCGGTCGCCATTCGATACGACCCTCGACCGACGACCGACGTCGATCAGCTAGGTGATTCACGGTCTATTGTGCAATGCAGCATGATTGTGACGGCCGTGCGTCATGCCGTCGCCGCGGCGCCGTCAACTCTTCGATAACCATGTTCGCGCTCGGCGTGGCCCGCGGCGGTCCGACGCTCACGATTTCTTGAGAAGCCTGTGCCAGAATGTCCCTGCTTGGGCGAAGATCCAGGTAAGGGAGCCGCGATGAACTCCGCAAAGAACGGAGATTTTGCCAGTCTGCTGGACGACCTGTTCCAGGCTGCCGAGCCCGAGGCGGATGACGAAGACGCCGCGGCCGGCGCGCCGAGCATCCCGTTCGACTATCTGTCGGTCGTGGAGGAGCTGCATTCGGGGCGCATCCAGGTCTCGGGCGAGGAAGCCTCCGCGCAGTACCGCGCCGTCAGCGCGACCGTCGAGGAGGTATTGCAGGAACTCGACCTGCGCCGGGCGGAAATCGTGCCGCCGCCGCTCGAACCGGAAGCCGAGCCCGAGGTGGAGCCCTCCACCGATCCGGAAGACATCGCCCGCGAGCTCGCGCTGCCGTCCTTGCGCAGCAAGGATGATTTCGCCCGCGCGCGGCGCGCCTTCGCCTTCGCGAACCACCCGGACCGCGTCGCGCCGCACCGCCGCGAGGCGGCGATCGTGCGCATGCAGATCGCCAACATGCTGATCGACGAGGCCCTGCGCCGGCGCTGAAGCCGCCGTCCGCGCAGGAAACCTCTGGCGCTTTTCGGCCCGCCTCTGCAATATGAGGGCAGGCGCTTTCCGCGCCGGTCCTTTCATCCTTTCCGGAGATTCCGATGCAGAAGCGCCGCCTTGGCCGCACCGGCCTCCTCGTCTCGAAGATCTGCCTCGGCTCCATGACGTGGGGACAGCAGAACACCGAAGCCGAGGGACATGCCCAACTCGACCTCGCGCTCGACCGCGGCGTCAATTTCATCGACACGGCGGAGCTCTATTCGATCCCGCCGAGGCCGGAGACGCAGGGCAGCACCGAGCGCATCATCGGAAGCTGGCTGAAGCGCAGCGGGCGACGCGCCGACATCGTGCTTGCCTCGAAGGTTGTGGGCCGCACCGCCAACGAATGGTTCCGCGGCGGCCGGCCTTCGAAGCTGGTGCGCGCCGACATCATGGACGCCGTCGATAAATCATTGGCGCGCCTCGGCACGGACTGTCTCGACCTCTACCAGATCCATTTCCCGGAGCGCCGGGTGCCGTGGGGGTCCAGCCCGACGCGGGTGGGAGAATGGCCGGCGCAGCGCGACGCGGACGAAACGCCGATCGCCGAGACGCTCGCCGTCTTCGCCGATCTCGTGAAGGCCGGAAAAATCCGCCATTTCGGCCTTTCCAACGAAAGCGCCTGGGGCGTGATGCGCTTTCTCTTCGAAAGCGAGAAGGGAACGGGGCCACGCGTCGCCTCGCTCCAGAACGCCTACAATCTCGTCAACCGCACCTTCGAGGTGAACCTTGCCGAGGTCTGCGACCGGGAGGAGGTGAGCCTGCTCGCCTACTCGCCGCTCGCGCAGGGCTACCTGACCGGCAAATACGACCACGGCGCCCGCCCGCCCGGCGCGCGCTCGACGCTGTTCGACCGCGGCCAGCGCTACCAGACGCCCAATGCAGCCGATGTCCTGCTCGAATACAACACGCTGGCGCGCGACTTCGGCATGGAGCCGGCGCTGTTCGCCGCCGCCTTCGTCGTCACCCGGCCGTTCGTGACGTCATCCATCGTCGGCGCGACGTCGATGGCCCAGCTCGAGATCGCGCTGGATGCGGCCGATGTCGACTTCACGCCCGAAATGCTGGCCGCCGTGGACGCCATCCATCAGCGTACCGGGAACCCCTGCCCATGAAGACGTTGGACATCGACCGCATCCGCGAAACCTTCCCGGCGCTCGGGCTGGCGGATGGCGGGCGGCCGCGCATCTACCTCGACAATCCGGCGGGCACGCAGGTGCCGCGCGGCGTGGCAGACGCCGTGTCGCGCTGCCTGATCGAGACCAACGCCAATCTGGGCGGCTTCTTCGCCACGACGCTGGCCGCCCAGAGGATCGTGGACGAGGCCCATGCGGCGATGGCCGATTTCCTCGGGGGCCGGGGCCCGGAGGAGATCGTCATCGGTCCGAACATGACGACGCTCACCTATCATATGTCGCGCATCGTCGGCCGGGACTTCCGGCCCGGCGACGAGATCGTCGTCACGCGCATGGATCACGAAGGCAACGTCTCGCCCTGGCTGCAACTGGCCGAGGACCGCGGGCTCACGGTCCGCATGGTCCCCTTCGACACGCAGAGCTGGCAGGTCGAGCCGAAGGCGCTGGAGCCGGTCCTGTCGGAGCGCACGCGCCTCGTCGCGCTGAACTATGCGAGCAACCTCACGGGCTCGATCAACGATGTCCGCGCGCTGACGGCGCTCGCCAAGAGGGCGGGGGCGCTGGTCTATGTCGATGCCGTGCAGTTCGCGCCGCACGGGCTCGTCGATGTCGAGGCGATCGGCTGCGACTTTTTGGCCTGTTCCGCCTACAAGTTCTTCGGGCCGCATCTCGGCATCGTCTGGGGCCGGCGCGCGTTGCTCTCGGCACTGCGGCCCTACAAGTGCCGCTGCTCCTCCGATGCGCTGCCCGAGCGCTTCGAGCTCGGAACGCCGCAGATCGAGCTGCTGGCAGGGCTCGCCGCCGCCGTGGCGCATTTCGAGGAGGTCGGAACCGCCATCGGGCAGGGCGGCTCGCGGCGCGACAGGATCGCGGCGGCCTACCGGGCCTCGATCGCCTATGAAACCGCGCTGGTGCGCCGGCTGATCGACGGGCTCTCGGCGGTGGAGGGGCTGCACATCCACGGCATCGCCGCGCCGGAGCGGTTTCACGAACGCGTACCGACCGTGTCCTTCACGGTGGAAGACATAGAATCCGAGACCATCGCCCGGATGCTCGCGGAGCGGAACATCTTCGTCTGGTCGGGTCACAATTATGCGTGGGAGATCGTCCACCAGCTCGGCCTGCCGGCGGACGACGGCGTCGTCCGCATCGGCATCGCCCATTACAACACCGCCGATGAGATCGGGCAGGCGGTCGCCGCCGTCGGGGAGATCGTCGCGATGCTGCGGCAGGAGCGATAGCTTCTGCAACAGTCGGAAAAAATGTGGGATTCAATCTTTGTTGGTAATTTCTCGTTCATAAAGAGGGGGTCTCGAAAACCCGGCGGTTCATGCCGCCCGTCTGTTCATGTTCTGCGTACAGGTTGCCATGCGTTGGATCAGCACCGCATTGTTGCTCATTTCGGGTGCAGGGGTTGCGGCCTGCACGTCGTCCGGCGGGATGTCGGTCGACACGATCCTGCAGCGGCCTTCGATGGAGGTGACGAGCTCGATCGACAAGGGCGAGGCGGACATGCTTGCCCCGCCGGCCGAGGTCATGGCGCCGAAGGCCAGGATCGCGCCGAAGGCCAGGGTCGCCTCGAAGTCGGCGAGGGTCGAGACGGCGCTCGCGGAGGAGCCCGAAATTCCCGACGCGGTGCCGGTCGCGCTGCTGTCGCCCGAAAAGCCCGCCAGGGCGACGAAGGCGCTGCGCCGCGCGGTTCTCTATCCCCGCCAGTTCCGCGACGCCAAGCCGATCAATTTCGGCCGCGCCTCGCCGCGCAGCCTTGCCGTTCACGGGGTGGACGTGTCGCGCTGGCAGGGCAACATCGACTGGCGCAAGCTGCGCAGCCAGGGCGCCAACTTCGCCTACATCAAGGCGACGGACGGCGGCGACCACCTCGACCCGATGTTCCGCAAGAACTGGCAGGGCGCCGCCGCAGCCGGCCTGAAGCGCGGCGCTTACCACTTCTTCTACTGGTGCCGGGCGGCGAGCGAGCAGGCCGACTGGTTCATCCGCAACGTGCCGCGCGTCCCCGGCGCCCTGCCGCCGGTGATCGACGTGGAATACAATCACGAATCGAGCTGCAAGCGCCGCCTGTCGCGCGCCCGGGTGCTCGAGAAGATGCAGGTCTTCATGGACAGGCTGGAGGCCCACTACGGCCAGCGGCCGATCATCTACACGGCCCCCGACTTCTACAGGGACAATCTGCGGGGCGCCTTCCCGAACCATCCCTTCTGGCTTCGGTCGGTCGCGGCGCATCCGTCGCGCGTCTACCCCGATCGCAAGTGGGTGTTCTGGCAGTATTCGGGCTCCGGCCTCTCGCACGGCGTCACCGGCAAGATCGATCTCAACGTCTTCAACGGCAACGAGAACGACTGGTATCGCTGGACCGGCGGCGCCTCGTCGGAGGCGGAGATGGCCTCGGCCGACTGACCGGCCGAGGCGCGATGTCCTGTTTCACGGCCTTCAGTCGACCGCGGTGAGCGTCATGGAGGTGCCGGTCGCCGCGACGTTCAGGCCAAGCTGGCCGGTAAGGCTCAGAAGCTGGAGATGCACCGAGCCGGACGTGCCGCCGACCAGGATGTTGCCGCCGATGCCGGCGCCGACGGTCGCCTCCAGCGTTCCGCCTTCGTAGAGGCCGCTCAGCGAGCCGCGATGATAGCCGGCGGTCGGCGCGAACACCGCCCAGACCAGCTTCTGGCGGGTGGTGAAGCCGAGGTCGACGCCGAGCTTGCGGATCGCGCCGCTATAGTGGTCGACCCTGCCGCGCGCCGACTTGAAGGCGCAGTCCACCTCCTTGGCCGAGCCGAGAACGTAGCCGACGCCGCCGCCGATGTCGCAGGAAAGCGTGCCGATCCGGACGCCGCCGCGGTCGTCGGGCTCCACATACACTTTCTGCATGTCTGCGGCATGGACGAAAGACGCGGCCGGAAATACGGCGGCGAGCGCCAGCGCCGCCGCGGAAAGAATGGTCTTCATGGGATGCTCCCTTGCATGCTCGTGACGCCGGCAGGGTCCGGCGCCGTCTGGTGAACCGTCACCGCCCATCAAAAAGCCGCAGAAGCGATATGGTTCCGTTCGCGGCCCCGAAAGCCCCGAACGCGATTGAGGAGGCAGTTGTGTCTTTTTGACGGCGTGCCGGCGGCCCGGTGGCCGATGCTCAGACCGAGAAGCTGGTGCCGCAGCCGCAGGACGCCACGGCGTTCGGATTCCGGATCTGGAAGGACTGTCCCATCAGGTCGTCGACGAAATCGATGACGGAGCCGCCCATGTAGACGATCGAAAGGTCGTCGATCAGCACGGTCGCGCCGTCCTTCTCGATCGCCGTGTCGCCTTCGTCGCGCCCGTCCACGAGATCGAACTTGTAGGAGAAGCCGGAGCAGCCGCCGCCCTCGACGGATACGCGCAGCGCCGATTTCCCCGGCTCCTTCGCCAGGATCCGGCTGATCCGCTTCGCCGCCGCGTCGGTCAGCTCGATCTTCATGCCCGTCTTTGCGTCAACACCCATGGCCGCCGGCCTTTTCCGAAGCAATTGTCCGATAGGTATGAAGCGCCGGGCCGCAAGTCAACGCCGCCGCGGATTGCGTAGGCCGGTCTTTCGGCCTAGGTCTCGGACACATGGTGCGGCCTTGATGCGCGCCACTTGCGGCAGGGCATGGAACAGAACGACACACTGGCGGGCATCGGCTTCGGCTACAGGCCGCGCGCGGCCTATGCCTGCGACCCGGCGCGCTCGCGCGGGCGCCTGTATCCGGAAGCCGAGAGCCCGACGCGGACGGCCTTCCAGCGCGACCGCGACCGTATCATCCATTCCACGGCGTTCGGCGTCGCCCGGGCGCTGGCGAGGGCGCTTTGCTGCGACGAGGATTTGGCGGAGGCGATCGCGCTCGTCCACGATTTCGGCCACCCTCCGTTCGGCCATGCGGGCGAGGACGCGCTGGACGCCCGGCTGAAGGCCTGGGGCGGCTTCGACCACAACGCCCAGTCGCTCAGGGTCGTCACCGGGCTGGAGCGGCGCTACGCCGAGTTCGACGGGCTCAATCTGTGCTGGGAGACGCTCGAAGGGCTGGTGAAGCACAACGGCCCGCTCGTCGACGCCGCGGGCAGGGGGCTGAAGGGCGAGGTGCCGCAGCCGGTGCTGGACTTCAACGCGCTCTTCGACCTGGAGCTGGGACAGTTCGCCGGGCTGGAGGCGCAGTGCGCGGCGATCGCCGACGACATCGCCTACGACACTCACGACATCGACGACGGCATACGCTCCGGCCTGCTGTCGCTGGAGATGCTGGAGGAGGTGGGGCTTCCGCGGCGCATCCTGGCGGAAGTCCGGGCCCGCTATCCGGGGCTCGACCCGGTGCGGACCGAGCATGAGCTGACACGCCGGCAGATCACGCTGATGGTCGAGGACGTCATCGCCACCGCCAGGGCCAACCTCGAAGCGCTGAAGCCGGACAGCCCGGAGGCCATCCGCGCCGCCGGCCGGCCGGTCGTCGGCTTCTCGCCGGCAATGGCCGGGCTGGAGAAGGAGCTGAAGGCGTTCCTCTATGCCGGCCTCTACCGCCATCCCGACGTCCTGGCGGAACGTGCCGAGGCGGAGGAGGTCGTGCAGGATCTCTTCGACGCCTATTTCGCCGATCCGGCATGCATGCCGGAAGGCTGGCGGGAGGTGCCGGAGCCCGGCGACGGGCAGGTGAAGGCGCGCCACGTCGCGGATTTCCTGGCGGGCATGACCGACACCTACGCGCTGAAGGAGCACCGGCGCCTGTTTGACCGCACCCCGGATTTGGGCTAGGGCGCCCGCAACCCCAAGCGCGCCATGCGCGGCGCGGCCACCGGACCGACCCATGAACATTTTCTCAGACTTCGCGGATCGCATCAGGAAAGCCGTGGAAGGCCTTGGCCTTGCAGGCAAGGACGGCGGCGCGATCGATCTTTCGCGCATCGCCGTCGAGCCGCCGCGCGATCCCTCGCATGGCGACCTCGCGACCAATGCCGCGATGGTGCTGGCGAAGCCGGCCGGCCAGAATCCGCGCCAGCTGGCGGAACGGCTGGTGGCCGTTCTCAGGGATGATCCCGACGTCGTCTCGGCGGAGATCGCCGGCCCGGGCTTCGTCAACCTGCGGCTCGCCGACGGCTATTGGCACCGGCTGCTGGCGCGCATCCTGAAATCGGGCACGGATTTCGGCCGCTCGGCGCTCGGCGCCGGCACCAGCGTCAATGTCGAATATGTGTCGGCAAACCCGACCGGCCCCATGCATGTCGGCCATTGCCGCGGCGCGGTGGTCGGCGACGCGCTCGCCAACCTGCTGGCCTTCGCCGGCTATTCGGTGGTCAAGGAATACGTCATCAACGACGCCGGCTCGCAGATCGACGTGCTCGGGCGCTCGGCGATGCTGCGCTACCGCGAGGCGCTGGGCGACGACATCGGCGAGATCCCGCCCGGCCTCTATCCCGGCGACTATCTGAAGCCCGTCGGCGCCGCGCTGGCGCAGGAATTCGGACGCAGCCTGCTCCAGATGCCCGACGAGGAGGCGCTGGCGATCGTCAAGGATCGTACGGTCGACGCCATGATGGCGATGATCAAGGAGGATCTGGCGCTGCTCAACGTGCATCACGAGGTGTTCTTCTCCGAGCGCACGCTGCATGCCGACAATGCCCGGGCGATCCGCGCGGCCATCAACGACCTCACGCTGAAGGGCCACATCTACAAGGGCAAGCTGCCGCCGCCGAAGGGCGAGAAGCCCGAGGACTGGGAGGATCGCGAGCAGACGCTGTTCCGCTCGACCGAAGTGGGCGACGACATGGACCGGCCGCTGGTCAAGTCGGACGGCTCCTTCACCTATTTCGCGGCCGACGTGGCGTATCTGAAGGACAAGGTGGAGCGCGGCTTCGACGAGCTGATCTATGTGCTGGGCGCCGACCATGGCGGCTATGTCAAGCGGCTGGAGGCGCTGGCGCGGGCCGTGACCGGCGGCCGCGTCAAGCTGACCGTGCTGCTCTGCCAGCTCGTAAAGCTGTTCCGCGACGGCGAGCCGGTGCGCATGTCGAAGCGGGCCGGCGAGTTCGTGACGCTGCGCGACGTGGTGGAGGAGGTCGGCCGCGACCCGATCCGCTTCATGATGCTCTACCGCAAGAGCGACGCGCCGCTCGATTTCGACTTCGCCAAGGTCACGGAGCAGTCCAAGGACAATCCCGTCTTCTACGTGCAATACGCCTCGGCGCGCTGCCATTCCGTGTTCCGGCAGGCGAGGGAGCAGCTTCCGGCAGGTGATCTGGGGGCGGATGCGCTCGCCGGATCGGCGGGCCTTCTCACGGATCCGAGCGAGATCGCGCTGATCAGAAAACTCGCCGAATATCCGCGCATGATCGAGGCGGCGGCCCTGTCGCACGAGCCGCACCGCATCGCCTTCTACCTCTACGAACTGGCCAGCGCGTTCCACGCGCAATGGAATCGCGGCACCGACAATCCGGACTTACGCTTTGTTAAGGTTAACGATCCTAGACTGTCTCATGCCAGGCTAGGGCTGGTTCAGGCCGTCTCCGACGTTCTGTCGTCGGGGCTGGCGCTGATCGGGGCGGATGCGCCCACCGAGATGCGCTAGACGTCGCCGGAGCGTGCCACCTTTCGCCCATATTGCGCTGGTAGGAGCCAACCCTTCGTCACGTCGGCGGCGTGCGAACCGAGTACGAGTGTGGGACATAGTATGGCAGACGCAAAATGGATGAGGAAAGCCCCTCCGGCACCTGAGCACGGCAACGAGGATCCCTTCGCCGAGCTGACGCAGATCATGGGGTTCGATCCGCGCGTGCCCTTCCGCCGCGGAATGGGAGCGCCCAGTGCAGCCAATGCCCAGCCTGCCGCGCCGCAGCGGGTGGACCCGCCGAGCTTCGATATCGCGGATGACGATCTCGACTTCTCGATGGAGCTGGAAAACGAACTGATCGGATCGCTGGAAGCTCAGGCCGCCGGCGCCGCGTCGCCCGCTCACGAGCTTGCGCCGGTCCCAATGGCGGCGAACGACCAGCCTTTCGCAGATTTCGAGGCCCTCGACGATCTCCAACTCTACGACGATCTCGCCGTGGACGGCGATCCTCCCCTTGCGCCCATTCGCGCGGCCGGTGAGGACGTCTATGCGTCCGAGCCGCATTCCGGATACGGGCAGGCGGCAGAGCCGCAATGGCCGGAGCCTAGCGCGGACCCCGTGGCGGCCGATGGCGCCTACGTGGCGGCCGATGATCGCTACGAGGCCGACGCTTATGGCGACCACGCCCTCGTGGACGACCTGGAAGGCGCGCTGTCCGGAAGCTTCGCTGCCGGAGAAGAACCCGGCGCGGGCGGGGACTGGCAGCAGGCCGAACCGGAGGCGTACGCCTACGAAGCGGAGGCTGCCCAGCAGGAAGTCGCGGCATCCACGGACGCCGACGAGTTCGCGCAGGACTTCGACATGGCGATGGCCGATGTCGACATGGATTTCAGCACCTCCGAGGTTTCCGAGCCCGCCTATGCCTATGAAGAGGCCGCTCCGGCCGCCTCCGGCAATGTCCGCGAAGACGCCCCGGCAGGCGATTTCGACATTTTCGGCCCCGATCCGTCCGCCGCCAGCTTCGACGCGGCGGCTGCGGACGACGGCCTGGCCGTTTCGCCGGATCCGCAGGCATCGTCCGCGCCCGCGCCGGGCTGGCAGCCGATCTTCGGCCCCGCCGGTGCGGCGGAGGCCTCCGTCGAAGAGGAATCCGTCGCGCAGTCCGAGATCGACGAGGCGATCGCGGAACTGGCCGCCATGGTGCGCGATTACGACCAGCCCGTCCGGACCGAACCGGAGCAGGCTGTGGAGGGGCAGGCGGTTGCGGAAGCCGGAAACGCCGCCGAGATCCTCGACATCGACACGATGGACGTCCCGGAAACCGCCGTCGCCCTGGCGGACGATCTCGACATCCCCGACGTCGATTACGGCGAGGAACCCGCGCCCGTTTTCGACGATCTCGACGCGGAGCTGGCCGCCGCCTTCGGCGAGCCCGTCATGGAAACGATCCAGGCGGCGTCCGCCCCGGCGGGCGCGAACGATTTCGATCTCGACTCGGCCTATGAGGCGCCGCTTCAGCCCGGCAGCGGCCTCGCGGACATGCCCTTTGCGGCTGCCGCGCTGCCGAAAGGCCGCAGCCGCAACGACATCCATGTCGTGCGCCGCGTTCCGCTCTACCAGGATCCGGCTTCGGAGTTCGAGGTCGAGCGCGATCCGGAGGACGACCTGGATTTCGCCGAGGACGTTGCCGCCGCCGATCGCCCGCCGCGCCGGCGCGGCCTGATGATCGCCTCGGTGGTCGGCGGTCTCGCCGTGGTCGGGCTGGTCGGCGCCTTCGCCCTGTCCGGCGGCGGTGTCGCCTCCCGCGAGCCCGCGCTGATCAAGGCCGACACCGATCCCGTCAAGGTGAAGCCGACCAATCCCGGCGGCGCCGCCATCCCGAATCAGGACAGCAGCGTCTTCGATCGGGCCGCCGGCGCAAAGGCCGACCAGCCCAGCCAGTCGGCCTTGATCCAGACCGAGGAGGAGCCCGTCGACGTCGCCTCGAAATTCCCCGACGAATTGCCGCCGCCGGTCGACGAAACCGACGATATCGACGATGCCGACCTGTCCGCCGCACCGAAGGGCGAGGACCGCATCGAGGCGGCCGCCGCGGCCGACGTGCCGGCCGAGGCCGCGGACGAGACCGTCGCGGTCGAACCGCGCAAGGTGCGCACGATGATCGTCAAGCCGGATGGCTCGCTGGTGGCCCGCGCCGAGCCGCCCGCCGCGAACGAGGCGTCGGAAGCGGCGACGGCGGCGAAGTCGCTGACCAAGCCGGCCCTGTCGCAGCCGCAGGGCGAGACGCTGGAGCAGATCGCCGCCGGGCAGGCCGCCGACGAGACCGGTCCCGCCGCGGAAACCGCAGCCTCGAAGAAGGCGAAGCAGGCCTCGGGCGGAAAGGCGAAGGCGGCGGGGGCCTCGGTGCCGGAAGCAGGTCCCGTCGCGCCCTCGCGCCCGGCCGAGCAGCCGATCGAGATCGTCGGCGAGGTCAAGCCGCAGCAGGTGGCCGCGGCCGAGGCGCCTGCCGCGAATGCGGGGTCGTGGTCCGTGCAGATCGCCTCGCAGCCGACGCAGGCCGCCGCCCAGTCGAGCTACGAGGCTCTCGCCCGCCGCTATGCGGGCGTGCTCGGCGGCCGCAGCCCGAGCATCGTCAAGGCCGAGATCGCCGGCAAGGGAACGTTCTGGCGGGTGCGCGTCCCGGCCGGCAGCCGCAACGACGCCATCAGCCTTTGCGAGAAGTACAAGGCCGCGGGCGGCAGCTGCTTCGTATCGAAGTAGCGCACCCCGTTGGGGTCGAGTTCCTTCGCGCCCCCCTCTGTCCTGCCGGACATCTCCCCCACACGGGGGGAGATCGGCAGTTTCGGTCTCAATGCCTACCTTGCAACGCTGGCGGCGATTGGCGAAATCGTAGGGCTGGTAGTCGGTGAATGTAAATTCTGTAGGCGTCGTCATTATCCGATCAGCTCCTTGTAACCGGATTCATCAAGAAGACCATCAAGATCGCTGATATTCTTCAGCTTGAGCTTGAAGAACCAGCCAGCGCCCATCGGGTCGGAATTGACGAGGGCCGGATCGGCCGTGATGGCTTCGTTGACTTCGGTAATCTCTCCGTCGAGCGGACAATAGACCTCGGAGGCCGCCTTGACGGATTCGACGGTTGCCGCGTCGCCACCCTTGGAGAAGCTGGCGCCGACTTCAGGTAGTTCCACGAAAACGAGGTCGCCGAGCTGCTCGGCGGCATGCGCCGTGATGCCGACCGTTGCTACGTCGCCTTCGACCTTCAGCCACTCATGTTCTTCGGTGAATTTCAGCATGGGTAATCCTCTCTGGAAAAGACGTTCAACGTTTGTAGGTAGGCTTGATGAAAGGCAGGGCGCTGACGACGACCGGCAGGTACTTGCCGCGCACTTCAGCGTAAACGGTGATGCCGGGCGCGGTGAAATCGGTCGGCACGTAGCCCATGGCAACGGGGGATTCGACGCTCGGGCCGAAGCCGCCCGAGGTAACTTCGCCGATTTCGCTCTTGCCCTCGGCATCGGCATAAAGCTTGGCATGGCCGCGTACCGGCGCCTTGCCGTCAGGCTTCAGGCCGACGCGGCGGCGCGTGGTGCCGCCATCTAGTTCGCCGAGAATACGGCTTGCGCCTGGAAAGCCACCAGCACGGGCGCCGCCCGTCTTGCGGGCCTTCTGGAGCGCCCATTCGAGCGCGCCTTCGATCGGCGTCGTCGTCTGGTCGATGTCGTTGCCATAGAGGCAGAGGCCGGCTTCGAGG
>JAFKJW010000070.1 GCA_017305925.1 Hyphomicrobiales bacterium | reverse complement strand
ACAAGCGACCGCGAAGCGGGAGCGCGATCCGAGGATCCATGCCTGAACGCCGACGCTGTCGCCGGCGTGCCCGAATGCCCGCAGCCTCAGCGCGTCGGGACGGGGTGCTCGCCGCGGTAATCGTAGAAGCCGCGGCCGGCCTTGCGGCCGAGCCAGCCGGCCTCGACATATTTCACCAGAAGCGGGCAGGGGCGGTATTTCGAGTCCGACAGGCCGTCATGCAGCACCTGCATGATCGACAGGCAGGTGTCGAGACCGATGAAGTCGGCGAGTTGCAGCGGCCCCATCGGATGGTTGGCGCCGAGCTTCATGGCCGTGTCGATCGCCTCGACCGTGCCGACGCCCTCGTAAAGCGTGTAGATCGCCTCGTTGATCATCGGCAGCAGGATGCGGTTGACGATGAAGGCGGGGAAATCCTCGGCCACGGTGATCGTCTTGTCGAGGCTGTTGACGAAAGCCTTCGCCGCCTCGAAGGTCACGTCCTCCGTCGCGATGCCGCGCACCACCTCGACCAGCTTCATCACCGGCACCGGGTTCATGAAGTGGATGCCGATGAAGCGTTCCGGACGGTCGGTCTGCGCGGCGAGCCGGGTGATCGAGATGGACGAGGTGTTGGTGGCGAGGACCGCCTCGGGATTGAGCTTCGGGCAGAGCTGGGCGTAGATCTTGCGCTTGATCGTCTCGTCCTCGGTCGCGGCCTCGATCACGAGGTCGGCTCCGGCGAGATCCTGCATCTCGGGCGCGGCCGAGATTTTCGCCAGCGCGTCCTGCCGCACCTTGTCGTCGAGCTTACCGGAGGATACCTGGCGGGCCATGTTGCCGCTGATCGTGGCGATGCCCTTCTCGATCCGCTCCGGGGAAAGATCGTAGAGCAGAACCTTGTAGCCGGCCATCGCCGACACATGCGCGATGCCGCCGCCCATCTGCCCGGCGCCGACGATACCAACCGTCTCGATCTTCATCTCGTATCCCGTCGGGGCGGTTCCCGCCCATTATTGTGCAGCGCACACTAGAAGAGCGCCGCGTTTCCGTCCAGCCTGATCTCGACAATTTTGCCCGCGCGCCGCCGCGAAGTCAAAATGCCGGCTAAAAGGCCGGGCAACGGGAGGCGATTGGCAGCCCGCCGCCGGTGGGGTATTGGCGACGGGCCGCCGGTTCCCGCGACGCAGACCAGGACCAGAGAGACGCCCGATCTTGCTCAAGCGCACCTCGACCCTCGCGCCGCTGCGCCACGCCAATTTCCGCACGCTGTGGACGGCGAACATGATCTCGAACCTGGGCGGGATCATCCAGGGCATCGGCGCAGGCTGGCTGATGACCACCATCACCGATTCGAAGAGCATGGTCGCGCTCGTGCAGGCGGCCGCCACGCTGCCGATCATGCTGTTCTCGCTGCCGGCGGGCGCGCTTGCCGACAATTTCGACCGGCGCACCATCATGATCGTCGCCCAGAGCCTGATGATGGCCGCCTCGGTCGCGCTGGCGGTGTTCACCTACCAGGGCTGGCTGACGCCCGTTTCGCTGCTCCTGCTCACCTTCGCCATCGACAGCGGCACGGCGCTCAACAACCCGTCCTGGCAGGCCTCGCTCGGCGACGTCGTGCCGCGCGAGGACGTGCCCTCGGCCGTCACGCTGAACAGCGTCGGCTTCAACCTGATGCGCAGCATCGGCCCGGCGATCGGCGGCATCATCGTCGCGGCGGCGGGAGCGGCGGCGGCGTTCGTCGTCAATGCCGCCAGCTACGTCGCGCTGATCGTCGCGCTGGTCCGGTGGAAGCCGCCGGTCGCGGCCGGCAGGCTGCCGCGCGAGAGTTTCGGCAGCGCGGTGGCGGCGGGGCTGCGCTACACCGCCATGTCGCCGAACCTCGTCGCGGTGCTGTTCCGCGGCGCGCTTTTCGGCCTTGCGGCGGTGTCGATCCTCGCCCTCATGCCGGTGATCGCGGCCGGCCCGCTCGGCGGCAGCGCCTTCACCTACGGAACGCTGCTCGGCTGCTTCGGCATCGGCGCGATCGCCGGCGGATCGCTCAACGGGCGGGTGCGCGAGCGGCTGAGCAACGAGGCGATCGTGCGCTGGGCCTGCGTCGGCTTCGCGGCGAGCTGCGTGGCTCTCGCCTTCAGCCGGCAGATCTGGCTGAGCCACCTGCTGCTCATGCCCGCCGGCGCCTGCTGGGTGCTGTCGTTCTCGCTCTTCAACGTGACGGTGCAGCTCTCGACGCCGCGCTGGGTGGTGGGCCGCGCGCTGGCGCTCTACCAGACCGCCACGTTCGGCGGCATGGCGGCGGGAAGCTGGCTATGGGGCGAGATCGCCGAGGTGTGGGGCGTCGACATGGCGCTGACCGGCTCGGCGCTGGCGCTCGTGCTGGCGGCGCTGGCCGGCATGCGCTACCGGCTGCCGGAATTCAGCGACCTCAACCTCGATCCCGCCGACGAGTTCCGCGAGCCGCGCCTCCGGCTCGACCTGAAGGCGCGCAGCGGCCCGGTGATGATCATGGTGGACTTCACAATCGCCCAGGAGGACGTGCCGGCCTTCCTCGGCGCCATGACCGACCGCCGCCGCATCCGGCTGCGCGACGGGGCGCGCCAGTGGGTGCTGCTGCGCGACCTCGAAAACCCCGAAATATGGACCGAGAGCTATCATGTCCCGACCTGGGTGGAGTACCTGCGCCACCATCAGCGGCGCACCCAGGCCGACTCCGAAGTCTCGCAAAGGCTGCTCAAGCTGCATCGCGGGCCGGAGGCCCCGCGCGTCCATCGCATGATCGAACGGCAGACCGTGCCCCTGCGCGACGACATGCCGCTCAAGCCCGATCCCGAAATCCGCTGAATACCGGGCAAGAAAAAGGGAGGCGCCGAGCCTCCCTTTGACGATTTTCGGTACCGGAGGGACCGCTACAGCGCCTTCTCAAGCTCCGGAAGGATTGTGAAGAGATCGCCGACGATGCCGTAGTCGGCCACCTGGAAGATCGGGGCTTCCTCGTCCTTGTTGATGGCGACGATGACCTTGGAGTCCTTCATGCCGGCCAGATGCTGGATGGCGCCGGAGATGCCGCAGGCGATGTAGAGCTGCGGCGCGACCACCTTGCCGGTCTGCCCGACCTGCCAGTCGTTCGGCGCGTAGCCGGCGTCGACGGCCGCGCGCGAAGCGCCGACTGCGGCACCCAGCTTGTCGGCGACGGGCAGGATGACCTCCTGGAATTTTTCCGCAGAGCCAAGCGCCCGGCCGCCCGAGATGATGATCTTCGCCGACGTCAGCTCCGGCCGGTCGCTGTCCGACAGCCGGTTCTCCACGAAGGACGACAGGCCGGGGTTGGGTGCCGCGGCTACGGCCTCGACAGCGGCCGAGCCGCCTTCCGGGGCGGCCTGGAAGGAGGCGGTGCGCACCGTGATCACCTTCTTCGGCTCGCCCGTCTGCACCGTCTGGATGGCGTTGCCGGCATAGATCGGCCGCTTGAAGGTGTCGGGCGACACGACCTCGACGATCTCCGACACCTGTGCCACGTCCAGAAGCGCGGCCACGCGTGGCATCACGTTCTTGCCCGTGGCCGTGGCCGGCGCGACGATCGCGTCGTAATCGCCGGCAAGCGATACGATGAGCGCGCCGAGCGGTTCCGCGAGACGCTCGACCAGTTCGTCGGCCTCCGCGAGCAGCACCTTGCGCACGCCCTTCAGCTTCGCGGCGGCGTCGGCGGCGCCCTTCGCGCCCTTGCCGGCGACCAGCACGTCCACGTCCGAGCCGATCTTCAGCGCGGCCGTCAGCGCCTTCGCCGTCTGGTCCGACAGCGTCGCATTGTCATGTTCGGCGATCAGAAGAATTGCCATCTCGAATTTCCTTTCTCAGGACCCCCGGTGCGTCCTTCGAGGCTCGCCCGCCGGGTTTGAATTCTCTTTTTCCTGCGTCTTGCTGGCTCGCACCTCAGGGTGAGGGCGGTTTGCACCCACGGTCCTCATCCTGAGGTGCGGGCCCCCGGATCTTGCCTTTGGCAAGCCCGAGGACAGGCTCCGCGAGCCTCGAAGGACGCACCCAAATCCTTACAGGACTCCGGCTTCGTTCTTCAGCTTGTCGACCAGCTCGGCCACCGAGCCCACCTTGACGCCCGCCTTGCGGCCGCCCGGCTCCTCGGTCTTCAGGACCTTCAGGCGCGGCTTCACGTCGGCGCCGAAGTCGGCGGGAGCCTTCTCGTCCAGCGGCTTCTTCTTCGCCTTCATGATGTTGGGCAGAGAGGCGTAGCGCGGCTGGTTGAGGCGAAGGTCGGCCGTCACGATCGCCGGCATCTTCAGTTCGATCGTCTGCAGGCCGCCGTCGACCTCGCGCGTCACCTTGGCCTTGTCGCCGGCCAGCTCGATCTTCGAGGCAAACGTGCCCTGCGCCCAGCCGAGCAGCGCGGCAAGCATCTGGCCCGTCTGGTTGGCGTCGTCGTCGATCGCCTGCTTGCCGAGAATGACGAGGCCCGGCTTCTCGGCCTCGACCACGCCCTTCAGGACCTTGGCGACGCCGAGCGGCTCGACCTGCTCGTCCACCTTCACAAGGATCGCGCGGTCGGCGCCCATGGCGAGCGCGGTGCGCAGCGTCTCGGCCGCCTGAGCCGGGCCGATCGACACCACGACGATCTCCTCGGCCTTGCCGGCCTCCTTCAGGCGGATCGCCTCTTCCACCGCGATTTCGTCGAAGGGGTTCATCGACATCTTCACATTCGCAAGCTCGACGCCGGATCCGTCGCCCTTCACGCGGATCTTGACGTTGTAGTCGACAACTCGCTTCACAGGCACCAGGACCTTCATCTTTGCCTTATCCTTCCAAATGCTGCTCGGTGGATGCCCGGCCTGGCGATGGGCTGGCCCGCAACCTGCCGGTCGCCGGCGTTTCCGGCGGAAAATCGTCATCGTCGTTCCGCCGCGCCGCATCGCCGCAGCCTGCCGGAAGCGCGCGGGACCGTAGTTAGCACCGGCCGGAACGTCAATACGGTGAAGACACGGCTAATCGGTTGAAAACAGCTTTCATGTCGCAGGTACGGACACGCGTCTGCGTCCACGCATCACCACGATCAGCACGCCGCTGACGGCGATCAGCAGGATGCCGGCGATCGCCACCGCATTGGGGATTTCATCGAACACGAAGATGCCCGAAATGACGCCCCAGAGCGCGAAGCAATAGAAGAAGGGCGCGACCGTCGCCGTGTGGCCGACGCGGTAGGACAGGAAAAGGAACAGGTGGCCGAAAATCAGGAAGAAGCCGGATCCGGCCAGCAGGAGGATCTGCCTGGAGCCGGGCGGAGTCCAGGTCTCGCTCAGAAGATGGGCGACCGTCGCGCCGGCCAGCACGACGATGACGGCCGACAGTGCCACGATCATGCCGGGCACCTGCGCGCCGATGCGGCGGCCCACAAGATCGCGCACCGCGCCGAAGACGGCGTTGGCGAGCGCCAGCAGCGCGTAGACGGATATGGCGCCGTCCGGCTGCGCGACCATCAGCGCGCCCGCGAAGCCGGCGGCGATCATGGCCATGGAAAAGCGCGAGATCGGCTCGCGCAGGAAGAGCGAGGCTCCGATCAGGACGATCAGAGGAGCGACCTGCATCAGCGCGATCACGTCCGCGATCGGCATCTTGGCCAGCGCCACGATGTAGCAGAGGACGGCGGCCGTCTCCGCGGCGTTGCGCGCCAGCACGGCGGGCGCGAACATCAGCGGCAGCCTGCCGCCATAGCCGAGCGCCAAGGTGAGCGGCAGACCCCATGCGAGAGCGGCGATGCCGCGCATCGTCAGCACCTGGAACGGCGGCAGGGCGTCGGCGGCGATCTTCATCAGCGTGTCGTTCGTGGCATAGGCGGCCGTCGCGATGATCATGAACAGCGGGCCGCGCAGCGGGTTGGCGGAAGAGGACATGCGTTCGGACCGTCGTCAGGATGCTTCAGGCAGGGCGGTAGAGGCGGGGAGGCGGCGGATCATTGCCGTCCCCAGGGCGAGGGCGAGGAGACTTCCGCCGGCCGTTCCGCCGCCTCGCACCTGCCGAAGAGTGGCACGCCTCGCCGCCTCAGCAGAAGGACGAGGATGGCGCCGGTGACGATGCCGCCGATATGGCAGGCCCACGATATCTGCTCCTCGCCGCCCATTGCGAACATCACGAACTGGAAGGCGATCCACAGCGCAAGCGTGATGTAGGCGGGAATGCGCAGCGGAATGCGGCCGAAGGCCAGCACCCAGATCTTCACCCGCGGATGCAGCATCAGGTAGGCCGTAACCACGCCGGCTATGGCGCCGGACGCGCCGATGAGGGGCGCCTGCGAGACGGGCGCGACCAGGCCGTGGAACAGCGCGCCGCCGGCGGCGGAGGCGAGATAGAAGACCAGGAACCGGACGTGGCCCATGGCGTCCTCGACATTGTCGCCGAACACCCAGAGAAACAGCATGTTGCCGCCGATGTGCCAGATGTCGTTGTGCAGGAAGGAATAGGTCAGATAGGTGAGGGTTTCGGGCACCAGCATGTATTCGGGCGGCAGTTCGGCATTGTCGAAGGCGACGGAAGGGATGTAGCCGAGCCCGAGGATCGCGGCGACCTGCACGTTCTCGGTGCCGAACCACGTCAGGGCGAAGACGATGAAATTGACGACGATCAGGCCGACCGTCACGTACTGGAAGCGAATGTGCCTCAGCCGGTTGGCGTCATGCAGCGGAATGAACATCCAAGAGCCTCCCCTGCTCCACGACAGACGCCGGCCCCGCGGAACGGCCTATCCCTGGCGGCTCTTTCCGGGGATCCATAGCACGTCGGCGTTTCCGTTGTCATTGACGGCGCGGGCGGCGACGAACAGGAAGTCCGACAAGCGGTTCACGTATTGCAGCGCCTCGGCCCCGACGGCCTCGCGCTCGGCCAGCGCGACCATCAGGCGCTCGGCGCGGCGCACGACGGTGCGGGCGAGGTGGAGATGGGCGGAGGCCGGCGAGCCGGCCGGCAGGACGAAGGACTTCAGCGGATGCAGCTTCGCGTTCAAGAGGTCGATGTCGGCCTCCACCTGCTTCACCTGCGCCGTCACGATCCGCAGCGGCTCGTAGTCCAGCGGCTTGTCCGACGGGGGCACGCACAGATCGGCGCCGAGGTCGAAGAGGTCGTTCTGCATCCGCGAGAGCATCGCGTCGATCGCCGGCCACGCACCGGTGTGCAGGCGCGCCAGCCCGATGCAGGCATTCGCCTCGTCGACCGTGCCGTAGGCCTCCACCCTGAGATCGGCCTTCGAGCGGCGCTCGCCGCTGCCGAGGCCGGTCGTGCCCTTGTCGCCGGTGCGCGTGTAGATCTTGTTCAGCTTGACCATCGCGCCCGGCTCAATGGCGGTTGAAGTAGACGGCGAGCAGGATGAGGCAGAGCGCGATGAACTGCAGCAGCACGCGCATCTGCATCAGCTCGTTCGAGACGTTGCCGGAGCCGCCCTTCATCAGGTTGACGAGGCCGCGGATCAGCACGGCGACAACGGCGACCATGACGATGATCGCGAGGATGTTGAAAACCGTTGCCATGTCCGGGACTGCTCCTGAGGAAGGGGCGGCGCGGCGGCCGCGCCGGAATCGTGCCGGACACTACAACACACAATGGCGCCGCCGCGCCAGCCGCCTTGCGTGACGCGATGGCGCATGCGGCAGGCGCCCGTCCGTCCGCCCCGCGGGGTTCCCATGGGCGCGGCCGCCGGGTTAAAGAGCCGCAGGGGAGATGCTCCGGGCGAGACCGGGCGGATTGATGGAGACCCATGCGCAACATCGTCGCGCTCAAACGTGTGATCTGGGACGTCGCCACGCATTTCAACGACGATGACGGCTGGGCCATGGCGAGCTACCTGGCCATCTCGGCCCTCATGGCGCTTTTCCCGTTCCTCATCTTCGCAACGACGCTGGCGAGCTTCCTCGGCGCGCAGGCCTTCTCCGACACCGCCGTGCACCTGGTCTTCGATACATGGCCTGAGCAGATCGCCGAGCCGATCGCGCGGGAGGTCGTCAACGTGCTGACCATCCAGCGCGGCGACCTTTTGACCTACGGCGCCGCGCTCGCGCTCTATTTCGCGTCGAACGGCATCGAGGCGCTGCGCACTTCGCTCAACCGCGCCTACCGCGTGGTGGAGACGCGCTCGATCTGGCGGCGGCGCACGCAGAGCCTCGGCTTCGTCATCATCGCCACCGTCGGCTTCGTGGCGATCAGCGTGCTGCTCGTCTTCGCGCCGCTGATCGCGCGTTTCCTGGAGTCGCGCTTCGTGTGGATCCAGCCCTATATGGGCACGATCACGGTTTGGCGCTTCGCCATTGCCTCCATGGTGATCGTGCTCGGCCTCATCGCGGTGCATATCTGGCTGCCGGACGGCAAGCGGCCGCTGCTCGACATCGTTCCCGGGATCATCTTCACGCTGATCGGCTGGCTCGTCGGCTCGACGATCTTCGCCACCTATCTCGATAATTTCTCGTCCTATGTGACGACCTATGCGGGGCTGGCCTCGATCATGATCGCGGTGGTGTTCCTCTACATCGTCTCGATCATCTTCATCCTGGGCGGCGAGCTCAACGCGGCGATCCGGCGCTATCTCGACGCGCGCGCCCGCGTCGGCGGCTGAGCCGTCGCCAGGCCGACGCCGACCGCGGCGATCGCCATGCCGGCGATCTGCACGGGCGACAGCTCCTCGCCGAAGAGGAAATAGGCCATCACCGCCGTGACGGCCGGCACCAGATAGAACAGCGAGGCGACCTTGGCCATGTCGCCGTCGCGGATCATCACCATCAGAAGGAAGATCGCGCCGATCGACAGAACCAGAACCAGCCACGCCAGGGCGAAGATCAACTCGCCGGTCCACACCATGGTTCGCGTCTCGAAGAGGAGCGAGCCGAGGATCATCGGCACGGCGCCGCCGATATACTGGGAGATCGCCCCCCAATACATGTCCACACGGCTCACGAAGCGCTTCTGCCAGACGGTGCCGAGGCTCATCGCGACGACGGCCCAGACCGCGGCGGCAAGTGCTGCGGGCGCGATCGCATCCGCCGCTATGCCGAGCTTCGGCCAGAGGACGACGACGACGCCGACGAAGCCCGTTCCCAACCACGCCCAGTGGCGGGGCATGACCTGCTCGCCGAGCAGCCGTCCGGCGAGGATCGCGGTGATCAGCGGCTGAAGGCCGACGATCAGCGCGGAGATGCCAGCCGGCATGCCGGCCCTGATCGCCCAGAACACGCCGCCCAGATAGCCGCCATGCATCAGCACGCCGGCGACCATGCAATGCAGCGCCTGGCGGCGCGTGGGCAGCGGTCCGGCAAGCCGGAGCGCCAGCAGGAGCAGGATGGCCGCCGCCAGGATGAAGCGGGCCGAAAGGAAGGTGAAAGGTTCCGACCACGGCATCGCGTAGCGGGCGCCGATGAAGCCGGACGCCCACAGCACCACGAAGGTAGCGGGTATCGATCGCGACGCCAGCGACATTTCTCGGATTCCTCGGCGACAAGACGCGTCAGCCGCTGGCGCGGGAAGTCATGCCTGTCAAGAGGAAACGCCGGGTGCGGAGACGTCGGCGGCCATCCGGCGGGATCAGTTGGAACGGAATTTCGTCGAGATGTCCGTGAACTCGTTGTTGAGCTTGAAGCCGATCACCTCCGCCCACATCGCGATGGCGACGCTTACCAGCGTACCGATCAGTGCGTATTCGATGGCGGTCGCGCCGCTTTCGTCTGCGGCAAAGCGCCTGAGGAGTGGCTTCATGGGGCGGCCTTCCATACCCGCTTTCAAGACATGAACCGGCTTGGTTGCCCCACATATAGCCGGGGCCTCTCAAGAAAGGATGAATCCCGACCTCTGCTTGTTAACAATTGACGGGCGGATTCACTCTTCGGGGTCGAGGCCGATCATCCGCGCGATCTGATCGGGCGTCCTTCCCGCGGCGCGGAGGGCCGACAGCCCGGCGTCGCGCGCGCTTTTCGACAGCTTGCGCCCGTCCGGGCCCTCGACGAGGCGATGGTGGTGGTAGGCGGGCTCGGGCAGGCCGAGCAGCGCCTGCAGGAGACGCTGCACCGAGGTCGCGTGAAAGAGGTCGCGCCCGCGCACCACGTGCGTGACGTCTTGCAGGGCATCGTCGAGCACGACGGCAAGGTGGTAGCTCGTCGGCACGTCCTTGCGCGCGATCACCACGTCGCCCCAGTCCTGCGGCCTTGCCTCGACCGGAGAGGCGGCGGCCAGCCTTTCGTCGGCGAATTCCGTCCACGCCAGCGGCCGCGCCACCCGCGCCAGCGCCGCCTCGACATCCAGCCGCCAGGCGAAGGGCGCGCCGGCCTCGATGCGCCGCCGCCGCTCGCGATTCGAGAGACGGCGGTCGACCGGCGGGTAAAGCGGCACGCCGTCCGGGTCGCGCGGCCAGTTTCCGGCGCGCTCGCCGGCCTGCGCGATGTGGTCGCGTATGTCGCCCCGGCTCATGAAGGCCGGATAGACCAGCTCCTCGCGGACCAGCTTCTTCAGTACGTCCTCGTATTCGGCGAGGTGCTCCGACTGGCGCCGCACCGGTTCCTCCCAGTCGAGCCCGAGCCAGCGCAGATCCTCGTAGATCGCGGCCTCCAGGGCCGGCGTGCAGCGCTCCGGGTCGATGTCCTCGATGCGCAGCAGGAAGCGCCCGCCGGCCGCCCTCGCCATGCGCGCGTTCAGCATGGCCGACAAAGCGTGGCCGAGATGCAGCGCCCCGTTGGAACTCGGAGCGAAGCGGAAGACCGGCTGTGTCACCATGTGGCGGGATGTGGGACCTTGCACTTGTTTTGCGATTGCTACTTTGGCCGTCCGGCGTGAACAAGGCTGCCGATGCGCAGAATCGTGACGGTTTCCGATATTTTCGAAGGCATCGAGGCGCTTCAGGCGCTCGATCCGCGTCTCGCCGCGGTCGTGGCGCGGGCCGGCGAGGTGCCGCTCAGGCTGTCGCCGCCGGGCTTCGCCAGCCTCGTCTCCATCGTCGTGTCGCAGCAGATTTCGCGCGCCAGCGCCGATGCGATCCTCGGCCGCCTCGGGCGGCTGGCCGATCCGCTGGCGCCCGAAACCCTGCTCGGCGCGCCGGACCGGCTGTTCCGGGAGGTAGGGCTGTCGCGGCCGAAGCAGCGGGCGCTTCTGGCGTTGTCGCAGGCCGTGGCGGAGGGGCTCGACCTCGAGGCGCTGGTGCATCTGGAGGCGGGCGATGCGATGCGACGGCTGACCGCCGTTCACGGCATCGGGCCATGGACCGCCGAGGTCTACCTGCTGTTCTCGGCGGGGCATCCGGACATCTTTCCGGCGAAGGACGTGGCGTTGCAGACCGCTGTCGGGCATGCCCTCGGCATCGATCCGCGCCCGGGTGACAGGGCGCTCGCCGCGCTTGCCGAATCATGGTCCCCGTGGCGCGGCGTCGCCTCGCGCCTCTTCTGGGCCTATTATCGCGAGTTGCGGGGCAGGGACGCCGTGCCGACGATGGAAACCCTCGAAAAAGCGTAGAAACCCGCAAATTTTCGCGCTTCCTGTGGCGCGCGTGCGGCTTCACAATCCTGCAATCTCCTGCTTACACTATAGGCGCCGATTGGTTCGACGCCTTCAGGGCGCGGTTCCGAAAAGCGATCCGGTTCCCGGATCGTGCCGTGCCCGGAATGCCTGTCTTGGTCGCATTTGCGCCGCGCAGGACGATTAAGTCCTGCCGGAAAATGCTCTGGGAGAGCTATTGGAGTGACGGTTCACGTATCGCCCGAGGCGATGCCCGCTCTGGTTCTGAACGCCGACTACAGGCCGCTCAGCTATTATCCGCTGTCGCTGTGGTCCTGGCAGGATGCGATCAAGGCGGTGTTCCTCGATCGGGTCAACATCGTCGCAGAATACGACCATGCGGTCTCCTCGCCATCCTTCTCGATGCGGCTGCCTTCGGTCGTCAGCCTGAAGAGCTACGTCAAGCCGTCCCGGCACCCCGCCTTCACGCGCTTCAACGTGTTCCTGCGCGACCGCTTCCAGTGCCAGTATTGCGGCACGCCCGACGACCTGACGTTCGACCACGTCATCCCGCGGCGGATGGGCGGGGCGACGACCTGGGAGAACGTCGTGGCAGCCTGCTCGCCCTGCAACCTGAGGAAGGGCGGTCTGCTGCCGGCGCAGGCGCGGATGTGGCCGCTTCAGAAACCCTATCAGCCGACGGTGCACGATCTGCACAACAACGGCAGGCTGTTCCCGCCCAACTACCTGCACGAAAGCTGGATGGACTATCTCTACTGGAACGTCGAGCTGGAGCCGTAGCCCGCTCCAGCTCACACCTCGTGCATGTAAAGGTGGTAGTCGAGCTCGCTGACGGTGCGTGCCACCCGCAGGTATTCGGCCTCCTTGATCGCGGTGAAGGTGCGGTGGAGGTCGGGTCCGAGCGCGTCGCGCAGGAAGACCGAGGCCTTGGCCGCCTCGATCGCCGAGCGCCAGTCCCTCGGCATCGCTTCGCGCAGCGCTTCGGCCGCCTCATAGCCGTTTCCGGAGATTTCCGGGCCGGGATCGAGCATCTCGTCCATGCCCTTGGCGATGCCGGCGAGCACGGTCGCCGCGACCAGATAGGGATTGGCGTCGACGCCCGACGGGCGATGCTCGATGCGGCGGTTCTTCGCCTCGCCGGCCGGCACGCGCAGCGCCACCGAGCGGTTGTTGACGCCCCAGGTCGGCGCGATCGGCGCGTAGGACTGCGCCACGAAGCGGCGCCAGGAATTGGCGTGCGGGGCAAAGACAAGCATCGATTCTGCCATGGTGGCGGCGAGCCCGCCCAGCGCGTGGAGGAGGAGCGGCGACCATGTTCCTTCCGTCTCCTCGGTGAAGACGTTCGTCCCCTTGCCGTCGAGCAGCGAGACGTGCAGGTGCATGCCCGAGCCGGCGTATTTCTCGATCGGCTTGGCCATGAAGCAGGCGGTCACGCCATGGCGGCGGGCCTGGGCGCGGACGATGCGCTTCAGCATGACGAGATCGTCGGCGGCGCGCAGCATGTCCCTGCGGTAGTTCAGCGTCAGCTCGTACTGGCCGGGCGCATATTCGGAGATCACGGTCTCGGCGGGAATCCCTTGCGCCTTCGCGGCGGCGTAGACGTCGGAGAAGAGCGGCTCCATGCCGTGGAGATGGTCGACCGAATAGACCTCGGTCTTGCCGCTGGCGCGTCCGTCCAGCACGGCGCGGGCCGGCTGGGCGCGGCCGTCCGCGTCGCGCTCGTTGGCGAGCAGGAAGAATTCCAGCTCGAAGGCGCCGGCCGGGTGCAGCCCTTTCGCCGCCAGCGCCTCGACCTGCCGGGCGAGCGCATGGCGCGGGTCGGACGTCATCGGCGCTCCGTCGAGATGGTACATGGCCATCAGCACCTGACCGCGCGGCGGCGCAGTGCCGTGCAGCGGCACCAGCGTGCCGGGAATCGGCCAGGCGCGCAGGTCGCCGTCGCCGGAATCCCAGATCAGGCCGGTCTCGTGGACGTCCTCGCCGGTTATGTCGAGGCCGAGGATGGAGATCGGCATATGCCGGCCGTTCCTGTAGAGGCCTTCCAGTTCATGGCGGCGGACGATCTTGCCGCGCCCGATGCCGTTGGTGTCGGTTAGCACGACATCGACCGCCTCGATGTCGGGATGGCGGTCGAGGAATGCCTGCGCTTCCGCAAGCGTCGAGCCGGAGGGAGAGGTCATGACGAAAGGCTCTGCCGGATTGGCGAGGCACCCCCCTCTGTCCTGCCGGACATCTCCCCCTCAAGGGGGGAGATCAGCCTTAATCGCTGATTTCGCCAATCGCCAGCGCCGCAGAATCGGCGGGGATATTGACGCTGCCGATCTCCCCCCTTGAGGGGGAGATGTCCGGCAGGACAGAGGGGGGTGCCTTCCACGACTACGTTCATCCTGCCAGCTCTCCCGCGATCTCCCCGAAAGCCTTCACCAGCCGGTCCACCTGCCGCTCGGTGGTGGCGGGGGAGACCAGCATCATGTTGTGAAAGGGCGCGATCAGCGCGCCGCGATTGACCAGCGCCACATGGATCGCGGCTTCCAGCTCCGGCTTGTGGGCATGTTCGGCCTCGCCGCCGTTCCTCAGCGGGCCGGGCGCGCAGACGAACTCGACGCGGGCGCCGACGCGGGCGACGTGCCAGGGGAGCGCATGGCGGCGGATGGCGGCCGCGAGACCGTCCTCCAGCCGGACCGCCAGCCGCTCCATATGCGCGTAATTGTCCGCCGTCATCACCTCCTCCAGCGTGGCGCGCATGGCGGCGAATTGCAGCGGATTCCCCGAGAGCGTGGTGCCCATGCCGGAATAGCCGGGCTGGTTGGCGTTGCGATAGGCGCGCCAGCGCCGCGCCACCTCCTCGCTCATGCCCCAGACGCTCGCCGGCACGCCGCCTGCGACCGGCTTGCCGAGCACGAAGAGATCGGGATCGAGGTCATGGACGCGCGTATAGCCGCCGAGCCCGGTCGAGATGGTGTGCGTCTCGTCGATCAAAAGCAGCGTGCCTGTCTCTCGGGCGAGGCGGCGCAGGCCCTCGTGAAAACCGGGATCGGGCAATACCATGCAGCAATTGGTCAGCACCGGCTCGGTGATGACGCAGGCGACGTCGCGCGCGGCAAGGGCCGCCTCCAGCGCCCGCAGGTCGTTGAACTCGACCACCTTGGTGCGCTCCGTCAGGTCGCGGAACTCGCCGGCCAGGCCCGGCCGGTTGACCGGCCTGCCGTCGACGATGCGCACCATCGTCTCCTCCACCGCGCCGTGGTAGCAGCCGTTGAAGACGAGGATCCTGTCGCGCCCGGTGACGGCGCGCGCCACGCGCAGCGCGAATCGGTTGGCGTCGGTCGCGGTGGTGGCGATCTGCCAGTGCGGCAGGCCGAAGATCTCCTTCAGAAGTCGGCCGACGACGACAGCGTCTTCCGAAGGCAGCATGTAGGTGAGCCCGCGGCCCGCCTGTCGACGCATGGCCCGCGCCACTGGGGGCGGCGAGTGGCCGAACATCGAGCCGGTGTCGCCGAGACAGAAATCGTCCAGCCGGTTGCCGTCGATGTCGCGGATGACCGCGCCCCTGGCCTGCTCAACCATGATCGGAAAGGGCGTCGGCCAGTCGCGCATCCAGTGCATCGGCACGCCGTCCAGATAGCCGTCGAGGCCGTTCGCGATCCTTGCCGCCGATTTCGGGCGGCGCTGCCGGAAGATCTCCGCCTCGCGGGCGCGCAGCGCCTCGATCCGGCTCTCCGATATGCCGCCGGCGGCAGGCTGCATTATATGGTCCATGATCCCTCTCGGCCCATTGTAGCGGGGAAGCGGCGGGGGCCGCAATCGGCCTGCATGCGGGTTTCGACGAGGCATGGAATAGGAGGAAGGAGGGATGAAGGGAGCGTCGCCGGCGGCTCCCGCGCTTCGCTATGGCTCCGGGCGTTCGTCGCTCGAAAATCCCCATTCAGGGGCTTTTCGCTCGCTGCGCGAACCGCTCCTCACCCCGCGACATCGATCACCCCGCAGTCGCCCGCTTCCGAGCCGAAGGTGATGCGGCGGCCTTCGCCGTCCCACGCCATGGCGGTGACGGCGCCCTTGCCCGGGCGGCGCAGCAGCACCTCCTTCTGGTCGGCGAAGCGGGCGGCGAGCACCATGCCGTCCGTATAGCCGATGGCGACGATCTCCTCGGTCGGATGGCAGGCGACCGCCGTCACCATCATGTTGCCGCGCGTGCCGAGCTCCAGCGGCGCCTTGCCCATCGGGCCGTCCTTGCCCTGGAAGGGCCAGACGATCGCCGCCGGCGCGCCGGAGCTCGCCAGCCAGCGGCCCTTCGCGTTCCAGGACAGGCTCTTCACCTTGGCCGGATAGCCGCGCATCTGCATGTGCTTGCCGTCCGCCAGCTTCCAGCCATGGAGCGCGTTCTCCTGCATGGTCGTCACCAGGAAGGCGCCGTCTGGCGAGAAGGTCACGCCGGTATGGGCACCCGCCCATTCCAGCTCAGCCGGCTTGCCTTCGGCGGCGGGAAAATGCAGCGTCGCGCCGTTGTAGCGCGCGACGGCGAAGCGCATGCCCTTCGGCGCGAAGGCCAGTCCCTCGACCGAGCGCGGATGGGAAAACTCCTTCGCCTTGCCAGCCGGCAGCCGGCAGAAGGCCGTGCGTCCGACCGCCCAGGCGAGCGCCTCCTGCGGGCCGGCCGCGACGCTCGTCACCCATTTTTTTCCGGCATCGGCGGCGATCTGGAAAGAGCCGTCGGCTTTCGTGACGGCGACCTTGCCGTCCTCGCCGCCCGTCAGGAGCCGGCCAGCCGTGGCGTCGAACGCTGCGCAGAGCAGGCCGTCATGCACCGTCTCGCGCTTGTGTCCGTGGTCGAGCCGGTGGATCGTGCCGTCGGCGGCGCAGAAGAAGGGAACGTCGCCGAGAAAGCCGGCGGCAAGGCAATGACCGTCAAGGTCGAGGGGGGCGACTGTGGGCATCCGTCCTTACCGTTATCTCGCGTTCCGTCCAGCCGAGCACCTGCGCTCCCTCGACCGGCAGGGGCATGAGGCGGCCGTGCGCGTCGTGCAGATAGGTATAGACAAACCAATGCTCCCAGTTGCGGAGCAGCCATCCGGCGTCGAGGCTTCGCGTGCCGGGATTACTGCTTTCGATCGGAAAGATGCAGAAGGTCAGCCCGGCCTTGTAGCCAGACACGACCATCAAGCCAAGCCCGTCCTCGCCATGCGGGTCGTAGACCATGAGGTCGACGGGGCCGGAGCCCCTGCCGAGATCGTAATTGTCCGCCAGCCGCAGGATGTCGCCGCGGACGAGGCTTTCGCCCGCCATCTCCGTCAGGAGGCGCACGGCCGCGGAAGGCGGCTCACGCAGCCTTGGCCTGGCAGGCCTCGAAACTCTGCCTGAGCTTCGCCTCGTCGAGGTCGCGGCCGATGAGGACCAGCCGGCTTTCGTGCTTCTCGTCGTCCTTCCAGGGGCGCTGGTGGTCGCCCTCGATGATCATGTGGACGCCCTGCACGACATAGCGGTCGGGATCGTCCTTGATCGCGATGATGCCCTTGAGGCGAAGGATGTTCGGCCCTTGCGTCTGCGTCACCTTCTCGATCCACGGGAAGAATTTTTTCGGATCCATCTCGCCGGCGCGCAGCGACACGGACTTCACCGTGACGTCGTGGATGTCCGACGCCGCGCCATGGCCGTGATGATGATGGCCGTGGTCGTGATGATGATCGTGGCCGCAGTCCGGCCCGCAGATATGATCGTCGTGGTCATGCTCGTCGACGTCGAGGAAATGCGGATCGTTCGCGACCGCGCGGGAAAGGTCGAAGGCGCCGCGGTCGAGCACGTCCGAAAGATCCACGCCGGAACGCTCAGTGCGATGGATGCGCGCGGTCGGGTTGATGGTGCGCACGGTCGCCTCGACCTTGGCCAGTTCCTCCGGCGTGACCAGATCCGTCTTGTTGAGCACGACCACGTCGGCGAAGGCGATCTGGTCCTCGGCCTCTCTGGAGTCCTTCAGCCTGAGCGGCAGATGCTTGGCGTCGACCAGCGCGACGACGGCGTCGAGCTTCGTCTTGGAGCGCACGTCGTCGTCCATGAAGAAGGTCTGCGCCACCGGCACCGGGTCGGCGAGGCCGGTCGTCTCCACCACGATGGCGTCGAAGCGGCCGGGTCGGCGCATCAGCCCTTCCACGACGCGGATCAGGTCGCCGCGCACCGTGCAGCAGACGCAGCCATTGTTCATCTCGTAGATTTCCTCGTCGGACTCCACGATCAGGTCGTTGTCGATGCCGATCTCGCCGAACTCGTTGACGATCACGGCGTAGCGCTTGCCGTGCGCCTCGGAGAGGATGCGGTTGAGCAGCGTCGTCTTGCCGGCGCCGAGGTAGCCGGTAAGCACGGTAACGGGGATTTGATGGGCTGAAGCGTCGGCCATGGTCTCGATCTCGAAATTTGGAAGCGGTCTCCATATAGGCCTGCCCGCGCGAGATTGCACGGGTCGAGAATAGCGCCATGCGCCGCATCGCCTTCTTGAGGCATCCGCCGCGACCAAGTATTGCGGGAAGCGACGCACCGTTGCGGAAACTGGAGGAATCATGGCCGAGTTGCATCTCACCGCGAAAGACATCTTGCCGAGCGACGGCCCGGGCCTGCTGGTCGGGCGGGTCTGGTCGAACGAGCGGGGCGGGCCGTGCCCGGTCGTGGTGGACGGCACGATCGTGCGGGACCTCTCCTCCGTCGCGCCCACCATGTCGGAGCTTCTCGAAATGGCGTCCGATGCCATCGGCGACGTGTCGAGGCTGCCGTCGCTCGGGGATCTCGATGCTTTCCTGGACAAGGGCGGCGACAGGGGCTCGGCCGGTCGCCTTCTGGCGCCCTGCGATTTGCAGGCGGTCAAGGCGGCGGGCGTCACCTTCGCCGGCTCGATGCTGGAGCGGGTGATCGAGGAGCGCGCCAAGGGCGCGCCGGAGCGGGCGGCGGCGATCCGCGCGGATCTGGCGCCCATTGTCGGCGAGAGCCTGCGCGGCGTGCAGCCTGGCTCGGAGAAGGCGGCGAAGGTCAAGGCGCTGCTGCAGGAGAAGGGACTCTGGTCGCAATATCTGGAGGTCGGCATCGGGCCGGACGCCGAGGTGTTCACCAAGGCGCAGCCGATGTCTTCCGTCGGCTGCGGCGCGCGGGTCGGCGTCCATGCCATGTCGAGCTGGAACAATCCGGAGCCGGAAGTCGTGCTGGCGGTCAATTCGCGGGGCGAGATCCGCGGCGCCACGCTCGGCAACGACGTCAACCTGCGCGACGTCGAGGGACGCTCCGCGCTGCTGCTCGGCAAGGCGAAGGACAATAACGGCGCCTGCGCCGTCGGCCCGTTCATCCGGCTCTTCGACGACCGTTTCACGCTGAAGGACGTGGAGGCCGCTGCGGTCTCGCTGTCGGTCCGGGGCGAGGACGGGTTCGAACTGGCCGGCGAGAGCCTGATGAGCGCGATCTCGCGCCCGCCGGCCGACATCGTCGGCCAGACGATCGGCAAAAGCCACCAGTATCCGGACGGATTCGTGCTTTTCCTCGGCACGATGTTCGCGCCGGTCAAGGACCGCAAGGCGCCCGGACAGGGTTTCACCCACGAGATCGGCGACCTGGTCGCCATCTCCACACCGAAGCTCGGCACGCTCGTCAATGTCGTCGACCGCTGCGACGCGATCGAGCCCTGGACGTTCGGCACGCGCGCGCTGATGCGCAACCTGGCGGAAAGGCGGCTGCTCGGCTGACATCGCGCCGCGTTGTCATTTCACTGTCATATCCGTCTGCCATGAGCCAGCCGCCGGGTCGATTGCCGGCAAATTTCGGCTCGCTCCGGGGGACCGGTTGCCGGCGCAGGACTGAAGCGGCAGGATCGGTCTTGCCGGTCGAGGGGTGTCGAATGGCGAAGTGGAACCGAAGTGCGACGATGACGCGGCTCCAGTCCGCCGCCCGGCTGGCGCGGACGGCGCTCGCGTCGCGGCTGCTCGACCATGGGTTCTATGCGGGACAGGACCAGATCATGCTGGCCCTTTCCGAGCTCGACGGACAGACGCCGGGACAGCTCGCCGCCAGGCTCGGGGTCAGGCCGCCGACCATCACCAAGACGATCAATCGCCTCCAGGCGCAGGGCGTCCTCGACAAGCGTTCCTCCGACGCGGATGCGCGGCAGGCGCATGTCTTCCTGACCGAGCGTGGCCGCGACGCCATCCGCGCCATAGAGAAATCGGTGCGCAAGACGGAGAAGCAGGCGTTCCGCGGGCTCGACAAGAAGGAACAGAAGGCGCTCGGCAAGCTGCTGGCGCGGATCGAGGGCAACCTTTCGCCGGATGCCGCCGAGATCGAGGACGACGCCGAGGAATAGGCGGCCATCCGGACGGATTGGCCCAGGCCGCCGATTCGGCTTGACACCCTGCCGCCGCGATATGTTGCGGCTTGCCGCAGCGGCGCGCTTGCCGCAAAAGCACGGTGCAGACGAATACGAGCAGCGCCGCCGAAGTGAACGCCACCAGGATGCCGGACGAAAGCGCGACGCCGCCGGCGGCAATCGCGTTCATCATCTCGGCGTATATTGTCTTCAGCTTCCTCGACGCGAGCAGCAAATACCTCGTCCTCGCCGGCGTCTCGGCGCTCTTCGTTACCTGGGCGCGCTTTGCCATGCATATCGTGGTGGTCGCCCTGTTCCTGCGCTGCTGGCGCGACCCGGCCCGTTTCCTGCCGAGGAACCTTGCCGCGCACGTGCTGCGCGGGATGTTCCTGTTCGGCTCGACCATGTGCAACATCCTGGCGCTGCGCACGCTGCAACTGGCGGAAACCACGTCGATCTATTTCTTCGGCCCCATGGTGATCACCGCGCTCGCCGGCCCGCTGCTCGGCGAATGGGCGGGCTGGCGGCGCTGGCTGGCCATCCTGGCGGGCTTCGTCGGCGTGATCGTCATCACGCGGCCGGGCGTCGGCGTCTTCGGCATGGGCCATCTGCTGGCGCTGGGCTCGATGCTCTCCAACTGCTTCTACGTCATCATGACGCGACGGATGAGCGCGCGCGAGAGCGCGGAGAGCCTCATCCTGTTCGCGGCGCTCGCGCCGGTCTTCCTGATGCTGCCGATGTTCGCGCTGCCGCTGTCGCTGCCGCAGGATGCCTGGCACTGGGTCATCGTCCTCCTGCCCGGCGTGTTCGGGGGCATCGGCCACTACCTGCTGATCAGGGCCTACCGGCTGGCGACCACGACGGCGCTGGCGCCCTATCCCTATTCGCAGATGGTCTGGATGATCGGCTTCGGCTGGCTGATCTTCAACCAGCTTCCCGACCGCTGGACGCTGATCGGCGCGGCGATCATCGTGGCGAGCGGCTTCTACATTCTCCACCGCGAAAGACGGCTGAGAGTGCGCAACCGCGCCGCCCTCGACGCGGAAACCCTGGAGCTTGCGAAAAAACTTTGAGCTTCCGCCGGAGTCGCATAAACAAATTAAATCTTTAAAGGCCATCCGCCGGGAGGACGATCTGGCTCAGAAAATCAAGCTTTCGGACATAGCCGACGCGCTCGGCGTCTCGACCGCGACGGTGTCGCTGGCGCTGCGGGACAGCCCTCTGGTGGCGGAGGCGACGCGCGAGAGGATCAAGGAGCACGCGCGTGAGATCGGTTACATCTACAACCGGCGCGCCGCCAGCCTGAGGACGCAGCGCTCGGGCATCGTCGGCGTGGTGGTCCACGACATCATGAATCCGTTCTACGCCGAGATCCTGCGCTCCATCGAGATGGAGCTCGACCGCGGCCGGCAGACCTTCATCCTGTCCAACCACTATGATGACCTGGAGAAACAGCGAAGCTTCATCGACACGCTGCTGCAATTGGGGGCGGACGGCGTCATCATGTCGCCGGCCATCGGCACGCCGCCGGAGGACATCATGATGGCGGAGCACAACCGCCTGCCGGCCGTGCTGATCGCGCGCTCGGTCGAGGGCGTGGAGGTGCCGGCCTTCCGCGGCGACGACGCCTACGGCACCGGTCTCGCCACCAACCATCTCATCTCGCTCGGCCATCGCCGCATCGCCATGATCGGCGGCACCGACCAGACCTCCACCGGCCGCGACCGCTATCAGGGCTATGTCAACGCGATGGAGGCGGCGGGGCTGGAGGTCAGGCCGGGCTGGCGGCTGCCGGGGCCGCGCAACAAGCAGGCGGGCTTCGAGATCGCCAGCCAGTTCCTCGCCCTGAAGGACAAGCCGACGGCCGCAGTCTGCTGGAACGACCTGGTGGCCATCGGGCTGATGAACGGCATCTTCCGGGCCGGGCTCCAGCCGGGCGTCGACATCTCCGTCACCGGCTACGACGACCTGGAGGAGGCGGCGATCGCGACGCCTGCGCTGACCACGGTCTGGAACGGACAGCGCGAGGTCGGCCGGCGGGCCGCCCGCGTGCTGCTCGACCGGCTGGGCGGCGTCGCCGTCAACACCTCGCTCGAACTCATCCGCCCGGAACTGCACATCCGGCAGTCCACGGGCCGCCCCGTCGAGCGCACCTGAATCCGTTTCCCGACAAACTCCTGAGAACCCTCCCATGACAGAGCAGACGAAACCCATCACGGTCCTGGCGGTCGGCGCCATCAACGAGCACGTGCTCAAGCGGCTGAAGTCCGAATTCGCCTGTGTGGAGATCCCGGCGGGCAATCCGTCCCTGCTGACGCCGGAGTCCGCGGGGCAGGTGCGCGGCCTCTCGACCATGACCACGCAGGTCCCGGCCGCCCTGATCGACGCGCTTCCGAACCTGGAGGTGATCGCCAATTTCGGCGTCGGCTACGACGCCGTCGACGCGCGCCATGCCGGCGCGAAGGGCGTCATGGTGACGAACACGCCCGACGTGCTGACGGAAGAGGTCGCCGACACGGCGATCGGCATCCTCATCAATGCCGTCAGGCAGCTGCCGGCCGCCGAAAACTATCTGCGGGCGGGGCGCTGGGCGAAGGAGGGGCCGTTTCCGCTCACCCCGCTGACCCTGCGCGGCCGCAAGGCCGGCATCTTCGGCATGGGGCGAATCGGGCTTGCCATCGCGCGGCGGCTGGAGGCGTTCGGCCTGCCCGTCGCCTATCACAACCGCAATCCCGTCGCCGGCGTCGGCTACGAATATCACGAGACGCTGACCGGCCTCGCGGAGGCCGTGGACACGCTGATCTCGGTCGCTCCCGGTACGGCCTCGACGGCGAAGGCGGTGAACGCGGAGGTGCTGAGGGCGCTCGGTTCGAACGGCGTTTTCGTGAATATCGGGCGCGGCAGCACGGTCGACGAGGCGGCGCTGGCAGCGGCGCTCGCCAACGGCACGATCGCCGCCGCCGGCCTCGACGTCTTCGCCGACGAGCCGCGCGTCTCGCAGGCGCTGCTCGATGCGCCGAACGCGTCGCTGGTGCCGCATGTCGGCTCGGCCTCGGTGCATACGCGGCTCGCCATGGCGGATCTGTGCGTCGACAATCTGGTCTCGTGGTTCACCCGGCACCGGGCGATCACGCCCGTGCCGGAGACGGCGCACGTCGCGGCAAGGAAAGGCTGATCCGGGAAGCGGCGCCGGTGGAAGCGGGAAAACCTATTCCGCCGCCTGCCGGGCCGGCGCTCGCAGGCGGGCATGGTCGCGTACGGCGTCGCCGAAGGCGGCGAATATCTTCCGCGAGTTGCCGTCCGCCTTCACCCAGTATTCGGGATGCCACTGCACGCCGACGGCGAAGGCGGGCGCGTCCTTGACCGACACCGCCTCGACCGTGCCGTCCGGGGCGACGGCCTCGACCTGGAGGCGGCCGCCGAGGCGATCGACCGCCTGCCGGTGCACCGAATTCACCATGATGTCACCCGCGCCGAAGACCCCGGCAAGACAACTGCCGGGCGCGATGGTCACGGTCTGGCGAATGGCGAAGCGCTCGTCCTGATCGTCGGAGACCGGCGCGCGATGATCCATGATGCCCTCGCGCTCCTGTATCTCGGTCGCCAGCGATCCGCCCAGCGCCACGTTCAGCTCCTGTATGCCGCGGCAGATGGCGAGCAGCGGTACGCCGCGCTCGAGGGCGCGGCGGATCAGCGGCAGGGTGGTGGCGTCGCGGTCGGGGTCGTAGGGACCGTCCGCCTCCGTCGCCTCTCGGCCGTAGTGCAAGGGATGGACGTTCGATTTCGAGCCGGTGAGCATCACGCCGTCGACGCGGTCGAGCAGGGAGTCGAGGTCGAGGCGGTCGCCGAAGGAAGGCACCAGCACGGGGAACACGCCGGCGCCGTCGATCGCCGCCTCGATATACTGGCGCGGCGCGGCATGCCATGTGTAGTTCTCGAACTGCTTCACGTCGGTCGAGACGGCGACGAGGGGCTGCATCATAGGGAATCCCGATGAGATACGACATGCCGGCAGATGGGGACCATCGGGCGGCGATGCAAATCTACAGAGTTTTGTCGCCGCTTCAAAGCCTTGCACATCGGAGACCGGTCCGGCGCGGCGTCCGGGCCGTCCGCATTCGACTATAGTCTAAGGGACTGTCCCGTCCGCTCTTTTTTCCTGTTTCCCGGTGGCGGCGGGCGGGCGGGATGCTGGACAGGCCGCGACGAGATTGTATTGTGCCAGCCCCATCGACCGGCCCGGTCCGCTTGCCGCATCTCGGCTGGTCCGATTCCATAAATCGAGGAGCACAGCATGGATCGCCGCACATTCTTCAGGAAGGCCGGCGCAGCCGGCGCCGGCGCCGCAGCCGCGACGGCGCTCGCCGCCCCGGCGATCGCCCAGTCCAATCCCAAGATAAGCTGGCGTCTCGCCTCGGCTTTCCCGAAATCGCTCGACACGATCTATGGCGGGGCTGAAGTGTTCTCCAAGATGCTTTCCGAAGCGACGGACGGCAATTTCCAGATCCAGGTCTTCGCGGCCGGCGAGCTCGTTCCCGGCCTGCAGGCGGCGGATGCCGCCGGCGCCGGCACCGTCGAGGCGGCCCATACCGTCGCCTACTATTCCTGGGGCAAGGACCCGACCTATGCGCTGGGCGCGGCCGTGCCCTTCGCGCTCAACGCGCGCGGCATGAACGCCTGGCAGTACCATGGCGGCGGCATCGACCTCTTCAACGAGTTCCTCGCCACGCAGAACCTCTTCGGCCTGCCGGGCGGCAATACCGGCGTGCAGATGGGCGGCTGGTTCCGCAAGGAGATCAACACGGTGGCCGACCTCAACGGCCTCAAGATGCGCATCGGCGGCTTTGCCGGCAAGATCGTGGAGAAGCTCGGCGTGGTGCCGCAGCAGCTTGCCGGCGGCGATGTCTATCCGGCGCTGGAGAAGGGCACGATCGACGCAGCCGAATGGGTCGGCCCCTATGACGACGAGAAGCTCGGCTTCCACAAGGTCGCGCCCTACTACTACTATCCGGGCTTCTGGGAGGGCGGGCCGACCGTCCACCTGATGTTCAACAAGGGCAAGTACGAGGAGCTTCCCGCCGCCTACAAGTCGCTGCTGCATACCGCGGCGCAGGCGACCGACGCGGACATGCTGCAGAAGTACGATTACGTGAACCCGGCGGCGATCAAGCGGCTGGTCGGCGCGGGCGCGCAGCTCCGCCCGTTCAGCCAGGAGATTCTTGCGGCCTGCTTCGACAAGTCGAACGAGGTCTATGCGGAGATCATGGCGACCAACGCGCCCTTCAAGAAGATCTGGGAGTCGATCGTGGCGTTCCGCAAGGACTACTATCTCAACATGCAGATCGCCGAATACAATTACGACACCTTCATGATGCTCCAGCAGCGGGCCGGGAAGCTGTAGACGACAGGCTCAGTCGAAACTCGGCGGCTTCGACAGATCCGTGGCGGGAGCGGGCCCGGCCGGCTGAGGGTCGCCGAAGCTCGGCGGAGCCGAGAGGTCGGGATTGGCTGTCGAGCTTCCGTCCGTCTTGCCCTCGCCGCCCTGCGCGGGCTGCTGGCCGAGCGGCGGCAGGGTGATCTGGATGCTGGCCGGATCGACCACCGCGCCCTTGTAGTGCATCACCATCTGCGGGAAGGCGATGACCAGGCCGACCATGACGATCTGGATGAGCACGAAGGGTACCGCGCCCCAATAGATCTGGCCGGTGCTGACGGGGGCGATCTGCCTGCCGGTGATCTTGTCGAGATAGGGAACCCGCGCGGCGACCGAGCGCAGATAGAAGAGCGCGAAGCCGAAGGGCGGATGCATGAAGCTCGTCTGCATGTTGACGCCCAGCAGCACGCCGAACCAGATGAGGTCGATGCCGAGCGTGGCGGCCGGTCCGGCAAGCAGCGGCACGATGATGAAGGCCAGCTCGAAGAAGTCGAGGAAGAAGGCCAGGAAAAAGACGATCGCGTTGACGACGATCAGGAAACCCAGCTCGCCGCCCGGCATCGAGGTCAAAAGGTGCTCGACCCACAGATGGCCGTTGACGCCGTAGAAGGTAAGGGAAAAGACGCGCGCGCCGATCAGGATGAAGAGGACGAAGGAGGAGAGCCGGGTGGTCGAGGTCAGCGCCTGGCGCAGCAGATCCATCGAGAAGCGCTGCTTGGCGATGGCCATGACCAGCGCGCCGACCGCGCCCATCGCGCCGCCCTCGGTC
>JAFKJW010000069.1 GCA_017305925.1 Hyphomicrobiales bacterium | reverse complement strand
TCGTGCTGGGCGAGGCATCGGCAACCAGGCGCGCCGAGGTTGCCGCGGCGCTGCTCGATCAAGGCTTCGCCTCGACCGCGAAGGGCGGCGACACACTCGCCATGCTGGCGCGCTACGGCTACGAGACGACCGAGCCGCGCAACATGCGCGACACGATCTGCCCCAAGCCTGTGAAGACCGAGAATCCCGACAAGAACGGCACGGCGGAACCGAGCGAGGCAGCGGGCGAGCAAGAAAAGTCGCCTTATGCGCTGCCCCTCGATCATCCGCCGCGACTGGTCGCCGTGACGCCCGGCGGCGCGACCGGGCCGGTGCCGAAAGCCTATGCGGAGATGCTGGCGAAGAACTATGCCGACGTGCCCATCCCGACGCCGCGGCCTCCCTATCCGGACGCGTCCGTGACCGAGGCGGCGCAGGGCGACGGCGCAGCGGCGGCAAGCAAGTGATGTTCCCGATTCCCGTCTCCGTGATCACCGGCTTCCTCGGCGCCGGCAAGACGACGCTGCTCAACCGGCTGCTGAAGGATCCCGACCTGAAAGACGCGGCCGTGATCATCAACGAGTTCGGCGAGGTGGCGATCGACCACCTTCTGGTGGAGAAGGCGTCGGACGGCATCATCGAGCTTTCGGACGGCTGCCTTTGCTGCACGGTGCGCGGCGAACTGGTGGATACGCTGGCCGACCTCGTCGACCGCGTCCAGGACGGGCGCATCCGCAACCTGTCGCGGGTCGTCGTGGAGACGACGGGCCTCGCCGACCCGGTGCCCGTTCTGCAATCGATCATGGGCCACCCGGTGCTCGTGCAGGCCTACAGGCTCGACGGGGTGATCACGCTCGTCGACGCCGTCAATGGCGAGCGGACCCTCGAAGACCACATCGAAGCGGTGAAGCAGGTCGCTGTCGCGGACCGGCTGCTCGTCACGAAAGGCGACATTCGGCCCGACCATCGGGCCTTGACGGCGAAATTGCGGGCGCTCAATCCCAATGCCGAGATCCTGGACATATCCGACCCGGCGGCCGGCCTTGCCGCGCTGCTGGCCTGCGGCCTCTACGATCCGGTCGCCAAGACGGCGGACGTGCGCCGCTGGCTCGGCGAGGCGGCGGAGCATGACCACCACGATCACGACGGACATCACCACCGTCATGATCATGGCAACGCAGGCGATCACGGCGTGAGGTCCTTCAGCCTCGTCCATGACAGGCCCGTGCCACACGCCGCGATCGCCACCTTTCTCGATCTTCTCCAGTCGACGCAGGGCGACCGGCTGTTGCGCATGAAGGGCATCGTGGAACTGGCCGAGGATCCGTCACGACCCCTGGTGCTGCACGGCGTGCAGAGGATCATGCATCCGCCGGCGCGCCTGCCTGCCTGGCAGGATGAAAAGCGCGGTACAAGGCTCGTGGTGATCGGCGCGGATCTTTCGGAGGATTATGTGCGCAGGCTGTTCGCAGCCGTCACAGACACGCCGATGGTCGACACACCGGATCGTGCCGCTATTGCGCACAACCCGCTTTCCATTCCCGGATTTTCATCCTGAGCCTGCTGGCAAGGCGAGCCGGAGACAGTTCAGCCAGCCGGAATCATGGATTGTCGGGCGGTGCGGCCGACAGGCCGCTCAACTGCCGAAGAGCCGCTTGCGGACGCCGCTAAGGAAACCGGTCTTCTGCTCCTGCGGCGGTTGCTCCGAGGCGGCCTGCTCGGCCTCGACGGGAACCGCGTTCGCCGTGTCGGCCTGCGTCTTTCCATCCGTGGCAGCGGCGACGGCCTTGGCTCCGTCCGGATCGACTTTCGCCGCGGCAGCCGCTTTCTTCGCTTCCTCGGCCTGGAGCTTGGCCAGCCGCTTCTCCTCCGCGGCGCGCTCCTTGGCGAGGCGCTTTTCTTCCTCGGCCTTCGTCTTGGCGGCCTTTTCCGCGTCGATGGCCGCCATCTTGCGGCCGACCGGGGAATCGATGCGGCCCATGCGCGACGTCGTCATCACGTTGCCGTCCCGGTCCATCGAGGGCGGCTCGATGGTGATGCGCTCGCCGCGTCCGCGCCGACGCGTCCAGTCGGCGACGAGGTTGGCTTCCTTGATGCCGTTGATGGAGGCCCTGGGCGCCGGGGTCGCGGCGTTCGTCGCCTTGTCGAAGGCGGCGTTGTAGGCCGCCTCGTAGCCGCGATAGGCCGACGCTATCTGCTCGGGGGTGGAACTGGCCGGGCAGGCGGCGGTGGGGGAGAACGTCTTGCCGTCCTCGGGGAACTGGTTGAAGACGTAGCGCTTCTCGCAGACGTCGACCTTCACCGGAACCCTGGTGATCTCGAACTGGTCGTAGCCTTCCTTCAGCATCTTCCAGAACGCGTAGTTCGGGTCGTTGCGGTAGCGCGCCATGTTGGCCGCGGTCATGCGGAAGGGGAAGGACTGGATCTGGAACTCGGTCTGGCCGCCCCGGAACGCCTCACGCGCCAGCGCGTAGATCTCGGTGATCTGCTGGTCGTTCATGGAGAAGCAGCCGGAAGACGAGCAGGCACCGTGCACCATCAGGTTGGAGCCGGTGCGGCCGTTGGCGCGGTCGTAGGCGTTCGGATAGCCGATGTTGAATGCCAGATGATACTGGGAGTTCGGATTCATCTGGGCCGGACGGACGGTATAGAAGCCCTCCGGCGACTGCCGGTCGCCCTCGGTGTATTTCGGCCCGAGCTTTCCCGACATCTTGCAGATCGGATAGGATTTCAGGAAGGCGAAGCGGCCGTTGGCCTTGGCCTTCCAGATCTCGACGACATTCTCTTCCTTGAAGACGCGCGCCATGATGGCCGACGTCTTGGTCATGCCCTTGGCCTGCACCTCCTTGAGGAGCTTGTCGGGCAGCGGCGCGTCGGCCTTGCTGGAAATGTTCAGTGTCGAATCGGTACAGCCCGCTATCCCGAGGGCGGCGATCAGCAATCCGGCGCGAAGATATCTGGCGATCATCAGGTCGTCTGTCGTCTTCCAGCCGCGCCTTCCATCGGACGCGGCAACTGCATTCCGGTGTTTTAGGTCGGTTAACCTTGAAAAACCATTACCACAAGCTGTCCGGTCCGACCCCTCACCGGTTTGTCATCGCCTCAAAGGCAAGGCGATTTTATGGCAGGACGGCGGCGCGGGGCCGGCAGACGTCACAGATGACGGCCGATCGCGAGATACTTGTCGCGCCGCTGCTCGCGGAAATCGGCGGAAGAGGCGGCGAATTCGGCGAGCGTCCTGGCGATCTGGTCGCCGGCCGCCTTCATGACGGCGTCGACGCCGCGATGCGCGCCGCCGAGCGGTTCGGGAATGATGCCGTCGATGATCTTCAGCTCCAGCAGGTCCTGCGCGGTGATCTTCATGCTGGTGGCCGCGTCCTTCGCCCGCGTGGAATCGCGCCACAGGATCGACGCGGCTCCCTCGGGCGAGATCACCGAATAGATGGCGTGCTCCAGCATGTAGACGCGGTTGGCGCAGGCGATGGCTATGGCGCCGCCGGAGCCGCCCTCGCCGATGACCACGGCGATCGAGGGAACCCGTAGCGCCAGGCAGGCGGAAGTCGACCGGGCGATGGCCTCGGCCTGGCCGCGTTCCTCCGCGCCGATGCCGGGATAGGCGCCGGCGGTGTCGACGAGGCTGATCACCGGCAGCCCGAAGCGGTCGGCCAGCTCCATGATGCGGACCGCCTTGCGGTAGCCTTCGGGCTTGGCCATGCCGAAATTGTGCTTCAGCCGGGTCTGCGTGTCGGAACCCTTCTCCTGGCCGATCAGGGCGACCGGCTGGCCGCGGAAGCGTGCGAAGCCGCCGACGATGGCGTGGTCTTCGCCGAAGGCGCGATCGCCGGCGAGTGCGGTGAAGTCCGAAAAGAGCGCCTTGACATAATCCAGGCAGTGCGGTCGGTCGGCATGGCGGGCGACCTGGGCCTTCTGCCAGGGCGTCAGCGTCTTGTAGAGATCGCGCAACGCGTCCTGGGAGCGCTTTTCCAGGCGGTCGATCTCGTCGCCGACATCCACGGACTGGCCGTTCTCGGCGAGCCGCCGCAGTTCGAGGATCTGGCCTTCCAGATCCTGCACCGGCTTTTCGAAATCCAGATAATTATACATTCGGGGATGGAATGCCTGATCGATTCGGTTTTGCGGCGCCATGACGGAAGGCGCCGGCAGGTCAGGTCTGACATAGCGATACGGGCGCTAATCGGCAAGCGGATGGTGCTCGTTCACCAGCCGCACTAGGCGTTCCTCCAGAACATGCGTGTAGATCTGCGTGGTCGAGATGTCCGAATGCCCCAGAAGCTGCTGGACGGCCCGCAGGTCGGCGCCGTTTTGCAGCAGATGGCTGGCGAAGGCATGGCGCAGAACGTGCGGCGATACTTTTGCGGCCGGTACGCCGGCGCGGGCAGCCAGCCCCTTCAGCTCGCGGGCGAAGACCTGGCGCGGCAGGTGGCCGCTTTCGGAACCGGCGGGAAACAGCCAGTCGCTGTCCGTATAAGCGGGTTTGCGGGCACGCTCGGCAAGCCATGCCCGCATCGCGTCGCGCGCCTTTTCCGACAGCGGAACCATGCGCTCCTTGTTTCCCTTGCCGGAGGCGGAGCGCGGCGGCAAGGTCGCCGCCGGGCGGATCGCGCGTCTCGGCGGCCGCCCTGTCGAGCAGGCGGCCGGTCGTGTCCTCGCTCATCGTCTTCGGCAGCGGGCGGCCCTTTCGCGGACTGTCCAGCACGCCGGTCGGGTCGTCGCCGCGCAAGCCTTCGGCATAGAGGAACTTGAAGAACTGCCGGAGCGTCGAGAGTTTTCGGGCCTGCGAGGAGGCTGCAAAACCCCGGCCGGCAAGCTCTTCCAGATAGGCGCGCAGGTCGGAAGCGGCCGCGGCGGCAAGGGACCTGCCGTTTCCCGCCAGCGCCGCCGAGGCATCCTCCAGATCGCGGCGGTAGGAGGCGAGCGTGTTGTCGCTCGCGCCGCGCTCTGCGGCCATCATCTCCAGGAAGGCTTCGATGCGTGCCGCATTCATGGCGGGGCATCCTGCTTCAGCTGATCCTCGATGGATACCGGAACGGTCATCTCGCGCGGAACGGGTTTCACCAGAAAGGCGAGGGCGAGCATCGCCGCGTAGACCAGCGCGGCCGCGACGGCCAGGATGGTGACGAATCGGAAAACGGTGGGCATATGCCGCCTGCTCTGCTTGCGGCAGACCTTATGCGTCGTGCCGGAGTGCGTGGCAAGGCAAGCGCGGGATGCGCTTGACGCCCGTCGCCTTTTGATGTCGTTACGCGACCAGCGAGGGTCAGGCTTACAATGGCGACGATGGTTCTGGCGGCCTGCGAGGAGACTGTGGCGGAAATACTGACGCGGCTGGGGCGCCGCTCCGTCGTCTTCATCGGCCTGATGGGGGCGGGCAAGACGGCGATCGGGCGCAAGGTCGCGGCGACGCTCGGTCTTCCCTTCCTCGACAGCGACCAGGAGATCGAGGCGGTCTCGCGCATGAGCGTGCCGGAACTCTTCGAGCGCTATGGCGAGCCGGAGTTCCGCGCGCTGGAGCAGCGGGTGATCGCGCGTCTGCTCGATCACGGCCCGCAGGTCCTGTCGACCGGCGGCGGCGCCTTCATGAACGCGCAAACGCGCGATCTCGTCGCCCGCAGCGGGGTCTCGGTCTGGCTGAAGGCGGAGATCGACGTCTTGATGGAGCGGGTCTCGAAAAAGCAGAACCGGCCGCTGCTCAAGAACCCCGACCCGCGCGGCGTGATGATGCGCCTGATGACCGAGCGCTATCCGGTCTACGGGCTTGCGGACGTCACCGTCTCCACCCGTGACGAGAAGAAGGAGGTCATCGCCGCGGAGGTGGTCGCGGCTTTGCTCACCCACCTGACCGCGGTGCCCGCCGCCGCCGGAGTGTCGGAATGAGCCCGGACATCACCACCGTCACCGTCGGGCTGGCCGACCGGTCCTACGACATCCTGATCGGGCCGGGCTTAATCGCGGAGGCGGGCGCGGCAATCGCGAAGCGGCTGCCCGGCGTACGCGCGGCCATCGTTACCGACGAGAACGTCGCCAAGGCGCACCTGGCGCGGCTGATCGACGGGCTGAAGGCGGCGGGCGTGGCCTCGACGGCGCTTTCCCTGCCGGCCGGCGAGAAGACGAAGAGCTTCGACGCCTTGCAGGAGGTGGTGGACGCGGTGCTTGCCGCGCGGCTCGAACGCGGCGACGTGGTCATCGCGCTCGGCGGCGGGGTGATCGGCGACCTGTCGGGCTTTGCCGCCGGCATCGTGCGGCGCGGCATGAACTTCGTGCAGGTGCCGACCTCTCTGCTCGCGCAGGTGGACTCCTCGGTCGGCGGCAAGACCGGCATCAACAGTCCACGCGGCAAGAACCTCGTCGGGGTCTTCCACCAGCCCAAGCTCGTGCTCGCCGATACCGGCGCGCTCGACACGCTGCCGGCGCGCGAGTTCCGCGCCGGCTATGCGGAGGTGGCGAAATACGGGCTGATCGACCGGCCGGCGTTCTTCGCCTGGCTGGAGGAGAACTGGCGGGAAGTTTTTGCCGGCGGGCCGGCGCGCACGCGGGCAATCGCCGAGTCCTGCCGCGCCAAGGCGGAGATCGTGGCGCGCGACGAGTTCGAGACGGGCGATCGCGCCCTGCTCAATCTCGGCCACACCTTCGGCCATGCGCTGGAGGCGGCCACAGGCTATGACGGCGCCCGCCTCGTCCATGGCGAGGGGGTGGCTGTCGGCATGGCGCTGGCGCACCGTTTCTCTACCCGCCTCAACCTCGCCAGCCCCGACGACGCCGAACGCGTCGAGGCGCACCTTCGCGCCGTCGGCCTGCCATGGCGGATGTCGGACATTCCCGGCGGCCTGCCCGGCGCAGAGGCGCTGCTCGGCTTCATCGCGCAGGACAAGAAGGTGTCGCGCGGCGCGCTGACCTTCATCCTCACGCACGGCGTCGGCCAGGCTTTCGTCGCGAAGGACGTGCCTGCGTCCGAGGTGCTCGCCTTCCTGACGGAAAACCAGTCGGGATGACGATCGATCCCTGGGCGCTCTCGACGGCCGCGCTGGCGGTTCTTGCGCTGGCGGCGCTGCTCTTCCGCGGACCGCTCCTGAAGCTTCTCGGCTACGAGCTCTGGCCGGTCGAGCCGCAGCGGACCGCACATGAGGAATTGCGCAGCTCCGTCGACGAGCTGCACCGCGACGGGCAGGTCGTGAAGGAGGAACGCGACCGCGTCGGCGGCCTGCTCGACCTGCATGAGCTGGAAGTCTCCGACGTCATGGTCCACCGCACCAAGATGCGCTCGGTCAATGCGGACATGCCGCCGAACGCGCTGCTGCGCGAAATCCTCCAGAGCCCGCACACCCGCATGCCGCTGTGGCGCGGGACGCTGGACAACATCGTGGGCGTCCTGCATGCCAAGGACCTGTTGCGGGCGCTGAACGAGGCGGACAACGACTTCGCGCGCATCGACGTCACGAAGATCGCCTCGCGGCCGTGGTTCGTGCCTGACACGACGACGTTGCAGGACCAGCTCAACGCCTTCCTGCGCCGCAAGTCGCATTTCGCGCTGGTCATCGACGAATATGGCGAGATGCAGGGCCTCGTCACGCTGGAGGACATCATCGAGGAGATCGTCGGCGACATTTCCGACGAGCACGACATCGACGTGAAGGGCGTGAAGCAGGAGGCGGACGGCTCGGTCGTGGTCGACGGCGCGGTGCCGATCCGCGACCTCAACCGCGCGCTCGACTGGAGCCTTCCCGACGACTGGGCGACCACGATTGCCGGGCTGGTCATCCACGAGGCGCAGTCGATCCCGGAGGAGAAGCAGGCCTTCACCTTTCACGGCAAGCGCTTCGTCGTGCTGAAGCGCGAGAAGAACCGCATCACCCGGCTGCGCATCCGGCCCGCCGCGGCAGGCCTCGAAACGCCGCTAACGCGGCCGGCGCCGCCCGCATCAACGGCGGAATAGCGCTTCCGCCGCCGTCTTGCTGTGATCCTTGGACGCCAGCTCGCGTTCCAGCCGGGCGATCTCGTCGCGCAGCAGCGCGATCCGCTCGCCGAGCTCTCCCACCGAAAGCAGCGACAGGTCCTGGCCGATCTCGTGGGTCTTCTTGCGCTTGACGGGTTCGTCGTCGAACAGTGCCATGGCCATCTCCGCCTTGCAGGATCGTGCCGGCAGAATACATAGTCCGGCTACCGTCAGGCAAATGCCGGGCAGGCAGGACAGACCAGTGGAGACGACCATGGCCGAAGATTTGCCGTCGGAAATGACCGCCATCGCCATCAGCGAGCCGGGCGGCCCACGCGTTCTGAAGCCGGAGCGCCGGCCGCTGCCCGGGCTGGAGAAGGGCGAGATCCTCATCCGGGTGCGCGCCGCCGGGGTGAACCGCCCGGACGTGCTGCAGCGGCAGGGCGCCTACCCGCCGCCGCCCGGCGCGTCCGACCTGCCGGGGCTGGAGGTCTCGGGCGTCGTCGCCGCCGTGGGGCCCGATGTCGAACGCTGGCGGGCCGGCGACGCCGTGTGCGCGCTGACACCCGGCGGCGGCTACGCCGAATATGCGAAAGTCCACGAATCGAACGCGCTGCCCATTCCGCACGGCTTCACCTTCACAGAGGCGGCGGCGCTGCCGGAAACCTTCTTCACCGTCTGGCACAACGTCTTCGAGCGCGGCGCGCTGAAGCCGGGCGAGACGCTGCTCGTGCATGGCGGCAGTTCCGGTATCGGCACCACGGCCATCCAGCTCGCGACAGCGCTCGGGTCGCGCGTGATCGTCACCGCGGGCTCGGCTGAGAAATGCATGGCCTGCGAGAAGCTGGGCGCGGTCAGGGCCGTCAACTACAGGACCGAAGATTTCGTCGGCATCGTCAAGCAGGTCACGGACGGCAAGGGCGCGGACGTGATCCTCGACATGGTGGGCGGCGACTATGTCGGGCGCAACTACCACGCGGCGGCGATGGACGGCCGGATCGTGCAGATCGCCGTGCAGGGCGGGGCGGTCGCCAGCGCCGATTTCGCGCGGCTGATGATCAAGCGGCTCACCCATACCGGCTCGACGCTCAGGCCGCGCAGCGTCGCGTTCAAGGGCGCGATCGCCGCTGCGCTGGAAGCCAATGTCTGGCCGCTTCTCGCCGAGCGCCGGGTTGCGCCCGTCATGGACATGATCTTCCCGCTCAAGGACGCCTGGCGGGCGCATGAGCGCATGGAGGAGGGCGAGCACATCGGCAAGATCGTGCTGGACGTGGAATGAGACGCGTGACGAAGGCATCGGGATGGCGACCGGCGACGATCTGAGGAGGCTGGCGCTCGGTCTCGACGGCACCACCGAGGCGCCGCATTTCGATCGTGCCGCCTTCAAGGTCGCACGCACCTATGTGACGCTCGCGCCCGACGCCTGCACCGCCAATTTCAAGTTTTCGCCCGACGAGCAGGCGCTGAAATGCGCGGTCGCGCCCGACGCCTTTTCCGTCATTCCCAACGCATGGGGCCGGCAGGGCTGGACGACCGCCAGGCTGGCGAAGCTGACGGAGCAGGAGCTCGACGCGGCACTGCGCCTCGCCTGGGCCCATGCGCAGCCGCGCCCGCGCGGCCGGCGGCGCTGAGCCTTACCGTTCCGCCCGCGCTCCCGGAGCCTATCCTTCAACGGTCCGTCATTATTCGTTGCGGGACGGCGTTTTCCTGATTATACAGGCGCTGATTTCCCAACATCGGTGGATTCAGAACCCACCGCCCGCGCTAGGGACGCGGGCGAACGAGAGGATTTTATCCATGGCAAGCACGCTTCTGATGCCCAAGGCGACCGCCGTCTGGCTGGTCGACAACACCGCCCTGTCCTTCGACCAGATCGCGCAGTTCTGCACGCTGCATCCGCTCGAGGTGAAGGCGATCGCCGACGGCGATTCGGCGCAGGGCATCAAGGGCATGGACCCGGTGATCACCGGCCAGCTCACGCGCGAGGAGATCGCCCGCGGCGAGGCCGACCCGGACTACCGGCTGAAGCTCTCCGAGCCGAAGGTCCGCGTGCCGGAATCCAAGCGCAAGGGCCCCCGCTACACGCCCCTGTCGAAGCGGCAGGACCGGCCGAACGCCATCCTCTGGCTGGTGCGCAACCATCCGGAGCTGAAGGATGCGCAGATCTCCCGGCTGGTCGGCACGACGAAGTCGACGATCGAGCAGATCCGCGAGCGCCGGCACTGGAACGCCGCCAATCTGGTGCCGATGGACCCGGTGACGCTCGGACTGTGCTCGCAGATCGATCTCGACATCGAGGTGCAGCGCGCCTCCAAGGGACGCGAGCCGGCCGCACCGACCGGCGACACGCTGCTGCCCGCCGCGCTCACGGAGCGCCTCACGCCGGAAACCGAAAAGCCGGACCGGGACGAGGAGGAACTCGATCCCAACGCAGTGTTCGCCAAGCTGTCGGCGCTGAAGTCCAAGACGCCCGACGACGAGGAATGAGCCGGAGCCACGGCGCGGCCTGACCCCGGCAACGGCGCCGGGCCTTCTTCAGGAGGCTCGCGAAGGCGCCGCAGCCGGGTCGTTCACATCTTTGCCGGTTGCCCTGGAACACGATTTCGTGCGTGTTCCCGACCACCTGCTTCACCCATCCTTAACCATAACGGTCCATGAACGGACTGGTTGGAATTTGGTTGGATTCCGGACGCCTTCCTTTCACCAAATTTCGCCCCGAAAAGGCCGCGAAAGCGCGCTCGAGGGCGGATCAGGTGTGGAAGCGCTGCCTGATGACGATGGGAACAGCGTGCGTGGCTTCGTGCATCGGCGGAGCCGTCGACCTCTAAGGACCGCTACTATGGAAACTACCGCACTCGCCGAACCGGGCGTGCAATTGTCAATCTGGTCGCTGTTCATGCAGGCAGGCTGGGTGGTCAAGCTGGTCATGATCGGCCTGCTCGGCGCCTCGATCTGGACCTGGGCCATCATCATCGACAAGACGATTTCCTACCAGCGCATGCGCTCCTCGCTGAACCGCTTCGAGCAGGTGTTCTGGTCGGGGCAGTCGCTGGAGGAGCTCTATCGCACGCTGGCCGACCGGACGACCAGCGGCATGGGCGCGATCTTCGTCGCCGCCATGCGCGAATGGAAGAAGAGCTTCGAGAAGGGCGCCAAGAGCCCGCTTGCGCTGCAGACGCGCATCGACAAGGCGATGGATCTGGCGCTGACGCGCGAGATGGAGCGGCTGGAAGGGCGGCTCGGCTTTCTCGCCACGGTCGGCTCCGCCGGTCCGTTCATCGGCCTCTTCGGCACGGTGATCGGCATCATGACGTCGTTCCAGGCGATCGCCGGCTCCAAGTCCACGAGCCTGGCGGTCGTGGCGCCCGGCATCGCCGAGGCGCTGCTGGCCACGGCCATCGGCCTCCTGGCCGCCATTCCGGCCGTCATCGCCTACAACAAGCTGTCCTCGGACGCCGGCAAGCTCGGCGGCCGCATGGAGGGCTTCGCGGACGAGTTTTCGGCCATACTGTCGCGCCAGATCGATGAGAAGGTCGCCCAGCCGCAGCATCGGGCTGCCGCCTGACGGTTGAACGCTCGAGAAAACGGGAGCGCGGGAAGCTAGAATGGGTATGTCTGTCAGCGCAGGCGGAGGCCGCGGCGGGCGGGGCCACAGGCGCCGCGGCCGCCATCACGGCGTGATGTCCGAAATCAACGTGACGCCGCTGGTCGACGTCATGCTGGTGCTCCTGATCATCTTCATGGTGGCGGCGCCGCTGCTCACCGTCGGCGTGCCGATCGAGCTGCCGGAGACGGCCGCCAAGGAGATGAATGCCGATACGCAGCCCATCACCGTGACGATCAACCGCGACGGGCAGATTCACATCCAGGAGACGGAAATACCGTTCGAGGAGGTCGTGGCGAAGCTCCAGGCGATCGCCAAGACCGGCTACGAGGAACGGATTTTCGTGCGCGGCGACAAGGATGCGGACTACGGCACGGTGATGAAGGTCATGGCGCGGATTTCCGCTGCCGGGTTCAAGAACATCGGCCTCGTCACGCTGCAGGAACAGGGCGCTTCGTGACACGGCGATGAAAGCGGGCCTCACGACATCGGTGATCCTGCATGCCGCGGCGCTGGCCTTCGGGCTGGTGACGCTGTCGGCGCCCGAGCCGCTGCCGCCGGCGCCGGAATCCCTGCCCGTCTCCATCATCCCGGTCGAGGACATCGCCCAGCACGACATGGGAGACGAGAAGGCCTCGATGAAGGAAAAGTCGGCGCCCAAGCCGACCAAGCGGCCCGATATCGTCGCCGACGCCCAGAAGATCGGCGAGAACACCGTCGACACCGACGCCCCGCCCACGCCGGACCCCAAGCCGCGGCCGGTCGAGGAGGCCGCCGCGCCGAAGCCGCAGCCCAAGCCGGCGGAAAAGCCGAAGGACGAGGACGTGCCGAAGCCGGTCGAGGAGCCGAAGCCGGTGCCGGCGACCGAGGTTGCGCCCGTTCCGAAGCCGAAGGAAGAGGTGAAGCCCGATCCCGTCAAGGAGCCCGAGCCGAAGCCCGAGCCGGTGAAGCAACCCGAGCCTAAGCCCGAGCCGCAGCCGAAGCCCGAGCCGGTGCAGAAGACGGCCTCGATCGAGCAGCCCAAGCCCGACGCCATCGCCGAGGCGATCAAGGAGCAGCCAAAAGAGGACGCGGTCGCCGACACCATCAAGGAGCAGCCGCAGCAGGAGGAAAAGCAGGTCGAGCTGCCGAGCGCCGCGCCCGCGCCGCAGTCGCGCCCCAAGCCCGCCGAGGCGCAGACGGCCGAGGCGCCCGACCACAAGCAGGCCGACAAGCCGGTGAAGGAAGCCTCGTCCAAGCCTAAGTCCGATTCCGAGAGCTTCAACGAGGACAAGATCACCGCCCTCCTCAACAAGCAGAAATCCTCCGGCGGCGGCGCCAAGCGCTCCACCGAGACGGCCGCGCTCGGCGGCAAGACGAAGACCGGCGCCAAGCTCACCAACAGCGAGATGGGAGCGCTGTCGGACCAGCTCGCGACCTGCTGGTCGATCCCGGCGGGCATGGAGAGCGGCTCCGACCTGCGCGTCTCGGTGAAGTTCCATGTGGACAGCTCGGGCAAGCTCGACGGCGCCCCGAAGATACAGTCGTCCAGCGGCAACCGGCCGTTCGACGAGAGCGCGGTGCGCGCCGTTCAGAAATGCGACCGCGAGGGCCTCGTCCTGCCGAAGGGCAAGGAAGACATCTGGTCGGAAGTGGTCGTCAACTTCGATCCCACCGAAATGGGGATGTAACGCGTTCCCGCGATTGCATAAGGACTTGCGATGAAAAACCTCCTCAAGACCATCCTGCTGGTCGGCGCCGTTGTGTCGGGCTTCGTCCCGGCGCTGACCCTGCCGGCGCATGCGCTGGTCGAGATCAATGTCAACAAGGGCAATATCGAGCCGCTGCCGATCGCCATCACCGACTTCCTGTCGTCGGGCGGGCAGGGCAAGGAGATTTCGGACATCGTCACCGCCGATCTCAAGCGCTCGGGCCTCTTCGCGCCGATCGACAAGGCGGCCTTCATCGAAAAGATCAGCAACACCGACCAGGCGCCGCGCTTCCAGGACTGGACGGCGATCAACGCGCAGGCGCTGGTGGTGGGCCGCGTCAGCCAGGAGGGCGACGGCCGGCTGCGCGCCGAGTTCCGCCTGTGGGACACTTTCGCCGGCCAGCAGATGATCGGCGAGCAGTTCTTCGCCAACCCGCAGAACTCGCGCCGCATCGCCCACCAGATCGCCGACGCCATCTATGAGCGGCTGGCGGGCGAGAAGGGCTATTTCGACACGCGCGTGGTCTTCGTCGACGAATCGGGCTCCAAGACCCAGCGCAAGAAGCGGCTGGTGATCATGGACCAGGACGGCGCCAACCTCCGCTACCTGTCGGACGGGCGCGCCATCGTGCTGACGCCGCGCTTTTCACCGAACCGGCAGGAAATCACCTACATGTCCTACGAGAGCGGCCAGCCGCAGGTCTATCTGCTGCAGATCGAGACCGGCCAGCGCGAGCTCGTCGGCAATTTCCCGGGCATGACGTTCGCGCCGCGCTTCTCGCCGGACGGGCAGAAGGTGATCATGAGCCTGCTGCGCGACGATGGCAACTCCAACATCTTCACCATGGACCTGCGCAGCCGCAACACGACGCGGCTGACCAACGAGAGCGCCATCGACACCTCGCCTTCCTATTCGCCGGACGGCAGCCGCATCGTCTTCACCTCCGACCGAGGCGGCCAGCCGCAGATCTACGTGATGGGCGCCGACGGCTCGGGCCAGACCCGCATCTCCTTCGGCGGCGGCTCCTATTCGACGCCGGTATGGTCGCCGCGCGGCGACCTCATCGCCTTCACCAAGCAGTCGGGCGGGGAGTTCCAGATCGGCGTCATGAAGACGGACGGCTCGGGCGAGCGCATCCTGGCAAACGGCTTCCAGATGGAGGGGCCGACCTGGGCGCCGAACGGGCGCGTGCTGATGTATTTCGACCAGGCTGCCGGCTCGGGCGGACCGAAGCTCAAGACGGTCGACCTGACCGGGCGCAACCAGCAGTCGATTCCCAGCAAGAACTTTGCCTCGGATCCCGCCTGGTCGCCGCTGCTGGACTAGTGGCAAAAGCGCCCGGTTTCCGGGAAAACGCCATGGACGCCCTGTTTGCGCCGCATTTCAGCCTAGAGCAGGGGACGCATTCGCCGTCCGGACGAGGGCGGATGGCGAAGGGCCGTGGACGGGCTGCCGGATCGGCGAACTGCCGGTCAACCAAAGTTTAACCATGTTTCTTGAACGCCGGTTAACCGAAACGTGGTTACTGCTTGTTCAACGAAACTCTTAAAATGCGAAGGAGAGCGGGGATGCGCCGCATCGCAAAGCTAGCATCGAATCCTGTGGCGATCGCGCTGGTCGCCGGACTTGCCCTGGCGGGCTGCGCGTCGAAGAAGACGCCCAACAGCGCCGCCGACCTCGGTCTCGGCGGGGGCGCCGGCGGCCCTCCCGGATCGGCCCAGGACTTTACGGTCAATGTCGGCGACCGCATCTTCTTCGACACCGATTCCTCGTCCATCCGCGCCGATGCGCAGGCGACGCTGTCGAAGCAGGCGCAGTGGCTGAACAAGTACAGCCAGTACCGCATCACGATCGAAGGCCACGCCGACGAGCGCGGCACGCGCGAATACAACCTGGCGCTCGGCGCACGCCGCGCCGCCGCGACCCGCGACTACCTGATCGCGCGGGGCGTCGCCGGCAACCGCATGAAGACCATCTCCTACGGCAAGGAGCGTCCGGTCGCCGTTTGCGACGACATCTCCTGCTGGTCCCAGAACCGCCGCGCCGTCACCGTGCTCAACGGTGCGGGCAGCTAGAGCATGTCGCCCGGAAGCGGGAGCCGGTTCCGGGACGACGACATGCGATAGGGCAGGGACCTGAAGCGCAACGGGCGATCCGAAGGATCGCGACGCGCTTTGGCCAAGTTCTCAGGCGACCTCGACGGCGGCCTCCGGGCCGCCGTCTTGCTTTTCCGGGTGTTGCAAACTTGGCGCAGTGGCGGGGTTTCCGGGCGGCTCCCGCCTCAAACAAAATTTGGCCGAAGTCTGGCGTCCTGATACGATTGACATCGGCGCATCCGGCGGGGATCGGATGAGCGTTTACATCCATCCGAAAAGGCCAGCGAGACAGGCATGCATTTTCGATCCATCTTGAGCGGTACTCTTTCCGTGCTCCTTGTTTCAGGCACGGTTCTTACGGCTTCGGCAGGAGCCGCGCAGCCCATGCATTGGGGCGGCTTGTTCGGCGTGTTCGAGAAGAAGAAGCCGGAAGCGAACAGGGACGGCGGAGTGATCCTCGCGCAGGCCACCGATCCGCGCGTCACCCAGATCGAGGAGCAGATCCGCAGCCTGAACGGCAAGATCGAGGAACTGAACTTCCAGATCCTGCAAATGCAGGAGCAGATGCGCAAGACGCAGGAGGACTACGAGTTCCGCCTGCAGGAAATCGAGAACAAGAAGAAGTCGGACGCGGGTGGCAAGGCCACCCGCGACACCGCCGCGAACACTTCCGGAGATGGCCGGTCGAAGGCTGCCGGGGCGCAGACGGACGACGTCGGCCAGGCGATCGCCGCCGGCCAGGCCCCGCCGCCGCAGGACAATACGGCCGCAGCGTCCGATCCCGCAGAGAACGGGGCCGCGGTCGCCTCCGGCGATGCGGCCGGGGACGGCAAGGGAGCGCCGCCGCGGGATTTCGGCACGATCACCGTCGACAAGGACGGCAATGTGGTGACGACCACGGCCGACCAGCCAGTCGACCTGCTGCCGCCCAAGCAGGCGAAGCAGGAGAAGGACGGCATCAACGTCGCGGCACTGCCGAAGACGAACGATTCCGAGGAGCTCTACCGCAATTCCTACCAGTCCATCCTGTCGGGCGACTATGCGGCGGCCGAAGGCGGTTTCCGCGACTACATCGCCCGGTTCCCCAAGGACACCAAGATCGCCGATTCGAACTACTGGCTGGGCGAGGCGCTGCTCGGGCAGAAGAAGTATCGCGATGCGGCGGAGGTGTTCCTCGCCGCCAGCAAGAGCTATCCGAAGTCGAAGAAGGGCCCCGACATGCTGCTGAAGCTCGGCGTGTCCCTCGTCGGGCTGAACCAGAAGGACGTCGCCTGCGCGACCTTCCTGGAGGTCGGCAAGCGCTATCCCGACGCGTCCGATGCGCTGAAGCAGCGCGTCAAGCAGGAGCAGGCCTTCGCTGCCTGCTGACGAGGCGGGCGGCATGACGCTCGCCTTCGCGGATCGGGACTTTCCGGACGGCGCCTACCGGATCGAGGATTTCGCCGGTGCGGGCCGTATAATCGTCGCCGTATCCGGAGGCAGCGATTCGACGGCGCTGCTCGTTTCCCTTCATCAATTCCTTCGATCGCACCTTCCCGCTGTCGAAATCGTCGCGGTGACGGTCGACCACGGCCTGCGCGCCGAATCAGCGGCGGAAGCGGATGACGTCGGCGCGCTCGCCGCCGGGCTCGGCATCCGGCACGTCGTCCGGCGATGGGACGGGCCGAAGCCGGCAACCGGCCTTTCCGAGGCGGCGCGGCTGGCGCGCTACCGGCTTCTGGCCGATGCCGCCCGCGAAATGGAGGCCGGCCTCCTCGTCACCGGCCATACGCTGGACGACCAGATCGAGACGGTGGCGATGCGCGCGGCGCGCGGCGGAGGACGCGGCCTTGCCGGTATGGCGCCGGCCACTTTCGTCGGCGGCCGCTGGATGCTGCGGCCGTTGTTCGGCACGTCGCGGGCGGCGCTGCGCGCCTATCTGCGCCGGCTCGGCCGGGACTGGATCGACGATCCGAGCAATGACGATCCCGCCTTCGAGCGCGTGCGGGTCCGGCAAAGGCTGGAGGGGCAGCCGGGAGAGAGGCGAAGGCTCGCGGCCCTGCAAACGGCGGCCGCGCGGGAAAGGATCCTGGAAAGCGAGGCGGCCGCCGCGCTCATCGACCGGCATGCGCGGCTCGCTGCGCCGGGGCTGGTGCGGCTCGACCGGGCGTTGTGGCAGGCAGGGCAGCAAGATGCCGCCCTGTTAGCCTTCCGCGCGCTGCTGTCGGTCCTCGGCGGGCGCGAGCAGCTTGCGGATGCCGAGAAGGCCGCGCCGCTGTTTGCACGGCTTGCCGAACCCGGACGCCGCGGCGTCCTGTCGCGTACGCTGGCCGACAGCCGCAAGGGCGGCGTCTACCTCCTGCGCGAGGCGCGCGACGTGCCGCCTGCCGACGCCGTCCTCGGCGACGTCTGGGACGGCCGCTTCCGGTCGTCGCCGGGGCAGGCGGGTCTTCGAGCCGGCCATCCGTCTCCCAGCCCGGCCGCCTTCCCGGCGGATGCTCCGCAAAGCCTGGTGGCGGCCGCCTTGCGGACCGAGCCCAGTGCATCGCAGCCTGACCCGCCGCGCCGGATCCTGTCGCCATGGGCGACGTTCCTTCCCTGCTTCGACCTGGCGGTGGCGCAGGCGCTCGCCCGGCTCTTCGGCCTGCCGCCTTTTCCGCGCCCGCCTTGCTCCAGCCGCATTGACCCGAAAGCCTGAGGCCCTGTGACACCGTTTTCCTTGGCATTCATGCCCGGTCTCCCTATGTTAACCTCAATGGCGCATAGTGGCGCCCTGGCTGTGCCCTTACCTCTACGGAACGCTGCATGAATCCGAACTATCGCAACTTGGCGCTGTGGGCGATCATCGCTGTTTTGCTGATTGCGCTGTTCAATCTTTTCCAGACGCCGCAGCAGCGTGGCGCCTCGCGCGAGATCGCCTATTCGGAGTTCCTGACCGAACTCGACGCGGGCCGGATCCGGTCCGTGACGATCACCGGCGACCGCATCACCGGCACCTATGGCGACAATGCGAGCGGCTTCCAGACCTATTCTCCGGGCGACCCGACCATCGTGTCGCGGCTGGAGCAGAAGAACGTCACCATCAATGCGCGGCCGGAGACGGACGGCTCGAACACGCTGTTCGGCTACCTGATCTCGTGGCTGCCGATGATCCTCATCCTCGGCGTCTGGATCTTCTTCATGCGCCAGATGCAGTCGGGCTCCGGCCGCGCCATGGGCTTCGGAAAGTCCAAGGCCAAGCTTCTGACTGAGGCGCATGGCCGCGTGACGTTCCAGGACGTCGCAGGCGTCGACGAGGCCAAGGAAGACCTCGAGGAGATCGTCGAGTTCCTGCGCGATCCGCAGAAGTTCCAGCGCCTTGGCGGCAAGATCCCGCGCGGCGTGCTGCTGGTCGGCCCGCCCGGCACCGGCAAGACTCTGATCGCGCGCGCCGTGGCAGGCGAGGCCAATGTGCCCTTCTTCACCATTTCCGGCTCGGATTTCGTGGAGATGTTCGTCGGCGTCGGCGCCAGCCGTGTCCGCGACATGTTCGACCAGGCCAAGAAGAACGCGCCCTGCATCATCTTCATCGACGAGATCGACGCGGTCGGCCGCCATCGCGGCGCCGGCCTCGGCGGCGGCAATGACGAGCGCGAGCAGACGCTGAACCAGCTCCTGGTCGAGATGGACGGCTTCGAGCCGAACGAATCGATCATCCTGATCGCCGCGACCAACCGGCCCGACGTGCTCGATCCGGCGCTGCTGCGTCCCGGCCGCTTCGACCGGCAGGTGGTGGTGCCCAATCCCGACATCACCGGTCGCGAGAAGATCCTGAAAGTGCATGTGCGCAACGTGCCGCTCGCGCCGAACGTCGATCTCAAGGTGATCGCGCGCGGCACGCCCGGCTTCTCCGGCGCCGACCTGATGAACCTCGTCAACGAGGCGGCGCTGATGGCGGCGCGGCGCAACAAGCGCCTCGTCACCATGCAGGAGTTCGAGGACGCCAAGGACAAGGTGATGATGGGCGCGGAACGCCGCTCGACCGCGATGACGCAGGCCGAGAAGGAGCTGACCGCCTATCACGAGTCCGGCCATGCGATCCTCGCGCTCAACGTGCCGACGGCCGACCCGCTGCACAAGGCGACGATCATCCCGCGCGGCCGCGCGCTCGGCATGGTCATGCAGTTGCCGGAGGGCGACCGCTACTCCATGAGCTACAAATACATGATCTCGCGGCTGGCGATCATGATGGGCGGGCGCGTCGCCGAGGAGTTCAAGTTCGGCAAGGAGAACATCACCTCGGGCGCGTCCTCGGACATCGAGCAGGCGACCAAGCTGGCGCGCGCCATGGTGACGCGCTGGGGCTTCTCCGACAAGCTCGGCCAGGTCGCCTATGGCGAGAACCAGGAAGAGGTCTTCCTCGGCCATTCGGTCGCCCGCACCCAGAACGTGTCGGAGGAGACCGCGCAGATCATCGACGCCGAGGTGCGCCGCCTGATCGAGGAGGCCTACACGACGGCGCGCGCGATCCTGACCAAGAAGAAGAAGGACTGGATCGCGCTGGCCGAGGGCCTGCTCGAATACGAGACGCTGTCCGGCGAGGAGATCAAGCAGCTGCTGGCCGGCAAGAAGCCGTCGCGCGACATGGGCGACGACACGCCTCCCAGCCGCGGCTCTGCCGTCCCCAAGGCGGGCGCCACCGGCGGCCGCCGCAAGAAGGGCGGCGAGGAGCCGGAAGGCGGCATGGAACCGCAGCCGCAGGGTTGACGCTGCCCGCTGTCCGACGGCCGCCGTAATCGAGCGGCCTTCCAGCAAAAAAAGGGCCCGGCGAAATTTCGCCGGGCCCTTTTCTTGTCGAAGCCGCTGAGGCGGAAGGTTTCTTACGAATTGCCTTTCAGGCGCGCGTTGCAGAGGCTGTAGTAGCCGCCGCCCTTCTGGATCCAGCGCAGGCCGTTCAGCGTGTTCCTGTCCTTGTTGTCGTAATAGCCTTCCAGGCAGGTATGAAGGCGCTGCTTGCCGGGTGTCTCGGAGGCGAACTTCTTGTCGAGCCCGCGCGGGAAGGTGACGCCCTTGGGAGCCTTGCCGGCAGGCGCTTCCGGCTCGTTGGTATAGTTGGCCTCGTCCATGCTCGGCACGGAATCGTCGTCGGATGCGCTGGCGCCGCAATTGGCCTTGCGGAAGTCGTTCCACTTCATGCCGTTGAGCGTGCCGTCCGCCTTGGCCGTCTGGTATTTCGTGCTGCACTCCTTCATGGACAGGCCCTTGCTGTCGGCATCGTCGGCGGCCGCAGCAGTCTTGCCTTTCTTGGCCTTCTTCGCCGGGGCCATCTCCTCGGCCGCAGCCGCGTCGGCGCCGCAATTGGCCTTGCGGAAGTCGTTCCACTTCATGCCGTTGAGCGTGCCGGCCTCCTTGGCCGCCTGATATTTCGCGCTGCACTCCTTCATGGAGAGGCCCTTGCCGTCGGCATCGTCGGCGGCCGCTGCGGTCTTGCCTTTCTTGGCCTTCTTCGCCGGGGCCGTCTCCTCGGCCGCAGTCGCGTCGGCGCCGCAATTGGCCTTGCGGAAGTCGTTCCACTTCATGCCGTCGAGCGTGCCGGCCTCCTTGGCCGCCTGGTATTTCGTGCTGCACTCCTTCGCGGTGAGGGCGTAGGATGGGGAAGCCAGCAATGCGGCGCAAACCGCGAGAGAGGAAAGGGCTGCGATTCTGAGCATTGGCATGACGCACCTCCGTTGAGCGCCCATGAAGGATGACGGGGCGCACGCGCCCCGCCACTGGAGCTATATCGGAGATTGAGGCGAATTCGTAGCGGCGCCGCAATTTGTGCACGAGATTGGCCGTGTCAGCGTGAATTCGTGGCGGCTGGAGGTCCAACAGCCATGCGCGTGGCTGTAAATGCACGATTTCCTAAACATTCGTAATAAACAATCACACAAAGTGATGCCTGCCGACGCAGCCATTCATGGCATATCGCGCCGACACGCATCATCAGCAGGACACGGATCGGATGTCGAAACGCTATTTCGGTACTGACGGTATTCGCGGTCAGGCGAACAGATTTCCGATGACCGCCGAGATCGCCATGAAGGTGGCCATGGCGGCGGGCATGTCGTTCCAGCGCGGCAAGCACCGGCACCGCGTCGTGATCGGGAAGGACACGCGGCTTTCCGGCTACATGATCGAGAACGCCATGGTCGCCGGCTTCTGCGCCGCCGGCATGGACGTTTTCCTCCTCGGCCCCATCCCGACGCCCGCCGTGGCCATGCTCGCGCGCTCGCTGCGCGCCGATCTCGGCGTCATGATCTCGGCCTCGCACAACCCGTATTACGACAACGGCATCAAGCTGTTCGGGCCGGACGGCTACAAGCTGTCGGACGAGATCGAGCACCGGATCGAGGCGATGCTCGACAAGGAAGTCGAGATCAAGCTCGCCGACACGGATTCGCTCGGCCGCGCCAAGCGCATAGACGGCGTGCACGACCGCTATATCGAGTTCGCGAAGCGGACCCTGCCGCGCTCGATGTCGCTGTCGGGCCTGCGCGTCGTGATCGATTGCGCCAACGGCGCGGGCTACAAGGTCGCGCCCGCCGCACTCTGGGAACTCGGAGCCGACATCGTCACGATGAACAACGAGCCGAACGGCTTCAACGTCAACCAGGAGTGCGGATCGACCCATCCGGAGGCGCTGCAGAAGAAGGTGCACGAGGTGCGCGCCGATATCGGCATCGCGCTCGACGGCGACGCGGATCGCGTGGTGATCGTGGACGAGCGCGGCGAGATCGTCGACGGCGACCAGATCCTGGCGATGATCGCGGAGGCCTGGAGCAAGAGCGGCAGGCTCGCCGGCGGCGGCATCGTCGCGACGGTCATGTCGAACCTCGGCCTCGAGCGCTTCCTGACGGACATCGGGCTCTCGCTGCACCGCACGCAGGTGGGCGACCGCTATGTCGTGGAGCACATGCGCGCCCATGGCTTCAATGTCGGCGGCGAGCAGTCCGGGCATATCGTGCTCTCGGACTTCTCCACCACGGGCGACGGCCTTGTCTCGGCCCTTCAGGTGCTCGCCTGCATCAAGCGCGCCGACAAGCCGGTGAGCGAGGTCGTCAGGAAATTCGAATCGGTGCCGCAATTGCTGAAGAACGTGCGCTTCTCGGGCGGCAAGCCGCTGGAAAGCCCGATCGTCAAGGCAGCCATCGAAGAGGCCAAGGCGCGCCTCGGCACGGGCGGGCGCCTCGTCATCCGGCCGTCCGGCACCGAGCCGCTGATCCGCGTAATGGCGGAGGCGGACGACCGCACGCTGGTCGAGGCGGTCGTGGACGATCTGGTCAATGTGATCGCCGGCCTCAAGACCGCTGCCTGATCCGAACCCCGTAACAGTCTCCAGCCTGCCGCCTACCACATCGGCGGCGGGAATTTTTTCGTGCTGCGACATGGCATCGCGTGGTTAAGCGTTAGGGTTAAGCGGCGCTTAACCTTTCCCCTTCATTATCCAAGGCCGACGAGTAACAAGCAGCCCGTTCGTGCGGCTTGCTGGTCAGGGATGATGCCAATGTCAAAATTTTCCAAGCGGCTCGGGTTTGCCGTTCTTTTCGCGAGCGTCGCGCTGCCGGCGTTCGCCGCCGATATGGTCGAGCCTGTTCCGGAGGTCGAGCCCACGCCGGTGGTCGAGCAGACGGCCTACAATGGCTGGTATATCCGCGGCGACGCCGCCTACCGGTGGTCCGAGTTGCGCGGCATCAACTACATCACCTACGGGGCCGGCTGCTGCACGCTTCCGGGCACGAAGGACTTTGATTTCGGCAAGCTGAAGGGCGCGCTCTCGCTCGGCGGCGGCGTCGGCTACCAGGTCACCAACCACTTCCGCGTCGACCTGACCGGCGACTATTTCTTCAAGTCGAAGTTCCGCGGGCAGACCTCCGACTTCACCTCGGTCTCGGTCGATACGTCGAGCTATTCGGCGTTCCTGCTGCTCGCCAATGCCTATGCCGACCTCGGCACCTATAACGGCTTCACGCCCTATGTCGGCGCCGGCATCGGCGGCGCGAACGTGCGGTGGAACGATCTGCGCAACACGATCGAGCCCGGCATCGACAACTTCCACAAGGGCGCGAGGAACTGGCGCTTCGCCTATTCGCTCATGGCCGGCGCTTCCTACTGCCTGACCGACAAGCTGGCGCTGGACGGCGGCTATCGCTTTACCCGGATCAATGGCGGCCGCATGTTCGAGGAGCATTCCGCGGGAGGCGTTTCGCTCGGGGCAGGCCCGGGCTTCGATCGCGGCTTCAACATGCACGAAGTGCGCGCCGGCCTGCGCTACAGCTTCGGCGGCAACAGCAACTGCGCGGCGCCGCAGACCGTGTCCTACGAACCGGCGCCGGTCTACAAGCAGTAGCCCTCTCCGCAATCTCATCCAGATCGAAAACGCCCGGTCCCTGCCGGGCGTTTTCTTTTGGGCGGTGCCCGATCTCCCGCACCCATTGAAAAATACCGCGCAGGCCTATGGAAACGCTTCGTTATCCTTAACCGGCACTTAACCACTATGGTTAACAATGGGCCCATACAAGCGGTTTGCGCGGATGTTGGTCTGGCGCTTGCGGGGAGTAAGAGGACATGAATTTCATCAAGCCTGTCGCATTTTCGCTGCTGGCCCTCGCGGCGCTGTCCGCCGGAGCGGCGACGGCCGCGGACTATGAACCGCCCCTCCAGGTCGAAGAAGTGCCTGTCGAGGTCGGCTCGGGCTGGTATCTGCGCGGCGATGTCGACTATGCCTTCAAGCGCAGCTACAAGGACGGGGCGCTGGCCGTGGACGACTCGCTGTTCGACAACGATCTGGTCGGGCTGGGCTGGGTCGGTCCGCTTGATGTCTTTTCCGCAAGCCGCAAGCAGAACCCGATCTCCGGCAGCGTCGGCTTCGGCTATCATTTCAATGACTGGCTGCGGGCCGATATCAATATCGGGCTCCTGCAGGACGACAAGTATAGTGGAACGGCGCATCTCTTCGCCGGTTATCTGGAGCCCTATTCCCTCGTCAATTCACTCAATCCGGCGGTCACCAACATGCCGGACTTTGGCTGCCTGGGCTCCCGCACGATCACGACGACCAGCATCACTACGACCCTCGATGATGAAGGTAAGGAAGTCGCGGGTTTGCCCGTATCGACTTCAGCAACCAACTCGGACTGGCGCCGCGACTGCATAGTCAGCGCTTCGGCAAAGAACACGGCATGGAACGGCCTCGTCAACGGCTATATCGATCTCGGCACCTATGCCGGCTTCACGCCCTACGTCGGCGCGGGAGTCGGCCTGCTGAAGACGAAGGCCACGTTTGCCGTCGGTGCCACCTGCCAAAACAGCTCGGTGACGAACACGAGCGTTGTACCCAACGGTACCGGATCCACCACGACGACACAGACCGTCGATTTCGCCTGTCGCGCGCCCACCGACGGCAGCACCGTCGCCTCCTACAGCAAGACCGACTACGACTTCATGTACGGACTCTCGGCTGGCGTCTCCTACCGGGTTTCCAAGAATACGTCACTGGACCTCGGCTATCAGTATGTGAGCGCGCCGGACGTCAAATATTTCTCCGTCTCGGATGACGGCGTACATTACAACAAGGGCTACAACATGCACCAGGTCAAGGTCGGCTTGCGCTACGATCTCTGGTGACAGCCGATCGGCTCTCTTGAGGCAAATGGCGGGTGATGCCCGCCATTTCCTTTTGTGGCTGCCTCGACACAAACGGCCGGTATCCTCCGGGCGACAAAAACATTCCCCTTGACGCCGCATCGAGCCTTCGCGTACCTGCGTCCCCGGGCCACCCCTCCCCAACGAGGGGCTTTCTATCTGGAAGGATAGCCACGATGACGACGACCGTCTCCAAGCCCGGACTCCGTCCGGCAATCCCCAATTTCTCCTCGGGTCCATGTGCGAAGCGTCCAGGCTGGTCGGCCGGCGCGCTTGCCGGTGCGCCGCTCGGCCGCTCGCATCGCGCGAAGGTCGGCAAGGCCCGGCTCGAACGGGCGATCGCGCTGACGCGCGAGGTGCTGGAGGTTCCCGCCGACTACCGCATCGGCATCGTGCCGGCCTCGGACACCGGCGCGGTCGAGATGGCGCTGTGGTCGCTGCTCGGCCAGCGCGGCGTCGACATGGTCGCCTGGGAAAGTTTCGGCGCCGGCTGGGTCACGGATGTCGTGAAGCAGCTCAGGCTCGCGGACGTACGCGTCTTCGAGGCCGGCTACGGCAGGCTGCCCGATCTGAAGCAACTCGATTTCGATCGCGACGTGGTCTTCACCTGGAACGGCACCACGTCCGGCGTGCGCGTGCCGAACGGCGATTTCATCGCCGCCGATCGCGCCGGCCTGACGATCTGCGACGCCACCTCGGCGGCCTTCGCGCAGCGGCTGGATTTCGCGAAGCTCGACGTCGTGACCTTCTCCTGGCAGAAGGCGCTGGGCGGGGAGGGCGCGCATGGCATGCTGATCCTCTCGCCGCGGGCCGTCGAGCGGCTGGAGACATACAAGCCGGCCTGGCCGCTGCCCAAGATCTTCCGCCTGACCTCGGGCGGCAAGCTCAACGAGGGCATCTTCAAGGGCGAGACGATCAACACACCCTCGATGCTCGCCGTGGAGGATTACGTCGACGCGCTCGAATGGGCGAAGTCGATCGGCGGGCTCGATGCGCTGGTCGCGCGTGCCGATGCCAATGCGGCGGTGATCGACCGCTTCGTTGCGGGCTCGTCGTGGCTCGGCCACCTGGCCGTCGATGCGGCCTCCCGCTCCAACACGTCGGTGTGCCTGTCCATCGTCGATCCCGACGTCGCCGCGCAGGGTCCCGAGGCGCAGGCTGCCGTTGCCAAGGGCATTGCGTCGCTGCTGGAGAAGGAGCAGGTGGCCTACGACATCGGCTCCTACCGCGATGCGCCTCCGGGCCTTCGCATCTGGTGCGGTGCGACGGTCGAGACAGCCGATCTCGAGGCGCTGATGCCCTGGCTCGACTGGGCTTTCGAACAGCAGAAGGCCGCGCTGAAGGCGGCTGCCTGACACCGAGTTACCCCTCCCGACCCCACTCCTTGCTCCTCCCCCCAGGGGGAGGGGAGCGTCAACACCCCGGAACCCTCCTTTGTGGGAAGGGATAAGGGGTGGGGTATCATCGCAAAGGACCTCACCCATGCCCCGCGTACTCGTTTCCGACAAGCTTTCCCCGACCGCCGTGCAGATCTTCAAGGATCGCGGCGTCGAGGTCGACTACTTGCCCGATCTCGGCAAGGACAAGGATGCGCTGCTGGCGAAGATCGCCGACTATGACGGCCTGGCGATCCGCTCCGCCACGAAAGTCACGGAGAAGCTGATCGGCGCCGCGCCGCGGCTCAAGGTGATCGGCCGGGCCGGCATCGGTGTCGACAATGTCGACATCCCTGCCGCCAGCCGCAAGGGCATCATCGTGATGAACACGCCCTTCGGCAATTCGATCACCACGGCCGAGCACGCCATCGCGATGATCTTCGCGCTGGCGCGCCAGCTCCCCGAGGCGAACGCCTCGACGCATGCCGGCAAGTGGGAGAAGAACCGCTTCATGGGCGTTGAGATCACCGGCAAGACGCTGGGCGTCGTCGGCTGCGGCAATATCGGGTCGATCGTGGCGACGCGCGGCGTCGGCCTGAAGATGCACGTGCTGGCCTACGACCCGTTCCTGTCGGAGCAGCGCGCCTCCGAGCTCGGCGTGGAAAAGGTCGAGCTGGACGACCTTCTGGCGCGGGCCGATTTCATCACGCTGCACACGCCGATGACCGACAAGACGAAGGGCATCATCAATGCCGACGCGATCGCGAAGATGAAGGACGGGGTGCGCATCGTCAATTGCGCGCGCGGCGGCCTCGTCGTCGAGGCTGACCTGCTTGCCGCGCTGAAGAGCAGCAAGGTGGCGGGCGCGGCGCTCGACGTGTTCGAGACCGAGCCGGCGACCGACAGCCCCTTCTTCGGCATGGAGAACGTGGTGGCGACGCCGCATCTCGGCGCGTCCACCACGGAGGCGCAGGAGAACGTCGCGTTGCAGATCGCCGAGCAGATGTCGGATTATCTGGTGAAGGGGGCGGTCTCCAACGCGATCAACATGCCGTCCATCACGGCGGAGGAGGCACCGCGGCTGAAACCCTTCGTAAAGCTCGCCGAGGTGCTCGGCGCCTTTGTCGGGCAGGTGACGGAGGATCCGATCAAGGAGGTGGAGATCCTCTTCGACGGCTCGACCGCGCAGATGAACACGCGCGCGCTGATCTCGGCCGCGCTCGCCGGGCTGATCCGGCCGCAGGTGGCCGACGTCAACATGGTATCGGCGCCGATCATGGCCAAGGAGCGCGGCATCCTCCTGTCGGAGGTGAAGCGCGACAAGTCCGGCGTTTTCGACGGCTACATCAAGCTCACCGTCAAGACCGAGCACCTGACGCGCTCGATCGCCGGCACCTGCTTCTCCGACGGCAAGCCGCGCTTCATCCAGATCAAGGGCATCAATCTCGACGCCGAGGTCGGCCAGCACATGCTCTACACCACCAACGCCGACGCCCCGGGCATCATCGGCCTGCTCGGCACGGTGTGCGGCGAGAACGGCGTGAACATCGCGAACTTCGCGCTTGGCCGCAACAAGCCCGGCGGCGACGCCATCGCGCTGCTCTATCTCGACGCGCCGTTCCCGGAGGACGTGCTCGCCAAGGTGCGTGCCCACGAGGCGATCGATTCGGCGAAGAAGCTGCGCTTCGACGTGGCGGAGGCGTGAGCCAGAACTCTATAGCCGCTTGGCCATGAAGAGGGCGCCGGCCTTTCCGTCGTCGACGATCACGGCATAGCCGAGCGTCCGGTAGAAGGCCTGCGCCCCCAGATTGTGCGGATGCACGTCGAGGAACAGGCCTGTCGCACCCGCCTGCCGCAGGTTCTCCTCCATGAAGCGGATGCAGCGCGTGCCGATGCCACGGCCGCGCGCCGGCGGCAGCAGATCGATATGACCATGCGCGGGGTAGGGCGCCAGTCCGGGGGGCATGGCGAGATTCGGATCGTGAATCGCGTGGCGTGCCCAGTCACTGCCCTGCCACAGAGCCTTGTCTGAAGGCGGCCGCTTGGTCGTCGCTTGCAGGCGCGGATACCATTCGGCTGCGAGGCGGTCGCTGAAGGCACGAGTGTCCGGCGTGCCGAGCAGATAGCCCATGGCCCCGTTGCCGCTGTCGATGACGAACGCATGATCCGGTGCGAGGACCTGATAGGGCACGGCATAGATCATGCCGAGGAGTGCCGGATCGTCCTCGCGAGCGGTCGCGTCTTCGCCTGCGTCACCCGTCTTCAGGCATATTTCGCAGAGCGCCGCATGGTCGGCCGCGGTCGCACGGCGGAGGAAGAAGCCGCCGCCGAAATCCAGGATCATGGCGGCAGGATGCGGAAGTCGGCGCCCTCGGGCAGGAGCTGGCCGCCGTCCACGACGATGGTGGTGCCGGTGACGTAGTCCGCGTCGTCGGAGGCGAGGAAGAGGAAGGCGTTGGCGACGTCGCGCGGCGTGCCGAGCCGGCCGAGCGGAATGGAGTCCTCCATGCTCCTGATGAATTCGGGCCCGCGATGCTCCTGGATCGCCTCGGTCAGGATGTTGCCGGGCTCGACGCCGTTGACGGTGATGCCGTAGCCGGAAAATTCCAGCGCGGCCGAGCGGATGAAGCCGTTGATGCCGGCCTTCGTCGCCGAATAGTGGCCGTGGCCGGGGCTGGTGACGTGCGGGCCGGTGATCGAGGAGGTGAAGGGCATGCGGCCCGACCGCTGCGCCGTCATCGGCACGAGCGCGGCGCGCGCCGCGTTGAAGGTGCCGCGCAGGTTGACCGCCATCACGCGGTCCCAGTCCTCGGGGCTGGTGTTCTCGATGAGCTGCCAGGGATAGATGCCGGCGTTCTGGACGAGGATGTCGAGGCGGCCGTGGCGGTCAAGCGCCGTGGCGACGGCACGCTCGGCGTCCTCCATCCTCGAAATGTCGGTCGCCACGAAAGCGGCGCCGAGCGCTTTGGCGGCTTCGCGACCGTAAGCTTCCTGCGCGTCCGCCAGCACCAGCTTCGCGCCTTCCCCGGCGAAGCGCTCCGCGATGCCGCGGCCGATGCCGCGCGCCGCGCCGACGATCAGCGCGACCTTGCCGTCCAGCCTGCCGCTCATGCAAGTTTCTGCCTTATGCGCAGCTTCAGGGCGTCGAGCAGCACGGCTGCCAGGACGAGAAGCCCGTGAATGACCTGGGTGAAGTTCGCCGGCAGACCCATCAGGTTGATCGCCGTGTTGATGGCCGAGAGCAGCAGCACGCCGGCGTAGACGCCGGGCAGCGAGCCGACGCCGCCCTTGAGGCTGACGCCGCCGATGACGACCGCGGCAAAGGCGTTGAACAAGAGGCCGACGCCGAGATTGGCCGTGGCGCCGGACGTCCTGATGGTCAGCAGCCAGCCGGCCAGCCCCGCTATGGCGCCGGCCAGGACGAATGCGATGATGAGGTTGCGGGTGACGCGGATGCCGGCACGGAAGGTTGCCGTCTCGTTGCCGCCGATCATCTTGAGATGCCGGCCGAAAGGCGTCTTGGCCATCACCAGCGAGGAGACGACGAAACAGGCGATGGCGATCCAGGCGGTCAGCGGCAGGCCGAGCAGCCGCTGGATGCCGAACCAGCGGATCGCCGGCGCCAGATCCTGCGCGGAGCGCCCGCCCGAGACGGCCACGACGAGGCCGCGCACCCAGATGTAGGACGCCAGCGTGATGATGAAGGCGCTCATCTTCAGCTTGACGACGAGGAAGCCGTTCATCGCGCCGATGAGCGCGCCGACCGCGACCGCGATCAGCAGCGAGACCGGCACCATCAGCCATTGCGGTGTCAGCGTGAAGCCGACGCCGATGCCGGCCGAGCAGAACAGGATGCCGACCGCCATGGCCGCCAGCGCGGCGACGGATTCGACCGAAAGGTCCATATGGCCGGCGATGATGACCAGCGCCAGGCCGATCGACATGACGCCCAGCACGCTGGAGGCCTCGATGATGTTGGCGAAGATGCCGAGCTGGAAATAGTTCGGGATGGTCAGCGAGAAGATCGCCAGCACGAACAGCAGCATGAACCAGACGAGGTTGTCGAGCACGAACTCGAGCATGCGGCGGGTGGAAGGGTTCATGCGGAGGGTCCCACTGCAAGGATTGAAACGATGACGCGGCGCTTTGCGGCGCCCCCCTCTGTCCTGCCGGACATCTCCCCCTCAAGGGGGGAGATCACGCCGGACTTGACGATTTCCCCCCTCTGTCCTGCCGGACATCTCCCCCTCAAGGGGGGAGATCACGCCGGCCTTGACGATTTCGCCAATCGTCAATGCCGATAGTTTGGCAGGAGCGGCAAAACCGCCGATCCCCCCCCTTGAGGGGGAGATGTCCGGCAGGACAGAAGGGGGTGACATGGCGTCGAGGTCTGCCATTGGCATCACGGCGATCTCATGGGGAGCATCCGGGCCGGCAGCGGCCCGGACGCTCTGGAATGGCGAAAATCACTCCACCGACTTCACCGTGTCCGTCGGGGGCTTCATGTTGCCCCAGAAGGCCGGGTTGTCGACATTGTCCTTGGTGATGGCCGCGCCGGGGATCTTGATGTTCGGTCCCCAGGACTCGATGGTCAGCGTCGACTTCAGGCCGAGCACATCGTACTCGCCGGCCTTGATCTCCTGCTTGTTGACGATCTTGTCCATGAACATGGCGACGGCCGCGGCCTGCGCGTAGAGCGGCTGCTCCACCTCGACGTTCAGCCAGCCCTTGCGGATCAGGTCGAGACCGACCGGCGCGCCGTTCGAGCTCATCATCATGATGTCGCCGGGTTTCTTGCCGGCGGCTTCCAGCGAGGCGACCGCCGCGACGGAGAGGTGCGCGGCATGGCTGAAGATCAGGTCGATGTCAGGATTGGCGACCACGGCGTCGGCGACGATCGTGCCGGCATTCGAGGCTTCCCACTGCATGGCCGGCTTGGAGATGATGGTGACGTCGGGGAACGCCTTCATCTTCTCCTCAAAACCCTTCTGGATGTCGAGCGTATAGGGGTCGCCGGGATCGCCCAGCACTTGAAGGATCTTGCCCTTGACCGCCCCGTTCTTCGCCGTCAGCAGCTTCTGCGCCTCCTCGGCGGCGATGTGGCCGATCTCGATCGTCCCCGCCACCGAGGTGAAGTCGGAAGGCGTCTCGGTGATCTGGCGGTCGAACTCGACCACCGGGATGCCGGCGGCACGCGCGGCCTCGACGGACGGCTTCAGCGCGTTGAAGTCGACCGCGGCGAGAATGATGGCCGAGGGCTTCAGCGCGATGACGTCGTTCATCTGGCTCTGCTGGGCGTCGGTCTTGTTGTCGGCATTGAGCGTCTTCATCTCGTAGCCGACCTGCTTCAGGAACATTTCCAGCGCGCTGACCGAGCCGGTCTGGAACTCGTCCAGCAGGGTCGGGACGAGGTAGTAGACGGTGCCCTTCGATTGGGCGAATGCCGGCGTCAGCATGGCGAAAGCCAATGCCAGGACGCCGAACGCGGAAAGAAGGTATCGCTTCATATCTTGCGCTCCCATTGCGCCGGACCTCTTGTTTTCCCTCAGCCTGCCGGTCCGGCGCCGGCAAGGGTTTCACCGGTGATCATGCCGACCACCGCGTCGGGACTGGTTTTGTCGCGGGCCACGTCGCCCGCGACCACTCCGTGGCGGATGACGACGATGCGGTCCGCCACCTGGAATGCCTGCTGCATGATGTGCGTGATGATGATGACGCCGATGCCCTGCGCGGCGACCTTGCGGATCATGTCGAGGCCGCGCCGTGTCTGCTCGACGCCGAGCGCGGCGAAGGGCTCGTCGAGCAGCACCAGCTTGCCGCCCCAGTGGACGAAGCGGTTGAGCTCGATCGCCTGGCGCTGACCGCCGGAGAGGTGCTCGACATTGGTGCGCAGCGACGGGATGCGCGTTCCGGCGTTGGCGAGCGCCTTGCCGACCTCCTGCTCCATCGCCTTCTCGTCGAGGATCGGGATGCCGAGCACCTTGCGGGTGATCTCGCGGCCCATGAAGAAGTTGGCCACCACGTCGACATTGGTGCAGAGCGACAGGTCCTGGTAGACGGTCTCGATGCCGGCGGCCTTCGCCTCGGCCGGCGAGCGCGCCAAGAACTCCCTGCCTTCGAACAGCATGCGGCCGGAGGTGGGCTCCAGCCCGCCGGAGATGATCTTGACCAGCGTCGACTTGCCCGCGCCGTTGTCGCCCAGCAGCGCGACGACCTCGCCCTTGGCGATTGCGAAGCTGATGCCTTTCAGCGCCTCGATCGCGCCGTAGTTCTTGCGGATGTCCTCCAGGACGAGCAGCGGTTCCCCGGTCATGCGGCGATGTCTCCTGCCTGCGGCGCGCCGGCCTCGGAGGCCGTGCCGAACATCTGGCCGTGGCGCGGTGACAGCGTGCCCAGGACCGCGAGCGCCGCGGCGCCCGACAGCACCGAGTTCTGCCCGCCATGCGCCACGAGTAGGCGCGGGGCCGTGCGGTCGCTGCGCGCCGAGACCGATCCGGGAAGGCGTTCCGCCAGCGCCGCCAGCCCTTGCAGAAGGGGCTCGGGCGCCATCCCTCCCAGAATGATCGTCTGCGGATCGAACAGGTTCTCGATCACGGTGATCGCGCTGCCGAAGACCGGCTCGATCTCGCCGAGCCATTGGGCGTCCGGGATGCCGCGGCGCCTGAGCGCCTCCAGCGAGACGTAGCGCTCCAGGCAGCCGCGGTTGCCGCAGGAGCAGGGCTCGCCGCCCGCGACGACCGGGATGTGGCCGATCTCGCCGGCATTGCCCCAGGCGCCGCGCAGCACCGCGCCCTCATGCACCATCACGCCGCCGAGGCCGACGCCGAAGAAGAGGTAGTAGAAGTCCGAGAAGTCGGCGCCGATGCCGTAGAGACGCTCGCCGAGTGCGGCGGCAGCCATGTCGGTCTCGAAGAAGCTCGGCAGGCCGGTCGCCTCATGCAGCCGCGCCTGCAGCGGGACGTTTTCCCAGCCGGCCATCGCGGTCGGGCCGACGCCGCTCATCGTGTCGACGCCGAACGGGCCGGGAAGGGCCATGCCGACGCCGAGGATGCGGCTCCCCGGCCGAAGCTGCTTCAGCTCCTGCGCCAGTTCGCCGATCGTTCGGAACGCCGTGTCCGGTCCGAGGCCGCGGCCCTCGCGACGCAACACGGCGACGACATCGCCCGTCAGGCAGACAAGCGCGGCGCCGATGCCGAGCGGTGTCACATGCACGCCGATGGCGTAGCCGCCGGCCGGATTGACGCGCAGCACGGTCGGCGGCAGGCCGCGCCCCTTCGGCTCGTCGCGCGCCGCCAGCACATAGCCCTGCTCCTCGAGCTCCCGCACGATGGTGGAGACCGTCTGCACCGTCAGGCCGACATGGGCGGCGATCTCGCCGCGGGTGGTCGGCGCATGAATCCGGATCGCCTCCAGCACGAGACGCCGGTTGTAGGGTCGGCCGGATTCCTGGTTGGTCCCCTGAAGCATCGTTCCCACTATGCCAGACGCATGCACTGTTGCATCCGCCGGATATTTCGTCAAACGGATTTCGAAAATGGCGGGAAGAGGCGCGTCGGCCGGTTCTCGATGCTACCTTTGGGGGATCTATGAGGCTTGCGCAGCGGGCGCCGGTGTCGGAGCGGCTGACCTCGATCCGCCGCGCAGCGCCACGTAGATCGCCGGGATGACCAGTACTGTGAGCAGCGTGGAGGACGCCAGTCCGAACAGCAGCGAGATGGCGAGGCCCTGGAAGATCGGATCGGTGAGGATGACGCCCGCGCCGATCATCGCCGCTATGGCGGTGAGCAGGATCGGCTTGAAGCGGATCGCGCCGGCTTCCAGGAGCACGTCGGTCAGCGGCCGGTCCTCGCCCTTGGCGTGGCGGATGAAGTCCACCAGCAGGATCGAGTTGCGCACGATGATCCCGGCAAGCGCGATGAAGCCGATCATGGAGGTGGCCGAGAACGGCGCGCCGAAGGCCCAGTGGCCGAGCATGATGCCGATCAGCGTCAGCGGGATCGGGGTGAGGATCACCAGGGGCAGCTTGAATGAGCCGAACTGCGCCACGACCAGGATGTAGATGCCGAGGATGGCCACCATGAAGGCGGCGCCCATGTCGCGGAAGGTCACCCAGGTCACTTCCCACTCGCCGTCCCACAGAAGCGTCGGCGCCGACTCGTCGTCGGGCTGGCCGTGCAGCGCGATCGTGGGCTTCGGCACGTCGCCCCAATCGGCCTTGGCGATGGCGTCGTCGACCGCCAGCATGCCGTAGACCGGCGCCTCGAAGGCGCCCGCCAGTTCGGCGCTCACCATCTCGGCCGCGCGGCCGTTGTGGCGGAAGATCGGATAGGAGGCGGGCTCGCGCGACAGCCGCACCACGTCGCCCAGTTCCACCACGCCGCGCCCGCCGGGCAGCGCGTTGGCCGGCACGGGCGTCGCCAGCGCCCGCTCGTCGACGACGCCTTTTTCCTTGGCCAGGGCGAGGCGGATCGGGATCGGCGCGCGTCCGCCGCCGCGGTGCGAATAGCCCACCGTGCTGCCGCCGTAGAGATAGGCCAGCGTGTCGTACACATCCGACTGCTCGACCCTGTAATATTCCAGATTGTCCTGATCGATCGACAGGCGCAGCCGCTGCGGCTGGTTGTGGAAACCGTCGTCGACATCGACGATGAAGGGAATAGCGGCGAAGGTTTCGCGCAGTTTGGCGGCCACGGCGCGCCGCGTCTCGGCATCCGGCCCGTAGACCTCGGCCAGCAGCGTGCCGAGGACCGGCGGTCCTGGCGGCGGCTCCACCACCTTCAGCACCGTGCCGGGCGGCATGGGCAGATCGCGCAGCCGCTCGCGGATGTCGAGCGCGATCGCGTGGCTGGCGCGGGTGCGCTCGCCCTTCGGCGTCAACCGGACCGCCACGTCGCCCTGTTCGGGACCGGAGCGCAGGTAGTAGTGGCGCACCAGCCCGTTGAAGTCGAACGGTGCGGCGGTGCCGGCGTAGGTCTGGAAGGAAACGATCTCCGGCACGCCGGCCAGTCGCTCGACCGCCTGTTGCAGAAGCCGGTCGGTATCCTCCACCGAAGCGCCCCGCGGCAGGTCTGCCACCACCTGAAGTTCCGCCTTGTTGTCAAAGGGCAGAAGCTTGACGGTGACATGCTTGGTATAGATCAGCGCCAGTGAGGCGAGCGTCGCCGCTCCGACCAGCAGCAGAAAGGTCCAGGATCGAGCGCGCGAGGCGAGCACAGGCCGGGCGACGGCCACATAAGCGCGGCCGAGCAGGCCGCCATGGGCGCCGCTTGGTGCGTGGCCGCCATGGCCCTTGCCGCCGAGCTTCATCATCAGCCAGGGCGTCAGCATCACCGCCACGAAGAAGGAGAACAGCATCGCGGCCGAGGCGTTGGCCGGGATCGGGCTCATGTAAGGCCCCATCATGCCGGACACGAAGAGCATCGGCAGCAGCGCGGCCACCACAGTCAGCGTCGCCACGATGGTCGGGTTGCCGACCTCGGCGACGGCATCGATGGCCGCTTGCCGGCGCGAGCGTCCGTCTCCCAGCGCCCAGTGGCGGGCGATGTTCTCGATCACGACGATGGCGTCGTCGACCAGGATGCCGATGGAGAAGATGAGCGCGAACAGGCTGACGCGGTTCAGCGTGTAGCCCATGAGGCGCGAGGCGAACAAGGTGAGCAGGATGGTGGCCGGGATGACGACCGCGACCACCAGCGCCTCGCGCCAGCCGATCGACACCGCCACCAGAAGGACGATGGAAACGGTAGCAAGGCCGAGATGGAACAGGAGTTCGTTCGCCTTTTCGTTGGCCGTCTCGCCGTAGTCGCGCGTGACGGTCATCTCGACGTCCTTGGGGAAGATCCGCCCGCGCACCTCCTCCAGCCGGTGGACGATGCTTTCGGCGATCACCACGGCGTTGGTGCCCGGCCGCTTGGCGATGGCGAGCGACACCGCCGGCGCGCGCTCCAGCCCCTTGCCCGTCCGGGTGACGCTGGTGGCGCGGCTTTCCGCCGTCTGGGTAGCGAGCACGATCTTCGCAACGTCGCGCACATAGACGGGGCGGCCGTCGCGCGCGGTGATGAGCAGGTTGCCGATGTCGGAGGGGGTCTGCAAGGTCTGGCCGGCGACCAGCGTGCGCTGCTCTCTTTCGTCGCGGACGGTGCCGATGCGGAAGGAGCGGTTGGCGCCGCCGACCTTGGCGGTGAGCTGCTGAAGCGTGACGCCGTAGAGCGACAGCTTTTCCGGGTCCGGCTCGACCCGGATCTCTTCCGGTTGCTCGCCGACGATGTAGGTGAGGCCGATGTCGGGCAGCTTGGCGACCTCCACCTGCAACTCGCGCGCAAGCCGCGTCAGGTCGGCGGGCGTCCAGCGGCCGGCCGCCTCCGGTGTCGGTGAGAGCGTCACCACCACGATGGCGACGTCGTCGATGCCGCGGCCGACGATCAGCGGCTCGGGCACGCCGACCGGGATGCGGTCCATGTTGGCGCGGATCTTGTCGTGCACGCGCAGGACCGCCGCATCCGCGCCGGTGCCGACCTCGAAGCGCGCCGTCACCAGCGTGCCATCGTCGCCGGTCTGCGAATAGACGTGCTCGACGCCGTCTATGCTCTTGACGAGGGTTTCGAGCGGCTCGGTGACGAGCTTGACGGCGTCCTCGGCCTTCAGGCCGTTGGCGGCGACATGGATGTCGACCATCGGCACCGAAATCTGCGGCTCCTCCTCGCGCGGCAGGGTGACGAGCGCCACCAGCCCGAGCGCCAGCGCGGCGAGCAGGAAGAGCGGCGTCAGCGGCGAGGCGATGAATGCGCGGGTGAGCCCGCCGGCTATGCCGAGCCTCATGGCAGCACGACCCTGTCGCCGGCGGCAAGCCCGGTGAGGATCTCCACGCGCGGCTCGCCGCCGTCCCGATAGTGCTCGCCGAGCACGACGGCGACGTCGAGCGATCCGCCATCGGCGAGCACTGTGACGTAGTCGATGCCGTTGATGGTGCGCACCGCCTGCGGCGGCACGCCGAGCACGCTGCGCCGCCCGACCGGGATCGACACCAGCGTGCGCTCGTTGACGAAATAATCGCCGATGCCGGCCACCTCGACGTCGGCGACGACGCGGCCGTTCTCGATCTCCGGATAGACCTTGGCGATGCGGCCCTCGCGCGTCTCGGCAAGGCCGCCGCCCGCGCCGCGCCCGCCGATTTCCACATGGTCGCCCTCGACGATCTCGGCGGCGTGGCGCTCCGGCAGGAACAGGCGCAGATAATATTGCCCGGACGCGATGCGGGCCACCGTCTCGCCGGCCATGATCACCGATCCCGCCGTCACCGGCACGGTGAGCACGCGACCGGTCGCAGGCGCGTGCGTGTCGCCTTCCCGGGCGCTCTGCTCGATGACGGCCTTTTCGGCGGCAGCGGCGGCGAGCTGGTTGACCACCACGTCGAGCTGAAGCTGCGCGGCGTCGACCCTTGCCTGCGCGGCGGCACCCTTCGCCAGCAGGTCCTGCGCGCGCTGCAATTCGACGCGGGCATTCTCCATCTGCGAGGTCAGGGCGGCGATCCTGGCATCGGCGGCCTTCATCTGCAGCGCGATCTTGTCGTCGACCACCGTGGCGACGATGTCGCCCTGCTTCACCTCGGCACCCTCGGTGACGCGCACCGCGGAGACCGTGCCGGAAATGCGGGCCCGCGCCGGCACGACCGTGCGGCTTTCGACCTGGCCGTAGACGGCCTTCATGTCTGTCACGGTCGTCGCCTTGACGGTGAATTCGGCGCCGGCGGCCGGGCCGCCCGCAAGCAGGAGGGCTGTGCCGAGGAAAAACCCGGCGCGGAGGATCGAGGGCATGTTTCTCATTCTGGGCGTCGCCGGCTTCGGGCGGATCTGGGAAGACCGGGGGCACCGCTGTGTCCCCCGTCGATGCGCTTTGGGAGAGGGGGGATTTCTACTTGAAGGCGACGCCGCTCTTGCAGCCTACTTTCCGAAAGGCGATGGCCGCCGGGCAGAACCCCGTCACCGACGCCTGGATGAGGTTCACGCCGACGAAAGCCGTCAGCAGAAACCACCAATGGGAGTGATAAATGCCGAGCGTCAGCGAGACCAGCACCATAAAACCCGCGAACATCATCACGGCACGATCGATCGTCATGTTCTTCTCCTTTTTCAGCGAAGCCTGGCCTGACCGGCCGTCTCGATATGGATTTCCTTGAGCTTGCGGATGCCGAGCACGTCGAGCGCGAGACCCTCGTAGAACGTCTCGCTCTTGCCCTGCCGCACCTTGTGCAGGAAGTATTTCTCGAAGCCGACCTTGGCCGCGTGCACCCATTTGCCCTGCGAGGACCAGTTGACGTTGCGCGGCGGGATTTGCGGCTGCGCCACGAAGGCGATGCCCTCGTCGCCGAAGTCGGCCAGGCAGACGGCATTCCAGGTGGCGACGGCCCTCGGCTCCTCGCTACGCAGAAGCGAGGCGATGTTTTCGGCCGCCGCCGTCACCATGGATTCGATCATGAAGCCGGTCTTGGGCACGCCGACCGGCAGCGGCGTCTTGCCGACCGGCGGGATCGCCACGCAGACGCCGACCGAAAAGACGTTCGGATAGGCCTGGTTGCGCTGGTGCCGGTCGATGGTGACGAAGCCGCGCGGGTTGACGAGGCCCTCGACGCCCATGACGGCGGGCACGCCCCGGAAGGCGGGCAGCATCATCGAGTAGGCGAAGGGCAGGTCGTGCCCGGCCTTTGGCGAAGCGTCCTCGTTCACCTCCTCGACATGCATCATTCCTGCGTCGACCGACGTGACCCTGGCATTGGTGATCCATTTGATATGACGCGCGCGCATGGCGCTTTCGAGCAGGCTCTTGGTGTCGCCCACCCCGTCGAGGCCGAGATGGCCGATATAGGGCTCGGGCGTCACGAAGGTCATCGGCACGCGGTCGCGCACCTTGGCCTTGCGCAGCGCCATGTCCAGGATGAAGGCGAACTCGTAGGCCGGGCCGTAGCAGGAGGCGCCTTGCACCGCACCGACGATCACCGGGCCCGGATTGCGGACCAGCGCATCGAATTCTTCCCTCGCCGCGACCGCATGGTCGATGTGGCAGATCGACTGCGTGTGCCCGGCGGGCCCGAGCCCGGGCACTTCGTCGAAGGCCAGATCCGGTCCGGTCGCGATGCTGAGATAATCGTAGTCGATGAAGGAGCCGTCGTTCAGCTCAATCCGGCTTTCCTTCGGATGCACCTTCCGCGCTCCTTCCGGCCGGAGCGCGATGCCGCGGCGGGCGAAAGTCTGGGCGAGATCGACCGTGATGTCGCCGCGCTCGCGCCAACCCACCGCAACCCACGGATTCGACGGCACGAAGGAATAGCTTGAGCCGAGGGTGACGACCGAGATGCGGTCCGCCGAGGAGAGCTTGTCGCGCATCTCATAGGCCATGATGGTGCCGCCGAGACCGGCTCCGAGAACGACGATGTGCGACATGAGGGCTCCTCCGCTTCTTCCGTCCTTGCGGCGATCTCGAGATCCCGCCGCCATGCGTTGACCGAACTCAATTTCCAAACCGGGCATCGCAGTCGTAAGGTGGCGCCGGCGGCGAGTCCGATCCGTTCGCTTGCACATAACATTCAAATATTATAAATTCAATACTATGAATGTAGAAGAGATGATACCGGCCGCGGAGGCGGCTGCTGAACTGATGCGAAGCCTCTCCCACCCGCAGAGGCTTCTCGTGCTCTGCGCCCTGGTGGATGGGGAAAAGACCGTCGCGGAGTTGCGCCAGACGCTCGGCATCGAGCAGGTGCCGATGTCGCAGCAGCTCATGCGGCTGCGCGCGGACGGTCTCGTCGAGGCGCGCCGCGAAGGGACGACGGTCTATTACCGCATCACCCGGGACGAGGTGCTGAACGTGGTAGGCGCCCTCCACAGCGAGTTCTGCAAACCCGGTCGGGGAACATGACGCGCGTGCAGAATGGCGGAAAACCGCCATTCTGCACGATTCTCGGAAGAAATATCCGGAGCAGTTTCAATCGCCTGACGAGGTGGCGGCGGTAGAGCGGATCAGGCGTGATGCAATACGCCGAGCCCGCCATCGGCGATCAGGCAGGCCGCATTGATGAAGGGGCATTCGTCGGAGATCAGGAACACGGCGGCCATGGCGATCTCCTGCGGTGTGGCGATGCGCCCGCCGGGATGCATCGCCATCGTCTCGGCGCGGGCGGCAGCGGGATCGGGAAAGCTGTTCCACCAGTCGATGGACTTCTGCGTCTCGACATAGCCGGGAGCCAACGCGTTCACGCGAATTCCCTTGCCGGCGTATTCAAGCGCCAGCGACTTCGTCAGGCCGAGCAGCGCGTGCTTGGCGACGGGGTAGGGGAAGGTTCCGCGAATGATGGTGAAGGCGTGCGTGGAGGCAATGTTGAGGATCACGCCCGCCCCGCGCCCGATCATTCCGGGCAGGGCCGCCTTGCAGCAGTTCCACGCTCCCTTCACGTTGACGTCGAGGGCGCGATACCATTCGTCCTCGCTCGTTTCCAGCGGCGTGTGGAACACGTTGACGCCGGCATTGTTGATGACCGCGTTGATGGGCCCGATGGTGCCGTCGGCTTCCTGGACCGCGTCGGCAATCGCCGCGGCGTCGGCTATGTCCGCCACCGCGAATGGCAGGTTGCCGAGACGCGACGCGCTTTCCCGCAACAGGGCGCCATCGCGATCCACGAGAAAAAGCTTCGCTCCTTCCCGGCCGCAGGCCTCGGCGATCGCGTAGCCGATGCCCTGTGCCGCGCCGGTGAGGAAAATGGACTTGCCGTCGAGCCGCCCCGCCATCGCCAACTCCTATTCGCCGGAGCGCGCCCGCTGCCGCTCCTGCACGATCACCGCCAGGATCAGCAATGCGCCCTTGGCGAGCAACTGGTAGAAGGTCGGCACGCTGGTCAGGATCATGCCGTTGTTCAACACGCCGATGATCAGCACGCCGAGCATCGCGCCGACGATCGTGCCCTTGCCGCCCTGCAGGGCGCAGCCGCCGAGGATCGCGGCGGTGATCGCCTCCAGCTCCAGCCCCTGGCTGCCCGACGCAGGCTGGCCCGACATCGTGCGACTGGCAAGGATCAAGCCGGCGATGGCGGCGGCCAGGCCGCTCATGGCGTAGATCCCGAGCTGGTATCTTTTGATCGGCAGGCCGGCGAGACGCGCAACCGTCTGGTTTCCGCCGATGGCGTAGATATTGCGCCCGATGACCGTTTTCTGCGTGAGGACGATGAAGACGGCGATGACGGCCAGCAACAGCCAGATCGCGTAGGGCAGGCCAAGGAAGTTGCCGACGCCGAGGACACGCAGGCTGTCGCCCTGGATGGCGATGGAGTTGCCGTTGTTCAGCAGGTAGGCGAGGCCGCGAAAGGCCGACATCGTTCCCAATGTGGCGATGACGGCGTTGACCGGCCCGTAAATGATCACGCTGCCGTTCAGCAGGCCGGCGACGAGACCGGACATCAGGCCCGCCAGAATGCCCAACGGCACGGAGCCGGTCTCCTGGATGGTCACGGCAAGCACCATCGTGCTCAGGCCGACGATCGAGCCGACCGAGATGTCAAGGCCGCCGGACACGATCACCACGGTCTGGGCCATGGCGAGGATGCCCAGGATCGTCACCGCAAGCCCTATATTGATGACGTTGCGCGCCGAAAAGAAAACATCCGGCCGCAGGAAGCCGAAAATCGCCACCAGAACCGCAAGCGCGATGAGGAGGCTGATGTTCTGGCCGCCGATGCGCGACCAGAGGGAATTCACCGATGCGCCAAGGCTGGCGCGGTTGCCGGTCGAGGTCGCAGAACTCATGATGCCGTCCTTGTGTCCGCCTGCATGGCCAGGTCCAGGATTCGCTCCTCGGTAGCGTTGTCGCCATCGACTTCGCCGGTGATGCGCCCGCCCTGCATGACGAGCACGCGGTCGGAGAGCCCCAGGAGCTCCGACATCTCGGAGGAGATCAGCAGAATCGCCATGCCGTTGTCGGCAAGGCTTTCGACAAGGCGATAGATCTCGGCCTTCGCGCCGACGTCGATGCCTCGCGTCGGCTCGTCGAGGATCAGCACGTCGGGGTCGGGGTACATCCACTTGGCGAGCACGACCTTCTGCTGGTTTCCGCCTGACAGCGTCGAGACGCCGACGTCCACCGAAGGCGCCTTGATCCGCAGCGAGTGGCGGTAGTCGCTGGCGATGCGGAACTCATCGTCGGAGTTGATGAGGCCACGACGCACGATGGCGCCGAGGTTCGCCGACACGATCGTCGATTTGATCGTGTCGAGCAGGTTCAGCCCGAGGCTCTTCCGGTCTTCGGGGACGTACGCCAGACCCTCCTCGATCGCCTGGTGCACCGTGGTGGGGTGGATCTCCTTGCCGCCGAGGAACATCTCGCCCGAGCGGTAGTGACCGTACGAGCGACCGAACAGCGAGCGAGCGAGCTCCGTACGTCCCGCGCCCATCAGGCCCGCGAAGCCGACGATCTCGCCGCGGCGGACGGTGAAGCTGGAGTTCTTGCAGATCAGTCGACCGGGCAGCTGAGGGTGTTCGACGACCCAGTCGCGCACCTCGAACAGCACCTCGCCGATCTGCGGTGTGTGGTCGGGATAGCGGTGGTCGAGAGAACGCCCGACCATCGCGCGGATGATGCGGTCCTCGTCGACATGGCCCGCCTCGACGTCGTACGTCTCGACCGTGCGGCCGTCGCGGATCACGGTGACCGAGTCCGAGACCGCGGCGATCTCGTTGAGCTTGTGCGAGATCATGATCTGCGCGATGCCGCGGGCGCGCAGGCCCCTCATCAGCTCCAGCAGGTTCGCCGAGTCCTCTTCGTTGAGCGCTGAGGTCGGCTCGTCGAGGATGAGGAGTCGAACGTTCTTGGACAGCGCACGGGCGATCTCGACGAGCTGCTGCTGGCCCACACCGAGGCTCTTGATCGGGGTGTTCGGATCCGTCTCGAGCCCGACGCGCGCCATGAGCTCGAGCGCGCGGAGCCGAGCCCCGTCCCAGTCGATGACACCGCGACGGACGATCTCGTTACCGAGGAAGATGTTCTCCGTCACGGAGAGCTCGGGGATGAGAGCGAGTTCCTGATGGATGATGACGATGCCGGAGCGTTCGGATGCCTTGATGTCGTGGAACTGCATCTCCTCGCCGTCGAGGAGGATCTCGCCTTCGTAGGTACCGTGGGGGTAGACACCCGAGAGCACCTTCATCAGCGTCGACTTGCCCGCGCCGTTTTCGCCGCAGATCGAGTGGATCTCGCCTCTGCGCACAGCCATCGTCACGTCGTCGAGCGCCCGTACGCCCGGGAACTCCTTCACGATGTGGCGCATCTCGAGGATGACCGAGTTGTCTGCCATGAGAATCTCAACGTCCTTGTGTCGATCTTGTTCGTCGCTGTTGACAGTCCCGAAGGTAGAGTCGCGAGGCCGCTTGCGCAATCGAGTTTCGTAGGCGATATCGAACCGTTACCTTCGAGACTCGATGCCAAGACCGCCAACCGCTCGCGAGGATGCGACATTTCCGGCGTCTGACAGCGGGATCACCGGCAGTCGATGCCCGTCGTCGCGTCGTACCCGCCTCGCTGACGGAGTATGTCTTCAAGAGATGAACTCATCTGTGCGATTCGATTCGAGAGTTGAACCCTGCGCGCCATCGCCAGGCTACGATGCCGGGTGTGAGGACGTCGACGCCCCGGTTCGGGTCGCAGTCGGCGTTGCGTGAGGCCAACAGCCAGCGCATCGTCGAAGCGATCCGGCGCCACGGTGCCCTCACTCAGGTGGAGATCGCCGCGACGACCGGGCTGTCGCAGGCGACGGTGTCCACGATCGTCAAACTCCTGCTCAGTCAAGGGGTGGTGGACACCCGCACCACCGTCCGAACCGGTCGGCGCGCGCAGC
>JAFKJW010000068.1 GCA_017305925.1 Hyphomicrobiales bacterium | reverse complement strand
ACCCGACTCAAGCCGGGCCATCGCCAGTTCCCGCAAATCAATCGAATACGGCTTCGACATGCTGTCCGACCTCCAACGGTCAGTGCATCGAATCTGATTTGCTTGCCCTTGGGAATCCCGATTCAGTCAAATTGCAAACCGCTCTAAGTTATCGTTTTCCGTCAAGAACCCCCTTGGGCTCGCGCCTCAGGATGAGGATCGTGGTTTGTCGACCCCACCGCACAGTGGGCTCGATGCGCCGACCGCCCTCATCCTGAGGCGCGAGCCCGCAGGGCGTCGATCGGAAAAGCGACAATATACACGGGCGAGCCTCGAAGGACGCACCTTAATCATCGCCCGCTGCGATCTGCGCAGCGCGCTTGAGCAGCGCGTCGCGTCCCATCTGGAAGTCGGATGAAATCCATTCCGATTCCAGCCGTTTGAGCATCTCGCCGACCTGCGGCCCCTTCGGGATGCCGGTCGCCAGCAGATCGGCGCCCTTCAGTGGAAACGCCGGCTTTTCCCAGCGCTCCGCCAGGCGCAGCAGCCGCGAGAAGCCGCCCGCCTCGACGAGTGCCTTGTCGTCCTCTTCGGCGCGCGAGCGGGCGCCGGAAAGCGCAAGGCGCAGCCGATCCCGCAGCCCGCCGGCTTCGCCGCGATAGAGCGCCTCGCGAAACGCTCGCTCCGACATGCCGGCGGGGGGAGAGAGGCTCGCCGCCCACTTGCAAAGGCGGGCGGCCTCCCCGTTCGACATCCTGAGGCGCACGCTGAGCGCCTCCATCCGCTCCGCGTCGGGCGGTAGCATCGCCTCCAGCCGCAGCATCGCGTCGGCCGGCCAGCCAAGGTCGCGCTCGGCCTTGGCAAGGCCGTGGATTGCGTCGATTCCCCATTTTTCACTCTCCGGCAGGACGGCAGAGAGCACGCCCGCCTGCCGCATCCAGAGCAGCGCGCGGGAGGGATCGGGCGCGGACAGGAGCTTCTTCATCTCGCTCCAGACCCGCTCGGCGGAAAGGTTCGCCAGCCCCTGCTTCAACCGGGCGCAGGCCTTCAGCCCCTCCGCGTCCGGACGCCCGTGCCCGTACCAGGCAAAGAAGCGGAAGAAGCGCAGGATGCGCAAAAAGTCCTCGAGGATACGCGTTTCGGCGTCGCCGATGAAGCGTATCCGACGCGCCTTGATATCTTCCATGCCGCCGACGAGATCGACGATCGCGCCGTCGGCCGTGGCATAGAGCGCATTGATCGTGAAATCGCGCCGCGCCGCGTCGGCCGCCCAGTCGCGTCCGAACACGACCTTGGCGCGGCGGCCGTCCGTCTCCACATCGGCGCGCAGCGTCGTCACCTCGTAGGGAACGCCGCGCGCGACGACCGTCAGCGTCCCATGGGCAATGCCGGTCGGCACGGCCTTGAACCCGAGCGCGGCGGCCCGGCGGGCGGTCTCCTCGGGAAGGGTCGTCGTGGCGATGTCGACATCCGTCACGGCGCCGCCGAGCAGCGCGTTGCGCACCGCACCGCCCGCGACCCGCGCCTCCTCGCCGCCCTCCGACAGGGCCGCGAGGAGGGATTGCAGCGCAGGCCGGGAGAGCCATTCGGCGGAAATCCGGCCGCTCACGCGTAGAGCCTCTCATAGACGGCGTGGATGATGCCGGCGGTCAGGCCCCAGATCATCCAGTTCTCGTAGGGCATGCGGTAGAAGAAGCGCTCCCTGCCCTCCCAGAGGCGGCTGTCGCGGCTGTGATTGGCGGGATCCATCAGGAAACGCAGCGGCACCTCGAACACGCTGTCGACCTCGTGCGGATTGACGGAGAGATGGAAGTCGGGCCGCACGACGCCGAGAATGGGCGTCACGCGGAATCCGGTGCCCGAAACGTAGTCCGGCATGCGCCCGACGATTTCGACCAGCCGCCGCTCCAGCCCGATCTCCTCCATCGCTTCCCTGAGCGCCGCATCTTCCGCCGAGGCATCCTCCGGATCGACGCGGCCGCCGGGAAACGCCACCTGACCGGAATGGTTGCGCAGCGCCTCGGTCCGCTTGGTGAGGATCACGCTCGCCTCCTCGCCGCGATCGACCACCGGCACGAGCACGGCCGCGTCACGCAGCGCCCTGCCCGCGAAAAGCTCGCGCAGATCCGGGTTCAGCCGATGGTCGCCATAGTCCTCGCCCGGCTCCGGCGGCGTCTGCCGGGCGGCGCGGCGCGCGAATTCCGCGGCCGAGAAGAGCGCCGGCATCGCCGCGTCCATCTCAGCCGGCAAGCCGCTTCAGCGTTTCGGCCGGCATGACGGGAAAGACCGCTCCGTTCGAGCGCACGGAAAACATCGCCCTGCCGCCGATCTCGATCTCCTCGCCGATCTCCGCCAGTTCATACATCACCGGGCGCGCCACCAGCGCTTCGAGCCTGCCCCTGACGAGCAGATAAGGCTTCAGGCCGCCGGTCTCCGCCTCGTCGACGAAGCGCAGCGGATGGTCCGGCCCGGCCTCGACCACGTCGCCGACATTGGTGCGGAAGGTCAGAACCTGCCGCTCGCCCTCCCCGGAAACGTTCATCTCCACCGCGATGAAGGGCGCGTCCTCCACCCGGATGCCGACGCGCTCGACCGGCGTCACCAGATAGGTCTTGCCGTCCGCGTCCTTGCGCAGGACGGTGGAGAAAAGCTGCACGAGCGACGCACGGCCGATCGGCGTTCCCATGTAGAACCAGGTCCCGTCCTGCCTGATCTCCATGTCGATGTCGCCGCAGAATTCCGGATTCCAGCGCTCGACGGGCGGCAGGCCCTTGCCGGCGCGCGCCGCACGCCGGATAAGCGCCTGCAACCCTGCCGGATCCGCGGCGCTGGCGAGCCCCTCGGAAGGCGTTTCCCCGTCTGCCATGGTCACGAAATAGTCACTCTTGTCGCGCTTGTCAGCCATGGCCCCCGAATTAAGTTTCGCGGGACCGGCGCCAACGCGGCGCGAATCGCGGCATAAGCCGGGCATCGCCTCGCGCGGACGGAGAAGGAAGCCCCTGGATATGAGCGTAATCGTCAGCCGGACGCCGCAGGGCGGACAGGAGATGGTGGCCGAGGCCGAGCGGGCGCTGGTCGACATCTCCAGGGTGCGCGAGGCGGTCGGCAAGGTGATCTTCGGCCAGGAAAGCGTCGTCGAGCGCACGCTGGTGGCGCTGCTGGCCGGCGGCCATGCGCTGCTGGTCGGCGTGCCCGGGCTTGCCAAGACCAAGCTCGTGGAGACGCTGGGCGCCGTGCTGGGCCTGGACAGCCGCCGCATCCAGTTCACGCCGGACCTCATGCCCTCCGACATACTGGGCTCCGAGGTGATGGAGCAGGACGAGACGGGCCGCCGTTCCTTCCGCTTCATCTCCGGGCCGATCTTCACCCAGCTCCTGATGGCCGACGAGATCAACCGCGCCAGCCCGCGCACGCAGTCCGCCCTGCTTCAGGCCATGCAGGAATACCATGTGACGGTCGCCGGCGCCCGCTACGACCTGCCCTCCCCCTTCCACGTCCTGGCGACCCAGAACCCGCTCGAGCAGGAAGGCACCTATCCGCTGCCGGAAGCGCAGCTCGACCGCTTCCTGATGCAGGTCGACATTCTTTATCCCGAGCTGGACGCCGAGCGCCGCATCCTGATCGAGACGACCGGCGTGGACGAACAGAAGCCGGAAGGCGTGCTGACTGCCGAGAGGCTGAAGGAAATCCAGCTCCTGATCCGGCGCATGCCGGTGCCCGAAAGCGTGGTCGAGGCAATCCTCGCGCTGGTGCGCTCCGCGCGTCCCGGACAGGGCAACGCCGAAACGGACCGCCACGTCTCCTGGGGTCCCGGCCCGCGCGCCAGCCAGGCGCTGACGCTCTGCGCCCGCGCTCGCGCCCTCTATGACGGCAGGCTGGCTCCGTCCGTCGACGACGTGCGCGCGCTTGCCGAGCCGGTTCTCCAGCACCGCATGGCGCTGACCTTCGCCGCGCGTGCCGAAGGCATGAGCGTGCGCAGTGTCGTCTCGCGCCTCGTCAAGGCGGCCGGCTGATGGCCCGGCACGGCACAGGGCGCCGATGGCGGGAATAGGCGAGGCGACGCAGCCTGCCGCCCGGAGCGAGGCACTTGCCCGCGGCCGGTTGCGGGCGTCGCTGGTGCCCGACCTGCTGGTCGAGGCCCGGCGCCTCGCCAATACGGTCATCGCCGGATGGCACGGCCGCCGCCGCCGCGGCATCGGCGAGGATTTCTGGCAGTTCCGGCCCTATGTCGAGGGCGAGGCGATCGCGCGCATCGACTGGCGCCGATCCGCCCGCGACGACCACACCTATATCCGCGACCGCGAATGGGAAGCCGCCCACACGGTCTGGCTGTGGGCCGACCCCTCTCCTTCCATGCTCTACAAGTCGGCGGGCGCGGCCGTCTCCAAGGAATCGCGCGCGCTGGTGCTGATGTTCGCCCTGGCCGAGCTCCTGTCGCGCGGCGGCGAGCGCATCGGCTGGCCCGGATTGACCGACCCCTTCGCCGCGCGCAATGGCGCCGAGCGTCTGGCCGCGCATCTGGCACAGGCAGCAAAGCTTGCCCTAAAACCCGATCTCTCGGCGCTCCGGCGCTTCTCCGACATCATCCTGATCGGTGATTTCCTCGATCCCGTCGAGGAAACCATGGAGTGGCTCGACATGCTGGCCAGGCGCGGCGTGCGGGCTCACCTGATCGAGGTCGCCGATCCGGCCGAGGAGGCGTTTCCCTATGCCGGCCGCACCGAGTTCTCCGATCCCGAGACGGGCGACAGGCTGACCGCCGGCCGCGCCGAACTGCTCAGCGAAGACTACCGCCGGCTCTATCTGGCACGCCGCGCCGCGCTCGCAGCCTGGTGCGGGCGCCTCGGCTGGAGCTTTACGGTGAACCACACCGGCCGCCCGGCCTCCGAGGCGCTGGTGCGCGTTCATCTCGCGCTCGGCACCGATCCTGGTCATCCGGGGGGCGGCACATGAGCTGGCTTCCCCTCTCCTTCGGCGCGCCGATGATGCTGTTCGGCCTTTTGGCGCTGCCGGCGATCTGGTGGCTGCTTCGGCTCACCCCGCCGCGGCCGCAGCAGGAGGTCTTTCCGCCGCTGCGGATCCTTGCGCGCGTCCTGAAGCGCGAGGAGACCCCGCACCGCAGCCCCTGGTGGCTGACGTTTCTGCGGCTTGCGATAGCGGCGCTGATCGTCATGGCGCTGGCGGAGCCCGTGTTCAACCCGCGCGACAAGCTGCCGACCGGCGGCTCAGCGCTCGCGCTGGTCGTCGACAATGGCTGGGCGAGCGCGCCGGACTGGAAGCGCCGCGTCGCCACCGCCGAGCGGCTGATCGCCGATGCCGACTCGACCGGCGCTCCGGTCGTTCTGGCCTTCACCGCCGAGAAGCCGAACGCCGAGATCGGTCCCTTCGACGCGGCGGGCGCGCTCGACAGGCTGCGCGCAGCGGTGCCGCGGCCCGTGCCGACGGACCGGGTCTCCGCCTATGCGCGCGTCGCCGCGGCCCTCGAACGGTTTCCGGGCGCCTCCGTCGCCGTGCTCTCGGACGGGCTGGAAGCGCCGGGCGACGAAGACGCGTTCAAGTCGCTCTTCTCCGGCAATCCGGCCCATGTCTTCTGGGCGACGCCGGACCGGCTGGACACGATCGGCCTGACCGCCACCGACAATGACGTGGACGGCTTTGCCGTGACCGTCGTGCGGGCCGGGAACGACACCGCGCCCCGGCAGGTGAGGCTCGGCGCCTTCGACGACAAGGGCCGCCGTATCGCGGACGGCGTGGCTGGCTTCAAGCAGGGTGAGAGCCGGGCGAGCGCCCAGATCGCCGTTCCGTTCGAGCTGCGCAACGACTTTTCCTCCATCGTGGCGGACGGACAGGCGCAGGCCGGTGCCGTGCGCCTGCTCGACGACAATTCGAAGCGCCGCCGCGTCGGCCTGCTGTCGCAGGGCGAAGCCGACCAGGCGCAGCCGCTGCTCTCGCCGCTCTACTACATACGCCGCGCCATGCAGCCTTTCGCCGACCTCGTCGAGCCGCAAAGCGCTGATCTCGCCGAGGCGATTCCGCAGATCCTCGACCGCAAGCCGGCGATGATCGTCATGGCCGACATCGGCACCATACCGGACGCCGTGCGCACCAAGCTCGTGGACTGGTTGCAGCAAGGCGGCACGCTGGTGCGCTTCGCCGGCCCGCATCTGGCCGCCGCCGGTCCCGACGAGGAGCTTCTGCCCGTCCTGCTGCGCACCGGCGAGCGCTCGCTGGGCGGCACGCTTTCCTGGACGACGCCCCAGCTCGTCTCCGACTTTCCCGGCAACGGTCCGTTTGCCGGGCTGACGCCCCCGGACGGCGTGACGGTCTCCCGGCAGGTTCTTGCCGAGCCGACTCCCGATCTGGCGGAGCGCACATGGGCGAACCTCGCGGACGGCACGCCGCTCGTCACCGGCGCGCGGCGCGGCAAGGGCACGCTGGTGCTGTTCCACGTCACGCCGGAAGCGACATGGTCGAACCTGCCGATCTCCGGCACCTTCGTGGAGATGCTGCGCCGCGTCGTGCAGCTTTCCCGCAACCAGGGAACCGCGGCCGAAGCCTCCGGCGCGGCGCCGCAGAGCCTCGCCCCCTATCGCCTGATCGCCGCCGACGGCGCGCTCGTGCCGCCCTCGGGCGAGGCAAAACCCCTGACGGTCGGCAGGGAGGCTCCCCCCGTGACGATCGAGAACCCGCCCGGCCTCTACGGCTCCGAGGATGGCGTCGTGGCGCACAACCTTCTGGCCCGCGACAGCAAGCTCACGCCCATCGCGCGGCCGCAGAACGTGCCGGTGACGGACGTCGCCTACACGCTCGACGAATCCCGCTCGCTCAAGGGCGGGCTCTTCGCCGCCGCGCTGGCCCTCATCGCGCTCGACACGCTCGCCATGCTCTGGCTCGGCGGGCGTTTGCGCAGGCGTCCGAGGATCCGCTCCACGGCCGCAGCCGGCGCAGCAGTGCTGGCACTCGCGCTGGGATCGGCGCTTCTGGCGCCTTTTCCGGCGCATGCGCAGGACGCACGGCCGGGCGACCAGGAGGCCATCGAGGCGATCTCCCGGACGCGGCTTGCCTATGTCGTCACCGGCAATTCGTCGGTCGATTCGATCAGCCGCGCGGGGTTGGCGGGCCTGACCCGCTTCCTGATCGAGAAGACCGCGCTGGAACCCGGCGAGCCGGCCGCCGTCGACATCGCGAAGGACGAGCTCGCCTTCTACCCGCTGCTCTACTGGCCGGTCGATGCCGGCGCGCCGATGCCCTCGCAGGAGGCGATCGCCCGTGTCGACGCCTATATGCGCGACGGCGGGACGGTGCTCTTCGACACGCGCGACCAGTTCTCGACCGACATCATGGCGAGCGGCAGCGTGAGCGCCTCGACAGGCCGGCTGCGCGACATACTGGCGAACCTCAACGTGCCGCCGCTGGAGCCGGTGCCGGAAGACCATGTGCTGACCAAGTCCTTCTTCATCCTCAAGGATTTTCCTGGCCGCTACAGCGGCAGCCCGCTCTGGGTGGAGGCCTCGCTCAATGCGGAGAACAAGGACAACCGCCCCGTGCGCGCCGGCGACGGGGTCACGCCCATCATGATCACGGCAAACGATTTTGCCGGAGCCTGGGCCGTCGACGCCGACGGCGACGCGCTGCTGCCGACCGTTCCCGGCGATCCCGAGCAGCGGGTCTATGCGCTGCGCGCCGGCGTCAACATCGTCATGTACATGCTGACCGGCAACTACAAGTCCGATCAGGTGCATGTGCCGGTCCTGCTCGAACGGCTGGGGCAGTAGCATGATGCGGGGCAGAGCCGCCGTTCTGGATTCCCTCCCCTCTGGCCTGTGCCCGAGCGAGGCCGCGCCATGAACTGGTCCGTCTCCTTCGAGCCGCTGCTGTCCTGGGCGTGGGTCGCCGTCCTCCTCGTGCCGGTCGTCCTGCTCGCGGCGCTGACGCTATGGCTCGGCCGGCGCGGTTCGCTCCTGCGCCTGGTTGCGCTCGCAGCACTCGCTGCCGCGCTGATCAATCCGGTCCTGCTCGACGAATTGCGCGACCCGCTGAAAAGTGTCGTCGCCGTCATCGTCGACCGCAGCCAGAGCCAAGAGATCGGCGATCGCACCGCCGAGACCGACGCCGCGCTGGCGGCTCTTCAGCAGCGGCTCGCACGCTTCAAGGACTTCGAGGTCCGCGTCGTGGAGACCGGCAAGGCCGATTCCGCCGACGAGCGCGCCGAGACGCGGCTTTTCGGCGCGCTCGACAGCGCGTTTCGCGACGTCGCGCCCTCGCGCGTCGGCGGCGCGATCATGATCACTGACGGCGAGGTCCACGACACGCCGTCCTCGCTTGCCTTCGATGCCCCGCTGCATGCGCTGATCACCGGCCGGCAGGGCGAGAAGGACCGCCGCATCCGCTTCGAGAAGGCGCCGCGCTTCGGCCTCGTCGGCAAGACGCTCGACATGACCTACCGCGTGCTCGACACTTCGGCCGAGCGCGGGCCGGTGACGGTGCGCGTCTCCATCAACGGCGAACCGGCGACGACCGAAACCGCCAATATCGGCGAGGAGACGCCGCTGCGCATCACCGTGCCGCGTGCCGGCCAGAACATCGTCGAGCTCGCAATCGACCACGCCGACGGCGAGCTCACCGACATCAACAACCACGCCATCGCCCTGGTGGACGGCATCCGGGAGAACCTCCGGGTGCTGCTGGTCTCGGGCGAGCCGCATGCCGGCGAGCGCACCTGGCGCAACCTGCTCAAGTCGGATGCCTCCGTGGACCTTGTGCATTTCACGATCCTGCGGCCGCCGGAAAAGCAGGACGGCACGCCGATCAACGAGCTGTCGCTGATCGCCTTCCCGACCCGCGAGCTCTTCGTCGAGCGCATCAGCGACTTCGACCTGATCATCTTCGACCGCTACCAGCACCGCGACGTGCTGCCGATCCTCTATTACGATTACATCGCCGAATATGTCGAAAAAGGCGGCGCGCTGCTGGTCGCGGCGGGCCCCGAATATGCCGGCGACCAGTCGATCGCGCGCACGCCGCTGATGGCCGCCCTGCCCGGCCTGCCGACGGGCGAGGTGATCGAAGAGGGCTTCTATCCGCGCCTGACCGACCTCGGCAAGCGACACCCGGTGACGCGCGGCCTGCAGGGCGCGGACTCCGAGCCGCCGCACTGGAGCCGCTGGTTCCGCCTGATCGGCATCGACAGGCCGGACGGCGAGACGGTGATGAAGGGCCCGGACGACCGTCCGCTGCTGGTGCTCGACCGCAAGGGAAAGGGCCGGGTCGGCATGTTCCTCTCCGACCAGGGCTGGCTGTGGGCCAGGGGCTTCGAGGGCGGCGGCCCGCATGTCGATCTCTACCGGCGCATCGCCCACTGGCTGATGAAGGAGCCGGAGCTGGAGGAGGAGCGCCTCACCGCCGCCGGGCGCGGCATGACGCTCGACGTGACCCGCCAGACGATGAGCGACGATCCGGGAGCGGCGCAGGTGATCACGCCGTCCGGCAAGACGCGGACCGTGCCGCTTGCCAAGAGCGGGGACGGGCTGTTCTCCGGCAGCATCGAGACCGACGAGATCGGCCTCTACCAGGTCGCCAATGGCGACCTGACCGCGCTCGCCCATGTCGGCCCGATCAATGCGCCGGAATTCGCCGACACCGTCTCCACCGAGGACATCCTGCGTGCGCCCGCCGAAGCGACCGGCGGCAGCGTGCGCCGCCTCGAGAGCCTGGCGGGCGCGGGCATTCCCGGCATCGTGCCGGTGAGCGGCACGGCGGCCGCCTCCGGGCGGGACTGGATCGGTCTGCGCACCACGAACGACAGCGTTCTGCGGGCCGTGACGCGGGTCCCGCTCTTCGGCGGGCTCTTCGGCCTCGCCCTGCTCCTGCTGGCGCTCGGCTCCATGTGGTATCGCGAGGGCCGGTAGCGGCCAAAAACCTACGACGCTGCGGCGACAAGCGGCGCGGCGATCGCCTCCGGCGCCGCGGGCGGCGCCACGCGATCCTCGTGATCGACCATGCCTGTGAGCTTCGCCGCCGCCCCCGGCTCGATCTCGACGGCCAGCAGGCGGGAGAGATCGACGGGCCGCGGCATGGCGATCTGTCCGCGCGGGATGCGGCTGAAGCCGAGCGGCCCGTAATAGGGCTCGTCGCCGACGAGGACGACCGCCGGCCAGCCGGCCCGCGTGGCGGCCTCCAGTGCGAGCTTCACCAGGTGCTTGCCGATGCCGCGGTTCTTGAAGGCGGGCTTCACGGCGAGCGGCCCGAGCATCAGCGCCCTGCCCTCGCCCGCCGCGACGCGCGTCATCTTCACCGAGGCGATCACGCTGCCGTCATGGAGGGCGACGAACGAAAGAGCGCGCTCGTGCGGCCCGCCCTCGCGGATCTTGTAAGCCGCGCGCGCATAGCGCCCGGGCCCGAAGGCTTCCGCGTTGATCTCTTCGATTTCGGCTTCATGCGCCGGATCTTCCGGCAAGAATGTCACGTCGGCAAAAGTCATCGTCTCTGATCCGCTGGGACGGGTAGGAAGGCCGCAAGGCGCAGCCGCTCGCTCGCAAACGCGCTGCTCAGGCGCGGGCGTCCTTTCGTCGTCGCTCGATGCGGATCTGCCGGAAGACGGAACTCATGGGCGCGCCCGCTAGCACCATTTGCGGGGCGCGTCCATCCGATTTTGTAGACCCGCGGCGCGTCTCCGGCGCCAGAACGCTTCGTTCAGCGGATGCGCCCTTCGGATCAGGCGCTGCCTGTCCTATTTAAGAGCAAAGCGAAAGGAAGCGGCGATGGGACTTCTGGTCGACGGCAAATGGCACGACAAATGGTACGACACCAGCAAGACGGGCGGCAAGTTCGAGCGCTCGGCGGCAAAATTCCGCAACTGGGTGACGGCCGACGGAGCGGCGGGTCCGGAGGGCGCGGACGGCTTCAAGGCCGAGCCCGGACGCTATCATCTCTACGTCTCGCTCGCCTGCCCATGGGCGCACCGCACCCTGATCTTCCGCAGGCTGAAGAAGCTTGAAGACGTCATCGGCCTTTCGATCGTCCACCATTTCATGGGCGAACACGGCTGGACCTTCCTCCCCGAGGACGGCGCCACCGGCGACACGCTCTACGGTCTCGACTATCTCCATCAGCTCTACACGAAGGCGGATCCGGCCTATTCCGGCCGCGTCACCGTTCCGGTGTTGTGGGACAAGCAGCGGGAGACGATCGTCTCCAACGAATCCTCCGAGATCATCCGCATGCTGAACAGCGCGTTCGATGCCTGGGGCGACGACGCCGTGGACTTCTATCCGGAGGCGCTGCGGACCGAAATCGACGCCGTCAACGCGCTCGTCTATCCGAACGTCAACAACGGCGTCTACCGCGCCGGCTTCGCCACCACGCAGGCTGCCTATGAGGAGGCGTTCCGGCAGCTTTTCGACACGCTCGATGGGCTGGAGGAGCGCCTGTCGCAGCAGCGCTATCTTCTCGGCGACAGGATCACCGAGGCGGACTGGCGGCTCTTTACGACGCTCGTGCGCTTCGACGCGGTCTATGTCGGCCATTTCAAATGCAATCTGCGGCGCATCGCCGACTATCCGAACCTGTCGGGCTACCTGCGCGAACTCTATCAGGTGCCGGGCGTCGCCGGGACGGTGAACTTCCTCCACATCAAGCACCACTATTACGGCAGCCACGGCACCATCAATCCGACCGGCATCGTGCCTGTCGGGCCGCTGCTCGACCTCGACGCGCCGCATGGGCGCGGCCGGCTGAAGGCGGCGGCCTGAGCGGGAGGGCCTGCATCTACCAGTAGGGTGACGGCGGACTGCCGAAGACAGCTTCGCGGATACGGCGGCGCGTGCCGGGTGTCGTCTCCTCCGGCAGCGCGTCGGCGGGGAAGAACCCCGCCTCGGCGATCTCGCGATTGGGCGTCATCGGCGCCGCCTGCCGAAAATCCGTGATCAGGTAGAGCGCGACGTGGTCGCGGCGGCTGACATGGCTGTTCAGGTGGATCGACACCAGCCTGGGCGGCGCCGTCACCTCGATATTGCCCTCCTCGCGCACTTCCCGCACCAGCGCGTCCAGCATCGTCTCGCCATGCTCGACGCCGCCGCCGGGCAGTTGCCAGCCCGGCACGTAGGTATGGCGGATCAGGAAGACGGCATTCTTCGCCACGTCATGAACGACGCCGCGGGCGCCCAGCGTCATCGGCCGGCGGAGCAGGAACCAGGTGTGAAAGAGGCGGCCCCTGAGGCCCGGCCATCCGGTCTGCCGGAAACGTGCCTCCTCCCCGGTAAACTCCGCGTCAGACCCCATCGCGTTCGCCTCTCGCATTCTAGCCAGCGCCCCGGCGCTCGCCTAGAAATGTCTCATGTTCCGTCTCGCACATATTTCCGATATCCATCTCGGGCCGCTCCCCGACGTCACCTATCGCGAACTCGCGTCGAAGCGCATGATCGGCTACGTCAACTGGCAGCGCAACCGCAAGTCCCTGCTGCAGGACGGCGTTCTCGACGCCATCGTCTCCGACATCCGCCATACCGGCGTCGACCATCTGGCCATCACCGGCGACCTGGTGAACCTCGCGCTGGACGGCGAGGTGGCGCTGGCCGAAAAGTGGCTGGAGACGCTCGGGCCCCCTGAAGACGTCTCGGTCGTGCCGGGCAACCACGACGCCTATGTGCCGGGCGCTTTCGCAAGAATATCCAAGGCCTGGGCGCCCTGGATGCGCTCCGACGGCTTTCAGGGTCCGGTGAGCCGCGAGACGTTCCCCTACACCCGCATCCGCGGCAACGTCGCGCTGATCGGCGTGACCTCGGCGCGCGCCACCGCGCCCTTCATGGCGACGGGTTTCTTCCGTCCCCAGCAGGCGGCACGGCTCCAGCAGGCGCTGCGCTTGACCGGCGAACAGGGCCTGTTCCGCGTCGTGATGATCCACCACCCGCCGGTGCGTGACGCGGTGCACCCGCACAAGCGCCTGTTCGGCATCACCCGCTTCCAGAAGGTCATCCGCCGCTGCGGCGCGGAACTGGTGCTGCACGGCCATTCCCATCTTCCCAGCCACCATACGATCCCCGGCAAGGACGGGCCGGTGCCGGTCATCGGCGTCGCGGCGGCCGGACAGGCGCCGGGGAGCCATCATCCCGTCGCACAGTGGAACCTGTTCGAGATCTCCGGCGGGCCCGGCGACTGGTCCGCGACGCTGACCCGGCGCAGCTTCACCGGCACGGCCACCGGCACGTCGCAGGGCGCCACGACGGATCTGCGAGAGCTTGAACACGCCTGACCGCGTTCGCGATTCCGGCGATCAGGGAAGGAAGCGCTGCCACAGGGCGAAGATCAGCCCGCCGAGCATGGCCAGCAGCGCGCCCGAGCAGACGAGGTAGACGCCGGAAACGATCCGCGCCCAGTCGGTGGCGCGGCGGGCCTCCCTGGCCGCGGGCCCGACGTCCGCTGAGGGATCGGCCGGCTTTTGCCATTCGAAGGTTCCCTGGGGGATCGGAGCGCCTTCCAGCATCTTCTCGCGCTCGACCATGCGCTCGGCGACGTAGCGCGTCACCTGATCGGCGACGGGCTTCACGTCGGTCGATTCCGCCAATACCACGCGCCCCAGCCTCGTATCGCGCACGAAACGGTAGGTACGCTTGTCGCGGCCCATCGCAACATGGCTGACCGCATCGATCCAGAGTCGCGGCTGGAGGCCGGAGGAGATCGCGAAGTCGAAGATGTCGACGCCCTGAGGCACCTGCTCGAACACCGGCTTCAGCTCCGCCGCGACCAGTTCCAGCCGCATGCGCTCCGCGTCGCGCAGCTCCACCACCACGTCGCTGCGGTCCGCGCCGACGTTCTTCACCTCGCGGATCGCCTCGGCGAGGTTGCGCTGCTGGTTGCGTACTGCCGAACTCTCGCTGCCGTCGCTCATCTGAACACCGAAAACACTATGGTTAACGGATCGTAACACAGGAAAAATGAAGGCGCATCTATGGCGCAAACGCCTATCTGCAAGAAAAAGGGCGCCGCAAGGGCGCCCTTCACGCGGCTGGAGAAGGCCGGACGCTAAGCCATTGCGAGGATTCGGTTCGCCGCCGAGACCACCGCCTCGAGCGACGCCGCCGAGATATTGGTGTCGATCGCCGCGCCGAAGACCTTTCCGCCCGGATGCTCGATCTCCATGTAGCAGATGGCGGCGGCGTTCGAGCCGCGCTGGATCGAATGCTCGGAATAGTCCGCCACCGAAAGCTCTATGCCGAGATGGCGCGACAGTGCATCGACGAAGCCGTCCACCGGCCCGGTTCCCGCCCCGTTGATCGTCACCTCCCTGCCGCCGTCGAGGATCGTCGCCTCGACGAGGCGGCGTCCCCTGTTCTGCGTATCGGGATAGGTGTGGTGGTCGACGAACTTCAGCCGCGCGGCCGGCTGGTCGACATAGACTTCCAGAAAGCGGTCGTGGATGCGCTTGGAGGACAGCTCCTTGCCTTCCTCGTCCGTGATCCTCTGAATGTCCTTTGAGAACTCGATCTGCAGGTTGCGCGGCAGGTTGAGCCCGTAGTCGGCTTGCAGCACATAGGCGATGCCGCCCTTGCCGGACTGCGAGTTGATGCGGATGATCGCCTCGTAGCTGCGCCCGACGTCCTGCGGGTCGATCGGCAGGTAGGGCACTTCCCACAGCTGCGTGTTCGCCTTCTGCTTGGCCTTGAGGCCCTTGTTGATGGCGTCCTGGTGCGAGCCGGAGAAGGCCGTGTAGACCAGCTCGCCGACGTAAGGGTGGCGCTCGCCGATCTTCATCTGGTTCGAATACTCGTAGACCTCCTTCATGCGCGGGATGTCCGAGCAGTCGATGCCCGGATCGAGGCCCTGCGTGTACATGTTGAGCGCCAGCGTCACGATGTCGACATTGCCGGTGCGCTCGCCATTGCCGAACAGCGTGCCCTCGACACGGTCGGCGCCCGCCATGAGGGCGAGTTCCGTCGCCGCCACGCCGGTGCCCCGGTCGTTGTGCGGATGCAGCGAGATGATCAGGTTGTCGCGATTGTCGAGGTGCCGGCACATCCACTCGATCTGGTCGGCATAGATGTTGGGCGTGGCCATCTCGACGGTGGACGGCAGGTTGAAGATCAGCTTGTTCTGAGCCGTCGGCTTCACGATCTCGGCGACGGCGTTGCAGATCTCCAGCGCCACCTCCAGCTCCGTGCCCGTGAAGCTCTCCGGCGAGTACTCGAAGCGGTAGCCGCCGCCCGCCTTCGCCGCCATGTCGGTGATCATCTTGGCCGCGTCCGTGGCGATCCTCTTGATGCCCGCCACGTCCTTCTCGAACACGACGCGGCGCTGCAACTCGCTGGTCGAGTTGTAGAAATGCACGATCGGCGTCTTCGCGCCCTCCAGCGCCTCGAAAGTGCGCGCGATCAGTTCCGGCCGGCACTGCACCAGCACCTGCATGTCCACGTCGTCGGGCACGTTCGCCTCCTCGATCGCCCAGCGGGCGAAGTCGAAGTCGGTCTGCGAAGCCGAGGGAAAGCCGATCTCGATCTCCTTGAAGCCCATGTCGAGCAGCAGCCGGAACATGCGCGCCTTGCGGTCGTGGCCCATCGGGTCGACCAGCGCCTGGTTGCCGTCGCGCAGGTCGACCGAGCACCAGACCGGCGCTTTCTCGATACGTTTCGAGGGCCAGGTGCGGTCGGAAAGGCCGATCAGCGGATAGGGTTGGTATTTACGGGCGGCGTCCGGCATGCCGCTTGCCTTGGCAGGCGCGTGATGCGTTGTATCCATTTCCTGTCTCCCGACGCAGGCAGCTTCCCGCCGCAGCGTCTCAATCCAAATCTATGACTGTCGTGAACGAGGAGCGGAAGCCGTTGGCGGCGCATCGACCGCCGGGCGCTCCTCGTCAGCGAGCCCGGCGATCGCCGATAAGGCCGAGAAGCAGGAGCGTCGAGGAAAGCGCGCGCACGGTCTCGACCGCGAAAGCGGCCGGACGCGAGGAGGAAATGGGCGGGCGCCGGATCATGCGCGTCCTCTTACAGGAGGCTTGCGGGCCGCGCAAGGCAGAAGAAGCGGAGCCGGGCCATCGCCTGAGAGGCCGCGCGGGAGCTCGCTCCCGGGCGATGCGTCTCAGGCGTGAGCCAAAACAAGGACTTGCCGAAAAGACAGGATTCCAAGCCTCCGCCTGTTGAATCGGAACATAAGGCACTTGAATCAAGGCATGAGCTGGCCGCCGTTCACCTCGAGGACCTGCCCGATCACATAGCCGCTGAGCAGATCCGACGAGAGGAACAGATAGGGCCCGACACAGTCCTCGGCGATGCCGAGACGCCCCTGCGGGATCGGTTGACCCTTATCCCGAACGGCGCGAATTCCTTGGCCATGCCGCGCGTGACGTTGGAGACGAACGCCTTCGACGAGCCGTAGAGGCCGGCGCCGCCGCTCGCTCCATTGCGCGCCGCGATGGAGGAGGTGTGGATGATGAAGCCGCCCTTCCGCTTCAGCCATGGCAGCGCCGCCCGGCTGGCGGTGATCACCGAGCGGGCGTTGAGGTCCATCACCTTGTCGTAATATGCGTCGGTCATATCCGCATAGGCAAGCCGGCCGATCATGCCGCCGGCATTGTTGACCAGTCCGTCGAGCGCCCCGAAATGCGACGCGCTCTCCTCCACGACGCGCTCGACGTCCGCCGTCACGGAGAAATCGCCCTTGACGAGGAAGACCGTGCCGCCGGCATCGCGGATTCGCGCCGCAAGCGCCTCGGCCGCCTCGCGGCTCGAATTGTAGTGCAGCGCCACCTTCGAGCCCTGCGCGGCATAGGCCGCCGCCAGCGCCGCACCGATACCGGTCGACGCGCCGGTGACGAGCACGGCCTTGTCCTTCAGATCCGGGATTTTCAAGCTGTCGGTCATTGCGCTCTTTCCTCCGTTTTCAACCATCATGCGAACGGCACGGCGGCGGTGCCTCTCGGCAGCTTGGCCTCGTCGTCCGGCTCGACATGGATGATGACGCGCACGGAGGGAATCTCCTTGCGCAGGGCTTCCTCGATGCGGTCGCAGATCTCGTGGCTCTCGCGCACGGTCATGCCGGCATCGACGATCAGGTGGAATTCGATGAACGTGGCGCGCCCGGCGATGCGCGTCTTGAGGTCGTGGACCTCCATTGCGCCCTTCGAGTTCATGGAGATGATCTCGCGGATGCGCAGGCCCTCCTCGGTGGAGACGGCCCGGTCCATCAGCCCCGACAGCGATCCGGCGACGACCTGCCACCCCTGATAGAGGATGTTGGCCCCCACCAGGATCGCCAGGAGGGGATCGAGGATGCGGAAGCCGGTGGCGACGGCGCCGATCAGGCCGGCGATGACCCCGACCGAGGTGATCACGTCGGTCATGATGTGCCTACCGTCCGCGACGAGCGCGGGCGAGCGCTCGGCCCGGCCGGTGCGGATCAGCAGCCAGGCCCATGCCGCATTGACCAGCGAAGCGAAGCCGTTGACCGCGAGGCCCTGCCACGGCTGCTCTATGACACGCGGTGCGCGCAACGCCTCCCACGATGCCGAGAAGATCATCAGGGCCGCCACGCAGATCAGCACGCCTTCCAGCACGGCGGAGAAATACTCCGCCTTGTGGTGGCCGTGCTGATGGTCGGCGTCCGCCGGCGTATAGCTGACGCGGATCGCCCAGAGCGCGACAGCCGAGGCGATCACGTTGACGATCGATTCCAGCGCATCGGAATAGAGCGCGACCGAGCCGGTGATCCACCATGCCGCGGCCTTCAGCGCCAGCACCGCCAGCGCCACCGGGATCGACCAGGCGGCGAGCGTCGCGACCTTGCGCCTGGCATGGGACGCTGTTTGTGGCGCCGGGGTGTTCAAGGAGATGTCGGCGCTTTGTCGCGCCCCCCTCTGTCCTGCCGGACATCTCCCCCGCCCGGGGGCTCGGCTGGCTTCTCATCTTTCGCCAATCGCCAACGTCGCAGGGTGAGTAACAAAAGAAATGAAGGCCGATCTCTCCCCGTGCGGGGGAGATGTCCGGCAGGACAGAGGGGGGCGCGACAAAGCACCGGCTCCACGGCAACCATCCCTACGCTGCCTTCTCCCTGGCCTTGCGCGGCAGGTGGGCGACGACGTTCTCGATCATCCGCATGCCGGCGTTCTGGCCGAGCGTCATGATCGATTCGGGATGGAACTGCACCGCGGCGACCGGCTCCTTGCGGTGCTCGAACGCCATGATGGTGCCGTCCTCCGCCTCGGCGGTGACCAAAAAATCCTCCGGAAGCGTGGCCGGGTCGGCGAAGATCGAATGGTAGCGGCCGACCGTCACCTCCTTGGGCAGGCCCGAGAAGACAAGGCCCGGCTTCGAGACATGGATGCGCGAGGGCTTGCCGTGCATGGGGATGGCGAGATGCCTCAATTCCCCGCCATAGGCCTCCGCCAGCGCCTGCAAGCCGAGGCAGACGCCGAAGATCGGCAGGTCGCGTGCCCGCGCTCGCCTGATGGTGGCAGTGCAGTCGAAGTCCTTCGGCGATCCGGGTCCGGGCGACAGCACCACGAGGTCGGGCTTCAGCCGGTCGAACACCTCGTCCGGCACCGGCGTGCGCACCGTGGAAACATCCGCGCCCGTCTGCCGGAAGTAATTGGCGAGCGTGTGGACGAAACTGTCCTCATGGTCGACGAGCAGGATCTTCACCCCCTCGCCCACCTTGGCGGCGGCCCGTTCGGTGCTGCGCTGGTTGCCTGCCTTGGCGTCGCGGATGGCGGAGATCATGGCGGATGCCTTCAGTTCGGTTTCGGCTTCTTCTTCCTGCGGGTCGGAATCGTAAAGCAGCGTGGCCCCCGCCCTCACCTCGGCGATGCCGTCCTTGATGCGGATGGTCCTCAGCGTCAGGCCGGTGTTCAGGTCGCCGTTGAAATGCACCATGCCGACCGCCCCGCCATACCAGGCGCGCGGGCTCTTCTCGTTTCCCTCGATGAAGCGCATGGCCCATAATTTCGGCGCGCCGGTCACCGTGACGGCCCAGGCGTGTGAAAGAAAGGCGTCGAAGGCGTCCATCCCCTCGCGCAGCCGGCCTTCTATATGGTCGACCGTGTGGATCAGCCGCGAATACATCTCGATCTGGCGCCGTCCGATCACCCGCACCGAGCCGGGCTCGCACACCCGCGACTTGTCGTTGCGGTCGACGTCCGAGCACATGGTAAGCTCGGACTCGTCCTTCTTGGAATTGAGCAGCTTGAGGATCTGCTCGGAATCCGAGATCGCGTCGTCGCCGCGCCGGATCGTGCCGGAGATCGGGCAGGTCTCGACGCGGCGGCCCGAGACGCGCACGAACATCTCCGGCGAGGCGCCGACGAGATATTCGCCTTCGCCCAGATTGATGAAGAAGGAATAGGGCGACGGGTTGATGGTCTTCAGCCGCCGGGCGATGTCGGAGGGCTGGGTCTCGCAGCGCTCGTAGAACATCTGGCCGGGCACCACCTCGAAAAGGTCGCCGCGCCGAAAACTTTCCTTTGCCCGCTCCACCAGCCGCGCATATTCGCCGGGCTCGTGGTCGCCGCGCGGCGGGATGCGGTCGGGCGACCGGAAGGGCTCGATCACCTGCTCGCGCGCGATCCCTTCGGTCGAAAAACCTTCGCCGGAATAGTCGTAGGAATCGATCCAGGCCCTGGCCGAATAGTGGTCGACCATCAGGATCTCGTCCGGCAGGTAGAGCACGAGGTCGCGCTGGCTCTCCTGGCGGGTGAGCCTGTGCTCGACCGGATCGAACTGGAACGCCAGGTCGTAGCCGAAGGCGCCGAACAGGCCGAGATCGGCATCGTCCTCCGTCCTGAACAGGGCCACGATGGCCCTGAGCACGGTGAAGACGGATGGCACGCGGCTGCGCTCCTCCTCCGCGAAGACGCGTCCGGGTTCCGCGACCTGAAGCGCGACGAGGCGCGCCGTGCGGCCGGTGACGGTCGCCTCCGGCAGCTTCTCCACGGTAGCCGCCAAAACCGGCAGCAACGCTTCGCCGCGTCCGTTCAGCGCCTCGAACCTCATGGCGCGCCCGCGCGCCGAAATGACCACCGGAGGATCGATGATGGCCGTATCCCAACGCGTATAGCGGCCGGGATATTCATAGTTGGAGGAGAAGACGGCGCCGCGCCGGCCGTCCAGCCCGTCTATGTAGCTTTCGATCGCCCCCTGATAGGGCGCGTCCCGCCGGCGCCGCACAACCGCGACGCCGCCTTGCGTGACATAGCGCTCCGCGCCGTTCCCGAGCATTTCGACCGTCATCAGAAACTCCATTCCGTTTGCGTCGGTCCGGAAGGCTCAGGAAAACAAAATGGCCGCCCGGACTGATCCTGCGGCCACCTGAACTTTACGCGCACATGCTCGCCCGGGCCGCTGTCAGCAGCTCCACCACCAGGCGGTTTGGATCGAACGCATGCGCATGGAGGTTTCATACCGGCGAACGTCGGAGCCGGCAAGTCCAATCATCCACCGGTTCGCATCGCGCGCCAGCGCCGCAGCGCCGCGGCCGCCAGCCATGAGAGCGCCGCCCACGCCGCCCCGAGCGCCCAGCCGGCGGCGACGTCGCTCGGCCAGTGGACGCCGAGATAGACACGGCTCAGCCCGACGGACACGGAGATCAAGATCGCCACGGCAAAGACATAGATGCGGATCCTCAGGCTTGCAGTGAGACTCGCGATCACCGCGGCGAGCGTCAGGTAGACCAGCGTCGTCATGGTGGCGTGGCCGCTCGGGAAGCTCGCCGTATGGACGATGTCGAGTTGCGGCACGACGTCCGGCCGGGGCCTCGCATAAAGGCTTTTCAGCCCATGGCTGACCGCCCAGCCGGACAGGATCGACAGCGCGACGAAAAGCGCCACACCGGAGAGGCGAGCCGCGACGAGGAAGCCGACGACCACCAGCACCAGCAGAAAGATCAGGGGATAGCCGCCGAGCGCGGTGATCTCGGCGGCGGTTTCCGGCAGCCAATGCGGCCCGAGCGGACGCGATAGATCGGCCGGATCGCGCAGCGCCAGCAGGATCGCGCCGTCGAAGGCGCGGAACTCGTCCTCGCCGACCTCATGGCCGATCCAGAAGAAGAGAAGAATGCATGCCGCGAAGCCGGCGATAACCAGCGCCGGCAGCATGGCGAAACGCGTTCTCCGCTCCTCTTTCCGGATCGTATCGATGTGTCGGCCCGCCTAGTCTTCCAGCGCGCCGGCCTTCGCCGAAGCGCTCGGTTGCCCGCCCACCAGCTTCAGGAGATCCTCATGGGCCCTGACCTGCCGGCAGGCGCGCCGCGTCATGATGTAGCCGGCCTGCGGAGCGAGGATGTCGGTCGCGCCCTGCTCCTCGCCCGGCGCATGCACGACCGTGGCGAGGCGCTGGCCCTTCTCCACGCGATCGCCCGGCACGACATCGTAGAGGACGAAGCCCGCGCGCGGCGAGGGCATCATCTCGACATGGTCGATGGGCGCGACCACACCCCTGAAGCCGCCGCTTGGCCGCACATCCTCGTCTGCGATCACCCCGCGGCCGGCCAGCAGGCGGTAAAGGCCCCGCGCGTCGTTTTCGGCGGTTTCGCGCCCGACATCCGCCCTGCCCCGGAATTCGACGGTGGACACGACGATCCGCGAAAGCTCGCCACCGGCCGCCAGATGCGGATGGACCGAGGCTTCGTCGAAGGAGGCGCCCGACGAGCCGCCCCAGAGGATGACGGCGTCCACGCCCATCGCCGCCGCGCAATCCTCCATGGCCGGCCACAGCGCTTCCGGCACGTAGAGATAGGCCACGCCCTCGTCGTCGCAATGCAGGTCGAGCACGATCTCGTGCCCCAGCGAAAGCGCGAGCAGGCGCGCCTTGAGCCGTCGGTCGACCGTCTCCAGCCCGTCCTCGCCCGGCAGCTCGGCCGCGTCGGGCCTCTTCACGAGAGGGAAGTCGCGGTTGAAATTGGTGCGCGTGGCGATGTGGAAGCGTCCCTGCACGTCGCCGCTGAAATATTCGCTCCGGCCGATCGGATTGGCCCAAGGCACGATCGTGACGGCGCCACGGATGCGCCCCTCGGCCTCCGCCTCCCGCAACAGCGGCATCAGGGCGTGGATGGCGGCCGCGCCCGGCATTTCGTTGCCATGCAGCGCCGCCTGGAGATAGGCGCCGGGCGCGGCCGGATCGCCGCCTTCGAAACGGTACACCGGGAATTCGTAGGAGAGGCCTTCCGTGTCGCCGGCCAGTCTCTCGATCGACTTCTTCATGGGCGCTACCTGCGGAGCACGGCGTTGAGCACGTCGCGGATGCCGATCGCCCCGACGAAGCGCGAGCTGTCGTCGAACAGCGCCACCGGCGCCGTCTGCGAGCGGTGCATGGCGAGCATCACGGTTTTCAGCGTCGTGCCGGGCGTCGCCCAGAACACCTGCGCGCTTTCCTCCGGCAGGCGCTCGACATCGGCGCAGGAGACCCAGATGGCCGGCTTGCCGTCGCGCTCGGCCGCCGCCACCAGCCCGTGCTCGTCCAGCCTGAAGCGCGTCGTGCGGCGCCGGTCGAGCCAGATCCAGCCGTCTTCCGTCTCCTCCAGCTCGTGCCTGGAGCGCATGACGTTCCAGGCGGTCAGCACCGAGAGCGGATTCACATTGGCGATGAAGTCGCGCACGTAGTCGTTGGCCGGCCGCAGCACGATATCCTCGGGCGTGCCGGACTGCACGATGCGGCCGCCCTCCATGATCGTGATGGCGGAGCCGATCTTCAGCGCCTCCTCGAGGTCGTGGCTGACGAAGATGATGGTCTTCTTCAGCGTCTTCTGGAGCTGGAGGAGCTCGTCCTGGAGTTTCGTGCGGATCAGCGGGTCGAGCGCCGAGAACGGCTCGTCCATGAGCAGGATCGGCGCTTCGGTGGCGAAGGCACGCGCCAGGCCGACGCGCTGCTGCATGCCGCCGGACAGCTCATGGGCGAACTTGCGCGCCCATTGGTCGAGGCCGACCAGCTTGAGCTGCTTCTGCACGCGCGTCCGGCGCTCCGCCTCCGGCACTCCGGAAAGCTCCAGGCCGAAGCCGACATTCTCCTCCACCGTGCGCCACGGCAGCAGCCCGAACTGCTGGAATACCATGGCCACGCGCGTCTGCCGGATGCGCCGCAAGGTGGCGGCGTCGCAGCGCACGACATCCACCGTGCGGTCCCCGTCATGCACCAGAACGCTGCCGCGCGCCGGCACGTTGAGCAGGTTGACGGCGCGCAGCAGGGTGGACTTGCCGGAGCCGGACAGCCCCATCAGCACCGAGATCTCGCCCTCGTTGACCGTCAGGTTGCAGCCCGCACAGCCGAGAACCGTGCCGGTCTTCTGGAGGATTTCGGCGCGGGTGGCGCCCTGGTCGATCATGGCGAGCGCCTTGTCGCGCTGCTGCCCGAAGACGATGTCGACGTTCTGGAACTCGACGGCCGCGCTCATCGGCCGGCTCCCACGCGCACGCGGCTCATCCGGTCGAGGATGATGGCCAGAACGACGATGGCGAGGCCCGCCTCCAGCCCCTGCGGGATGTTCACCGTGTTCAGCGCGCGCACCACCGGCTTGCCGAGCCCGTTGGCGCCGATCAGCGCCGCGATGACGACCATCGACAGGCACAGCATGATGCACTGGGTCAGGCCGGCCATGATGGTCGGCAGCGCGGCCGGCAGCTCCACCTTCCACAGAAGCTGGCGCTTCGTGGCGCCAAAAGCCTCGCCGGCCTCGATCATCGGCGTCGGCACGGAGGTGATGCCGAGATAGGTGAGCCGGATCGGCGCGGGCGCTGCGAATATCACGGTGACGATGAGGCCCGGCGCGATGCCCAGACCGAACAGGATCAGCACCGGGATGAGGTAGACGAAGGTCGGCATCGTCTGCATCAGGTCGAGGATGGGGTTGAGCCAGCTCCAGACGCGCGCCTTGTGGGCGGCCCAGATGCCGACCGGCACGCCGATCGCCATCGACGCCGCCGCGGCCGCCACCACGAGCACCAGCGTCTCGACGGTCTCCTTCCAAAGGCCCTGGTTGATGATGAAGAGCAGGCCGACCGCGACGAAGAGCGCGATCTTCCACGACCTCTGGAGCAGATAGGCCAGAGCCGCCGCCGCGACGACGACCACCACCGGCGGGAACCAGAGGACGACGTTGATGAGGCCCTGCAGGAAGAAGGTCAGTCCGCCGGCGATCGAATCGAAGAGCCACTCGAAATGGGTGGTCAGGAAATCGAAGAAGGTCTTGCCCCACCGCCCGATGGGAATCTTCGCGCTCCTGACGAGTTCGCTGAACGGATCCAAGTCGGCCCCTCCTGCCGGGTTGTCCTGCCTGCGACGAAAGCGGCCGCCTGTCCGGACGGCCGCCTCTCAGGTCAATGGGTTACGGACGTCGCCCGATCACGAGCCGAGAGCCGATTTCACCGCGGCCGCGGCGTCGCCGCCGTCGAAGGTGGTGACGCCTTCGAGCCAGGGCGTCACGGCGTCGGGGTTCTTCTTCAGCCATGCCGTCGCGGCCGCCTTCGGCTCGGCGCCGTCGTTCAGGATCGCCCCCATGATCTCGTTCTCCATGCCGAGCGAGAAGACGAGGTTCTTGATGAACTTTCCGACATTCGGGCACTCGGTGGTATAGCCGGCCCGCACATTGGTATAGACCGTCGCGCCGCCGAAGTTCGGCCCGAAGATGTCGTCGCCGCCCGACAGGTACTTCATGTCGATCATCTTGTTCATCGGATGCGGCTCCCAGCCGAGGAACACCACGTCCTGCTTGGACGGCACGGCTTTCTGGACGGCCGCCAGCATGCCCGCCTCCGAGCTCTCGACCAGCTCGAAGCCGGAGAGGTCGAAGGTGTTGTCGTCGATCATCTTCTGGATCAGGCGGTTGCCGTCGTTGCCGGCCTCGATGCCGTAGATCTTGCCGTCGAGCTTGTCCTTGAACTTGGCGATGTCGGCGAAGCTCTTCAGCCCCTCGTCATAGGTATAGGTCGGCACGGCGAGCGTGTATTTCGCGCCTTCGAGATTGGTCGCGATCGATTCCACCGACTTGTCGTCGAAATAGGGTTTGACGTCGGCTTCCATGGTCGGCATCCAGTTGCCGAGGAAGACGTCGATGTCCTTGTTCTTGAGCGATGTATAGGTGACGGGGATCGACAGGACCTGCGCCTCCGGCTGGTAGCCCAGCGCCTCCAGGATCACCGAGGCCGTCGCCGTCGTCGAGGTAATGTCCGTCCAGCCGACATCGGCAAACCGCACCGCCTTGCAGCTTTCGGGTTCGGCGGCCGCCGCCGCGCCGCACCACATCATCACGGCCACGCCCGCACAGGCGGCCAGTTTGAAACCACGCAACATCCGAAATTCTCCCATTTTGTCGGAGCGCAGGCGCAGCTTTCGCGCGCGCGACCCATGCCCGAAGCCAAACATCATTTTAAACGGCTTTCAAGCGCTCAGGAAAAAGAAGCTGCCCCGTCGCCGCATGGCTGGCCCGCAAAACTTGGCCCCGCGCGACTTTCTTTCGCGATGGCCTCCACCTATATTCGCCGCTCCCCGGAGAAATCCGGAAGGGCGCAACGGGAGACGTCGATGGCAAGCTTGCAGAATTTCGACCAGGAAATCGCCAAGACAAAGCAGGTCGTCGAAGAGATGCGCTCCAAGATCGAGCAATCCGGATCGGTGCTGGAGACCATGGCGCAGGCCGACAAGAAGGTCGGCGACGTCAATTTCGACATCGAGAACGCCCGCATCGAGGATGTCATCAAGCAGCAGAAGGTGATGGAGGGCAACATCGCCGACCTCATCATCGGGCTGGAAGATGCCACCAACGCCTTCGGTTCCGAATTCGAGAACATGAAGAGCTTCACCGGTTGGGAGACCTTCGTCGGCATCTTCTCCGACGAATCGAAGCAGCGCATGCGCACCGACCGCGTCCGCAACATGTCGCTCGCCGGCAACCTTCAGGACCTTCTCGGCAAGTCCGACACGATCGTCGGCATCCTCAAGGCCCAGAAGCAGGTGCTCGACGGCCGCTACAAGACTTCCGAGGCGAGCCTCGTCCAGGTGATCGAACGCCGCAAGGCGACGATCGAGAACCTTACCGCCGTCCAGAAGCGCATCGAGGAACTGAACCCGATGCTGCTCGACATCGAGAACAGGATCGCCGCTTCTACCAGCCAGACCGAACGCACCCAGCTCGAGGCCGAGCGCTCCAAGATGGCCACCGAATACAACGAAAGGCAGGCCAAGGAGCAGGAGCTTCTGGCTGAGAGCCAGACGCTGGAGCGCTACACCTCGATGTTCCAGACCTTCGTCGACTCGCTCAACAACCAGATCGCGGCGCAGAACACGCTGATCAACAAGCTCACCATCGACACCGAGCAGCGCATCGTTCTCTACAAGGCGCTTGAGGACTCGCTGAAGACGGCCGCCCAGCAGGACGTCGCCCACAAGATCAACACGCTGGGCTCGAAGGTCGACACCGCCGCCGAGGAAACCATGGCCGGCATCGGCGCCGCATCGCAGAAGCACATCGGCGACCTCCTGGAGCTGCACGAGAAGAACATGGTGGCCTCCGCCGACATCCAGCGCCGCAAGAAGCTCGCCGACGAGGCCTTCGCGCGCCGCTTCGAGGAGGTGATGCGCAAGCACAACGCCGCCGACTACGTGCAGCAGTCGTAGCCTTTCGCAACCCCTTGCGTTCTTTCGCGCCCGCCTCTGGCCTGCCCGCCATCTCCCCCATACGGGGGGAGATCGGATGCGATACCCGGTTTCGCCAACCGTCAGCGTTGCGAGACTCGCGCCGGCAAAGCGGCCGTCCGGTCTCCCCCCGTGCGGGGGAGATCGCCGGCAGGCCAGAGGCGGGCAACGTAAGACACAAGCGGCGGAGTGTTTGCGGATGACCCCCGCATCCGACGCAGCCGCCCGCTATTTCGACGCCATCGCGGCCGCGCTCGCCGGCCTCGAGATCTTCATGCGCGACGACCGCTCGCCGCTCTACCGGCACGGCGTCGTCACGAAGATCGCCGCCGAATACATCACGCGGCTCGAGAAATCCTTCGAAAGCTGGCGCAACCGGCTGGCCTTCACCGACGCCTTCAAGATCCAGCGCGCCGAGAGCGGCTTCCCGATCTTCCAGAACGTTCTCGAGCTGGAGAACGACCGGCGCCAGGCTGCCCAGCGCATCGCCGGCATTCCGGAGCCGGACACCATCCGCGAGGAGATGGCGGACTTCATCCTGCGCCACAAGGCGTTTCCCGAGGCGCTGCAGAAATCCATGGCCGAGCGCCTCTATCTGGAGAGCATTCGGGACGGGGAGCCCTTCGGCCCCTTCACGCTCGCCCAGACGGAAAAGGTCTCCGTCAACCCGAAGACGATGCTGCCCTACTATCTGGTGCATTGGGCGAGCTTCGACGGCACCGCCGACCTGCCGCTGATCTACATGGTCACCGTCGAGGACTCCTCCCCCGAAATGGTGCGGCAGCTCGTCGACACGGTGGCCGGGAAGCTCACCGAAAGCGTCAACATCCCGCTGCCCGTGGACGGCCTGCTCAACCCGCGGCTCGCCCACCAGTTCGACGCCTTCACCGAGAAGAACTCGGCCTACACCCTGTCGCCCGTCACCATCGCGGGCAATCTCGACAAGGATTTCGAGCCGCTGCATCCCAAACAGCTCCGCCGTCTCGTGCTCGGGCCGTTCTATTCCGCCGGGATCACGGAGAACAATTCCATCATCTCGGAGATCCTCTCCAAGGTGCGCAAGGCGGACAATGCCTGGCTGCTTACATGGACGGTCCAGGAGGTGTTCTCGAAGGGCGAGCGGCCGGGCCGGCGGGGGCTCTGGTCGAGCGAGAAGACCACGCAGGAATTCTACATCAATACCGACGATCTGGAAGCCGCGAGGATGGGCGTGTCCTCCTACGAGAAGCACGCGCTCATCCCCCACGAGGCCTATCAGGCGCTCTATGCCGCCGGCGAGGCGCAAAAAATCTTCCAGGGCTACAGCGTGCACATCCTGTCGAAGGGACAGGTGATTTCGGATGTCTGAGGCGAGAGATACAGCATGGACGCCGGCCTGACGACGGTCCCCGAGGCCGACATCGAAAAGCATCGCGCCACCGCGCAGTCGATGATCACGCGGCTGATCGTGCTGGAGGACTCTTCCGGCCAGTCCGGCACGGCGCTCGCCGGCACTAACCGCCGCTTCGTCTCCACCGTCTCCACCGGCTCGGTCCGCAAGACGCGCGAGGTGGAGCTGACCAAAACCGTTATGGCCGTGAAGCCCGACGACCAGCTCATGGGCATCGGCCAGCACACCCTGCTCTACCGGGTCCGGCGCGGCATCGCCGTGGCGCTCGCCATCGCGGATGTGTTCGCCCGCGGCAACGACCTCGAAAGCCTGCAAGCCAGGAACGCCCGCGCCCCACTGGAGGGCGAGGACGCGACCCGCTTCAAGAAGCTGCTGAATGCCGCCGCCTATGTGGCTGCTTTCTCTTTCTCTTCATACCTTTCGCAGCTCATCGACAGCGAGGGCGAGCCGCCGAACGACATCGCCGAGCCCGACTTCCTGTTCGATACGGCGCAGGACGCGCTGAAATCGCTGGTCGCGGGGCTGGACCGGGCGATCGCCGGCGCCAAGGACGATGCCGACCTGACGCTGAGGGCCGACGCCTATGCCCGCCTCGCGATCGAGGGCCTGCTCAGCCGCAAGGGCCGCTTCGACGGGCTGGGCAGCTTCGAGAACGCCCATATCCGCATCGACGCCGACGATTTCACGCTGGACGGCTTCGACGTGGCGCCCGGCAAGAAGTCGAAGCCGCTGGTGATGACCTTCAAGAGGCCCGAGGAGGTCGTCGGCAACCACATCGCCAAATACCAGTCGGTCAAGCTCGCCAAGATGCTGATGGCTTATGACTTCGACAGGCAGCTCAACCCCTTCGTCGAGCTCGGCGGCTTCCTCTTCACCTTCATCGGCGACGGTGCGCCGGGCACCGGCAAGACGACGCTGATCCAGATGATCGCCGGCCTCGTCAGCGGCTATTGCGAGGTGGCCGGCTATCCCTTCGTCTACGAGAATTTCGGCGTCGACCAGATCTCGTCCTACCAGGGAAAGTCCGGCCAGAACTGCCGGCAGTTCATCAACAACGTGCTCAATCCGCGCGCCATCGGCTTCGGGACGATCGACGACATCGACCAGGTGGCGGCGCGCCGCTCGGACGACCGCGCCTCGGCCGGCCAGCAGGAGATCACCGGCGTGCTGATGGACGCCTTCGCCGGCGCCGGCACGGTGGTCAGGGGCAACTGCGCCTTCGGCATGTTCTCCAACTACCCGGAGAATGTCGACGACGCGCTTCGCCAGCGCGCCGGCGCCCGCTGGCTGGTCGACGGCCCGCAGACGCGCGACGACTACATCGACATCTTCGTGCTACTCGCTGGAAAGAATCACGAAATCCCGCTCGGCGACCATGACCTCTATGCCGCGCAGGAGATCCAGCGGGCCGTTTCCGAGGAATACGATTCCTATTCGACGCCGCATGAGGACGGGCTGGCGAAGGTCTGGGAGCACTATCGCAAGGACCATGGCGAGCCGAAGACGCTGGCCGATGTCGGCACCTACCTGCACATGATCAAGGAAGCCGAACCACGCTTCACCGGCCGCGCCATCAAGAACGTCACCGACGCCATCAAGATGCGCGCCATGGACATCGAGCTGCCCGACGACTGGTTCGAAAAGCCGGAAACCTTCATGGCGAAGCCCTACGACGAGAAGAAGGCGATGATCGAGGAGCTGCGCGGCCCGTTCGACATGGCGATGGTCATGCAGGAGATCAACCGCTACGCCGATTCCGAATTCCGCTACTCCGACCGCTCCGACGACGCGGCGGTGGAGAAGCTCTTGCGCGACGCAAGGCTGCGCGAACGCGCCTCCCGCGAGATGGAGGAGCTGAAGAAGAAGGGGCTGTGGAATGCGTGATCTTTCTTCCTTCTCCCCTTTCAAGGGGAGAAGGTGCCCGCAGGGCGGATGAGGGGCCGCGCCATGCGTTTCGGCAATCCGGCACGTGTCCGCCGCGCCCGAGAGCTCAGGGCGGTCGAGAACGACGCCGAGGAAAGGCTTTGGTCCGATCTTCGCGGGCGACGACTGAATGGATACAAGTTTGTCCGACAATGGCGCATAGGCCCGTATTTCGCCGATTTTGCGTGCAGGGAAAAGAACCTCGTCGTGGAGGTCGATGGCAGCCAACACGCCGACTGCAAAAGCGATGCGATCCGGGATCGATCCATGAGCGAGAACGGTTGGTCAATCATAAGGTTTTGGCATATCGACGTTCTGCAGCAACGACACGCCGTACTCGAGACAATCGTCGCGGCCTTGGATGACCGGCTGGACAGCGGCATCATCGCGCCTGACTTGAGATATGTGCCGGCGCGGCGTGAATTGGAGATTTGAGTTGAAGCGGTGTGTCGCCCCTCATCCGCCCTTCGGGCACCTTCTCCCCGTAAACGGGGCGAAGGAATAGATGGACCTCCTGCGCGACAACGAACTCATCTACGGCCGGCTGCTCCGCATCGACCAGCCGCACCTGATCGACCGCTACAACAAGGCGCTCAGGGCCTTCGGCCTCACGCCCACCACGCTCCTCAATTTCGACATCGATCGTACGGGCTTCTCGCCGCAGGTCGCGGAAGAGCTGAAGGATCCCCAATATCTCGACCCCTTCGAGGTCAACCGCCGCTTCATCATCCTGACGCCCGAGCAGATCGACCTGCCCGTCGTCCACACCGCCTTCTCCAACACCGGCCAGCTCATCTTCGAGTTCATGACCGCCAACCAGCGCGCCATCGACGCGCTGACCATCAAGGACGTGATCTACGGCGAGATCGAGGATTCGGTCTCGCGGGTGGAGGACATCGAGGACCTGCTTTCGATCAACCAGATCGAGTTCCGCGTGCTGTCGGCGGAAGACGTGCTCGGCAAGGCGGCCGAGCTCGGCACGCTGGTCGACCGGCTGAAGCAGGAGCCCGATGCCTGGCGGGACGACGCCATGCTCAACCGCATGGTGGATCTGGCCAAGGTCTGCGGCGACATCCGTGAAAACGCGCTCGTGCCGGACCAGGTGATCTTCCGCCACAACGTCTTCTGGACCAGCCATTTCGGCGGCGTCTACATCTTCATCGACAAGGACATGACCACAGTCATCACCGACCCCGACGCGCCGGGGTTCCGGCGCTCGCGGCCATGGCAGGTCAGTTACCTCTCGTTGCAGGACGCCGACAAGGTGTTCCGCTTCCTCGCCTCGACCGGCAGGATCGAACTGCCGCGCGCGTCCTGGATCGAAAGCTCCGGCTATCTGGAGCATCGAGCCGAGATGGTGGTGCGCGCTCTCATCCACCGGGCCGATCCGGGCCGCGACCTCGTCACGCTGGACAAGGTCTGGCTGCAGACCTGGATCCACACCAATGCCGACCTGATCGCCCGCGACGGCGACTTTCCCTTCCTGAACGCCGCCAAGCGCGAGATCGCGCAATACGGCCAGCTCAAGCTGGAGGACGTCTCGCCGCGGCAGCGCTTCCTGGCCGTGCGCGCCAGGCCAGACCATCCCGACGCCTGGCTCGTCAACCGGCTCATCTCCGATTTCGTGCCGTCCGATTTCGTCTCGCGCTACATCTTCAACAAGCAGGGCTTCTATCGCGACTACGAGGCGGCGGAGGAGAGCTGGAAGCGTCAGGTTGTGGACGTTCTCAAAACCGCCTATCTCAAGGACAAGGCCGCCTTTCGCCAGCGGCTCTACGGCCTGACGGACTGACGGCCGGGGCGGATTTGGAAGAGGGGCTTCGATGCTGGATCCGATCGTCAATTTCGTCACCCGCATCTTCCAGTGGATCGGCCGCGGCATCGGCTTCGTGATCGGCGTCCTCCTGTGGCCGTTTCTGTGGGCGGGCCGCTGGTATGTGGAGCGCGGCTGGATCCTGAAGACGGTCGTCGGCGTCATCCTGGCCCTGCTGGTGATCTTCTATGCGCGCTTCTTCTACATCACCCAGTTCTGGAACGGCTTCGATCCCGGCTATATCACGGCCTACAATCTGGAGAACCGCAACGTCTCGGCCGGTGAGCAGATCACGGAAGGCAGCGGCGGCGACACGACCAAGACATGCGGCAACTCGGCGATCGCCCAGGTCACGGCGGATCTGACCGACTTCAACGTCAACCAGAACACCTGGATCTCCTCCACGCTGCTCTACAAGCTGGGTCTCTTCGGCCTCGACTGGGACCACACGCCCTTCATGGACAACAAGGCCTCGTTCCAGCGCGGCATCAACCAGGCGGTGCGGCGCACCTCGACCGAGCTTGCCGACAACCTCGGGCGCGTCCGCACCACCTCGCAGATCGACGCCGATCTGCAGGACGCGCGCGGCAATCTGCAGTTCGACGAGGAGACCTGGTATTTCGGGCTGAGCCCCTTCGGGCCCAAGACGCCGACGCCCAGCTACTATCGCGACGCCGTGAAGAAGCTCAGGGCCTTCAACCGCAGGCTGGAAACCTGCCAGGCCGTGTTCGACGCGCGCGCCGACAATCTGAAGCAGTATATCGACCGCATCGCCTCCGACATCGGCTCGACCTCGGCGATCCTCAAGGAGCGCGCCGAGAACTACAATTACGGCTTCTTCGACCCGCGCGCAGACGACCGCTTCTGGTTCGCCTATGGCCAGCTCTACGCCTATTTCGGCCTGATGAAGGCCGCCCAGGCCGACTTCGAGGACGTGATCAAGCAGAAGAACCTGAAGAGCCTCTGGGACACGATGGACGCCCAGTTCGTCTCGGCGCTGCGGATCCAGCCCTGGATCATCGTCAACTCGAGCGAGACCGGCATCTTCGCCTCGCATCTGACCACGATGGGCTTCTACGTGCTGCGCGTACGCTCCAACATGGTCGAGATATCGAACGTGCTGGCGCAGTAAAGCGCGGCAGTCGGCAGGTCGGCAGTCGACAGTCGGATTTCCGATTGCCTGTTGCCGACCCGCCGACTGCCTCTCTCTGTCGCATTTCGCGCATTCGGCGGCTGTTTTGGAACGGCGGAAATTCCGCGCCTGAGGCTTCTATGCGCGCCGGGAACATGGCGGCGTTCGCGTCGCACCGAGGACAATTCGGAAACCGGGAGAGAAGGCTTCATGGCCGAGTTCAAATCCGACATTCAGATCGCCCGCGCGGCGAAGAAGAAGCCGATCCTCGAAATCGGCGCCAAGCTCGGCATTCCCGCGGAGCAACTCGTCCCTTACGGGCACGATAAGGCCAAGATATCGGCCGGGTTCATCAAATCCGTACAGGGCAACAAGGACGGCAAGCTGATCCTCGTCACCGCCATCAACCCGACGCCGGCGGGCGAAGGCAAGACGACGACGACGGTCGGCCTCGGCGACGGCCTGAACCGCATCGGCAAGAAGGCGATCGTCTGCATCCGCGAGGCGTCGCTCGGCCCGAACTTCGGCATGAAGGGCGGGGCCGCCGGCGGCGGCTATGCGCAGGTCGTGCCGATGGACGACATGAACCTCCATTTCACCGGCGACTTCCACGCCATCACGACGGCGCACAACCTGCTCTCGGCGCTGATCGACAACCACATCTACTGGGGCAACGAACTCGGCATCGACAGCCGCCGCGTCACCTGGCGGCGTGTCATGGACATGAACGACCGGGCGCTGCGCGAGATCGTCTGCTCGCTCGGCGGCGTCGCCAACGGCTATCCGCGCGAGGCCGGCTTCGACATCACCGTCGCCTCCGAGGTGATGGCGATCCTGTGCCTGTCGCGCGACCTCAAGGACCTGGAAAAGCGCCTCGGCGACATCATCATCGCCTACCGCCGCGACAGGAGCCCGGTCTATGCGCGTGACGTCAAGGCGCATCGCGCCATGGCCGTGCTCCTGAAGGACGCCATCCAGCCAAACCTCGTGCAGACGCTGGAGAACAACCCGGCCTTCGTGCATGGCGGTCCGTTCGCCAACATCGCCCATGGCTGCAATTCGGTCATGGCCACCACCACCGCCCTCAAGCTTGCCGACTACGTGGTCACGGAAGCCGGTTTCGGCGCCGATCTCGGTGCCGAAAAATTCTTCGACATCAAGTGCCGCAAGGCGGGCCTGAAGCCGGCGGCAGCCGTCATCGTCGCCACCGTGCGCGCCATGAAGATGAACGGCGGCGTCAAGAAGGAGGATCTCGGCCCGGAAAACGTCGAGGCGGTGAAGAAGGGCTGCCCGAATCTCGGCCGCCATATCGAGAACGTGCACCAGTTCGGCGTGCCGGTGGTGGTGGCGATCAACCATTTCCATTCCGACACCGACGCCGAGATCAAGGCCTTGCAGGACTATGTGAAGGGGCTGGGCGCCGAGGCGATCCTGTGCAAGCACTGGGCGCACGGCTCGGCCGGCATCGAGGACCTCGCCCACAAGGTCGTGGCGCTGGCTGAGTCCGGCGCCTCGCAGTTCGCGCCGCTCTATCCGGACGAGATGCCGCTGTTCGAGAAGGTCAACACGGTCGTCAAGCGCATCTACCGCGGCAAGGAGGCGATCGCCGACAAGAGCGTGCGCGACCAGCTCAAGCTCTGGGAGGACGCGGGCTACGGCAATCTGCCGGTCTGCATGGCCAAGACGCAATATTCCTTCTCGACCGACCCGAACCTGCGCGGCGCGCCGACCGACCATACGGTCCCGGTACGCGAAGTGCGTCTTTCGGCGGGCGCCGGCTTCGTCGTCGTCATCTGCGGCGAGATCATGACCATGCCCGGCCTGCCCTCGAAACCCTCCTCGGAGAACATCTTCCTCAACGACGACGGTGAGATCGAAGGGCTCAGCTGATCCGCGACACCCATGACGAGGCGATGCTGTCGGACCTCAGCCGCGTCTCTTTCGACTACTTCATAAGGCAGGGCAATCCCGAGAACGGCCTCGTCGCGGACCGCGACCGCCCCGGCGCGCCGGCCAGCATCGCCGCGGTCGGCATGGCGCTCACCGCCTATCCGGTGGGCGTCGCCCGCGGCTATATCGGCCGTCCGGACGCTCGCAAGCGCACGCTGACGACGCTGCGCTTCCTCTGGCACCTGCCGCAGGGCACGGACGAGGACGCCGGCGGCCACCGCGGCTTCTTCTATCACTTCCTCGATATGGCCAGCGGCCGCCGCGTCTGGCAATGCGAGCTTTCCACCATCGACACGGCGATCCTGATGGCGGGCGTCCTGACGGCGGCCGCCTATTTCGATTGGGACGATCGCGAGGAGGCCGAGATCCGCGATCTGGCCGACCGCCTCTACAGGCGCGTCGACTGGAGCTGGGCGGAGGACGGCAGCCGGACCGTTCGGCTCGGGTGGAAGCCGCGCAGCCGCTTCCTGAAATACCGCTGGCGCGGCTACAGCGAGGCGCTCATCCTCTATGTGCTCGGCCTCGCCTCCCCGACTCATCCGCTGTCGGCCGAAAGCTATCACGCCTATGTCGAGGGCTTCCGGTGGCGCACGGCCGAGGGTCAGGATTACCTTCATGCCGGGCCGCTGTTCATCCATCAGATGTCGCATATCTGGATCGACTTCCGCGGCATCCGGGACGCCTTCATGCGTAACCACGGCAGCGACTATTTCGAGAACAGCCGCCGCGCCACCTATGCACAGCGCGCCTACGCGATCCGCAACCCCAACGGCTTCAGGGGCTACGAGGCGGATTGCTGGGGCATCACCGCAAGCGACGGGCCGGGGCCGGCCGACCGCCGGATCGGGGGCGTGCGGCGGTACTTCTACGGCTATCTGGCGCGCGGCATCCCGGACGGGCCGGATGACGGCACATTGTCGCCATGGGCGGTCGCAGCCTCCTTGCCCTTCGCACCGGAGATCGTGCTGCCGGCGCTCCGCCATCTTCATGCCATCGGGCTGCGCGACGCCAATCCGTATGGCTTCACGGCGAGCTTCAATCCCACCTTCAGGGAGCGGCACGGCGAGCCGGCCGGCTGGGTCGCGCCGGAAACGATCGGTATCAACCAGGGTCCGATGGCGCTGATGATCGAGAACCACCGGTCGGAATTCCTCTGGAAGCTGATGCGCGGCTGTCCCGCCATCGCAACCGGCCTGCGCCGCGCCGGCTTTTCCGGCGGCTGGCTGGATGCGCGGCCATGAGGCCCCGGTGCTCCGGGGTCTTGCCGCCAGGGCCATGCTCGGGCAATAAGCTGACAATCTTGATCAGCTTAGAGGGCAGCGACCGATGACGCAGAAGGATGTACTCCGTCCGACCGACGCCGAGGCGATCCGGCTTGCCAAGACGCTGCTCCGTTCGGCGCGCCATGGCGCGCTCGCGGCCATCGAGCCGGAGACCGGCCATCCGCTGGCGACGCGGGTCGGGCTCGCCACCGACGTGGACGGAACGCCGATCATCCTGATCTCGGGGTTGGCCGCCCACACGCCGGCGCTTCTCGCCGATGCGCGCTGCTCGCTTCTGGTGGGCGAAACCGGCAAGGGCGATCCGCTCGCCCATGCGCGCATGACGCTGTGGTGCCGGGCCGGGAAAGTAGCACGGGACGCGCCGGAGCAGGAGCGCGTGGCGCGCCGCTACCTCTACCGCAATCCCAAGGCCAGGCTCTACGCCGGGCTTGGAGATTTCGCATTCTTCCGACTCGAAATCGAGCGCGCTTCGCTGAATGGCGGCTTCGGCAAGGCGTTCGCGCTGACCCGCGACGACCTTCTCGTCGGCGGCCCGGTGACCGAGGCTCTGGCGGCCGGCGAACAGCGCGCCGTCGACCACATGAACGAGGATCACCTGGAGGCGATCGCCCTCTATGCCGGCCATTTTGGCGGCAACCGGCAGGATCTGGCCTGGACGATCAGCGGCATCGACCCGGACGGCATGGACCTGATCTGCGGCGACGCCGTGCAGCGGGTGTTCTTCCCCGAGCCGCTGACGGACGCCGCGCAGTTGCGGCCGGCGCTGGTCGCCATGGCGCGCACCGCCCGCGAGGCAACGGCCGCCCCTCCCCCGCGCGAGGATGCGTGAAAATCGTCCGGATCGACGATCCCGACGATCCGCGCCTCGCCGCCTATCGCGACATCCGCGAGCGCGACCTGCGCGGCCGCGAAGGCCTGTTCATCGCGGAAGGGAAGGTGGTTCTCAACGTCCTCTTCGCGGCAAGGCGCTTCGCCGCCGATTCGGTGCTGATCCTGGAGAACAGGCTGGAGGGTATGAGCGAAACGCTCGCGCTGGCGCCGCAGCAATTGCCGGTCTATGTCGCCGCAGCACCTGTCCTGGACAGGATCGCGGGGTTCCACCTGCACCGCGGCATTCTCGCCGCAGGCCGCCGGCCTCAGCAGCCTGACCTGGAGGAGGTGCTGGACGCATTGCCTGCCGAGGCGCTGGTCCTCGTCCTCGTCGGCATCGCGAATCACGACAATATGGGCGCGCTGTTCCGCAACGCGGCGGCCTTCGGCGTCGATCTCGTCCTGCTCGATTCGACTTCCTGCGACCCGCTCTACAGAAAAGCGATTCGCGTCTCGGTCGGTGCAGCGCTGAAGGTGCCCTTCGCCGTGGCGGGAAGTGCGGCGGAGATCGCCGCATCGCTTGCCGCCAGGGGCTTTTCGAACCTCGCCCTCTCCCCGCGTGGAGGCGAGGACATCCGGACCGTGCGGGCGGGCCCGCGCGTCGCGCTTTTCATGGGAACCGAGGGAGAAGGCCTGCCGGCCGCGGTCATGGCGGCTATGCGGACCGCGCGGATCCGGATGGCGGAAGGCTTCGACAGCCTCAATGTCGCCGCCGCGGCGGCAATCGCGCTGCATCAGCTCGCCGCGCTGCCGCGCTGATGCGTCTTTGCGTCGGCTGTCAGCCGATCATCGCGCCGCGTGCGCCATAGTCGACGTCGCGGGCCTTGGGAGCGTCGCGGGACTCGAGCATTTCCGCCTTGGACAGCTCCGCTTCAGCTTCGCTGAGTATGGCTTGGACATTGGCACGCTGCTGGAGCATGTCGCCCTGGGATGCCCGCAGATTGTCCCGGCGCTGCCGGGCCGCCTTGGCGAAGGTCGGATATGCGAAATGATTGACGTCGGTAATTCCCGATTTCTTCTCTTCGGCAGCGATCTGGACATCCAGCTCCGTCGCCATGCGCTCGAATTCGGCAATCATCATGTCAAGCTGCTGCAGATGTCGTCGCTTTTCGCTGACCTGAAACTGCTTTAGCCGAACGAGGTTGTCACGAGACTTCATGCCAACAAACTCCAGAACACATACGCAAAACATCACTCGGGACCGGCGCCTCGGCGCCTCGCCCGCCGTAAGCCGCAAGGCGGCCGGAACGCGCATGGGAAACGGAACCCTAAGACGTGTGCCGGCCGGTAACCTTTCGTTTACGGGCATCGTTAATCATAGGGTCGAGGCCTTAAGGCCGGGTAAATTCGAACGGGGTTGCCGCCGCAAGGGTGCGGCAACCCGCAAACGGCCGGGTTCCGGCGGATTCGGGAAGAGCGATCTGATCGAATTCGCCGCTGAAGTGTGACGAGGTTAAAAAATCTGGTATCGCTGCTTCGGCGGAATCAGGCTTTGTTAACCAATCGATGGCAGCCTTGAGCAAGGCATCACTGCCGCAGTGTCCGGGGGATTCGTGGACGAGGTCAGCGGCAAAAGGGGAATGAAATGCGCGTTCTGCTGATCGAAGACGACAGTGCCACAGCCCAGAGCATCGAGCTTATGTTGAAGTCGGAAAGCTTCAACGTCTACACCACCGACCTCGGGGAAGAAGGCGTCGATCTCGGCAAGCTGTACGATTACGACATCATCCTGCTCGACCTGAACCTGCCGGACATGTCCGGCTACGAGGTTCTGAGGACGCTGCGCCTCTCCAAGGTCAAGACGCCGATCCTGATCCTTTCCGGCATGGCCGGCATCGAGGACAAGGTGCGGGGTCTGGGATTTGGCGCCGACGACTACATGACCAAGCCGTTCCACAAGGACGAGCTGGTCGCCCGCATCCACGCCATCGTGCGCCGTTCCAAGGGACACGCCCAGTCGGTCATCACCACGGGCGACCTGGTGGTCAACCTCGACGCCAAGACGGTGGAGGTCGGCGGCCAGCGCGTGCACCTGACCGGCAAGGAATACCAGATGCTGGAGCTGCTCTCGCTGCGCAAGGGCACCACGCTGACCAAGGAAATGTTCCTCAACCACCTCTACGGCGGCATGGACGAGCCCGAACTCAAGATCATCGACGTCTTCATCTGCAAGCTGCGCAAGAAGCTGGACGCCGCGTCGGACAACCGCAACTACATCGAGACCGTCTGGGGCCGCGGCTACGTGCTGCGCGAGCCTGAGGACATGCGCGCCAGCGCCTGACATCGCCGGCAAAAGGCAAGAACAAACAAAAAAGGGCGGCCGGTCGATCGGCCGCCCTTTTTCGTATGTCGCTTCCGTCGATCCGCCTCAGGCGGCCGCGCTGAAGGAGCGGAAGCCTTCCAGAAGCTGCGTGCGGTTGAAGGGCTTCAGCATATAGCTGTCGGCGCCGGCCCGCTTGGCGCGCATGATCGCGCCGATATCCATCTCCGCGGTGCAGAGCGCGATGCGCGGGCGGATCGGGCTTGCGATGGAGCGGACGGTACGGATGAACTCCTCGACCGGCATGTCCGGCAGGCTGTTGTCCACGACGATGAACTCGGGCATCTGCTCCGCGCACATCTCGATGGCGTCGCGGCCGGCGCCGGCCTCGATCATCAGCAGGCCGGAATCGGCGAGGATACGCCTGGCAACCTTCCTTATGACGCTGGAATCGTCGACGAACAGGCAGCGTTTCATATGGTCCCCGCAACGGATCGCGCCGGCCGCCGATCGGCCGGCTTTCCCTGACCATAGACCGGGACGGTAAAAATCCGTCGAACAGGTTGCGTAAATCTTTCCCTAATAGGCGGTCCGTCCCGCCGTCAGCCCGCTTCCGCGGCGGGCTCGGCGGACCGCTTCGTCGCCCGGAAGACGATCTCCTCCGGATTGACGTGTATGGCGATGTCCATGCCCGTGTCGCGTGCCAGGAGCAGCGTATAGTAGGGCTGCACGCTGTGGGCGTCGATCGGCTCGTCCGGCTTCTGACCCGAATGCAGCTCCAGGAATTTCGGCGGAACCCGCGCGGCGGGCCCGGCAGCCGAGAGGGTAAACTTCGGGTCGGTCTCCACATCGTCGAGCGTGACGCTTATGCGCCCGCCCTTCGGGATCGCCGCATGGGCGATCAGGATCAGGTTGAGCAGCAGCTTGACCTGGTTCTTCGGCAAGAGCGCCCGGCGGCCCTGCCAGGCGAATTCCGGCTTCTCGTCCTTGAGGTAGGCCGTCGCGACCGCCTCGGCGTCGCCCGTATCGATCAGCATGCCCGCAGAGCCCGCCGCGCCGAAGGCGATGCGCGCGAATTGCAGCCTGGCCGAGGCCTTGCGCGCGCTGGTGCGGATGAGCATCATGGCGTCTTCGGCCGCGCCCTCGTCCAGCAGTTCCAGGCCGTTGTTCACCGCGCCCACCGGCGAGATGATGTCGTGGCAAACGCGGCTGCACAACAGCGCCGAAAGCTCCGCCGCCGAAAGAGTGAAGATGTCTGCCATTCGGAACTCTCCGTTCGGGAAAGGTTAGGCATCCGGCCGGGCTGCGCGTGCCGAATCGTTGCCACCGTGCCTTCTTATCATCGGAACAAGCCCGATGGGCTCCAGAAAATGCGGAGGCGACATGCCGCTCAAACCCTCATCGGCCGACGGAAGCAACCGCCCGCCGCCGCCCCTTTTCGACGCGGTTAAGAGTTGGAAAAGAATTAGGCTTTAAGTTCCGTAAACTCGGATGCCGGAAAGGCCGTGAAGAGCCGGACGGCGTCGGGCGTCGGCGATCTGCTCCAGAAGGAGATTGAAGCATGTCCAACCGATCCGCATCGCGCATCATCACCCGCCGCAGCCTCATCGCCATGGCAGCCATCGCACCGTTGGCGGGCTTCGTCGTCCCCGCCTCCGCGAGCGAGTACACGGCGCAGGAGATCATCGATTCCGGTCACCGCTTCTTCGGTGCCACCTCCGGCGGCCTGGCGACGGCCATCGAAAAGGTGTTCTCGAACTACGGCCTGCCGAACGGCTACGTGCTGGGCGAAGAAGGCTCCGGCGCCTTTGTCGGCGGCCTGACCTACGGCGAAGGCACGCTCTACACAAAGAACGCCGGGGACCACAGGCTCTTCTGGCAGGGCCCGTCGGTCGGCTGGGATTTCGGCGGCCAGGGCTCGCGCACCATGATGCTGGTCTACAATCTCGACTCGGTCGACGCCCTTTACAAGCGCTTCGTCGGCGTCGCCGGTTCGGCCTATGTGGTGGCCGGCGTCGGCGTCAACGTGCTGAAGCACGAGAACCTCCTGCTCGTGCCGGTCCGCACCGGCGTCGGGGCCCGCCTCGGCGTGAATGTCGGCTATCTGAAAGTCACCGAGAGACCGACCTGGAATCCGTTCTGACGCGGGCGGTCTTAAGGTTAAGGCGAAGTTAAGGCGCACCTTTCGCCCGGCAATCTGGATCGCGCCCCGCCGGCGTGGCAGGATAGGACTGCCGCGCCGTCTTGGGCCTGCGGCCACCCATGGTTGTGACCGGTGATTGAATCGACCCTGTTCTTCGCGCTCGGCTTCCTGTCCGCAGGCTTCCTGGCCCTGATGATCGCGCCCGCGATCTGGCGGCGCGCCGTCAACCTGACCCGGCGCCGCATCGAGGCGTCCGTTCCCCTGACGATGAACGAGATCGCCGCGGACAAGGACCGGCTGCGGGCGGAATTCGCCATGTCGACGCGCCGCCTCGAAATGAGCATCGAGAGTTTCCGGGAGAAGGCGTCCGCGCAGATCGCCGAGATCGGAAGGAACCGGGAGGAGCTGAAGAAGCTGGCGCTCGAGCGCGACGAACGCAACGCCGCCGTCACCCTGCTGGAGAAGCAGGCCGCCGAGCTGCGGACCGAGTTGCAGCAGCGCGAGCAGGCGATCCAGAACGTCAATGCCGAGCTTGGCCGGGCGATGCAGGAGCTCGATGCGCGGCAGGGCGATCTTGAGCGCCTCAACGCGCTCTACGAGGAAGCCTCCTATGCGGCGAGCGGCCGCCAGATCGAGCTTGTCGCGCGCGAATCGGAGGTCGAGCAGCTCTCGCAGGAACTCGCGCAACTCAAAAAGGACCGCCGGGAGATCGACCAGCAATTGTCCGGCATCGACGCGGAGCGCCAGAACGCGTCGAGCGCGCTCTCCTTCCACAAGCGCCAGACCGCCGATCTGGAGACCAGGATCGAACGCCTGCTGTCCGGCAAGGCCGATGCCGAGGAGAAGCTGGCGCGCCGCGAGAAGGAGCTGGCGGCCCTGCGCGAGCGCGTCAAGGACCTCGCCGCCGCGCAGGTGCGGCAGGGAGAGGAGCTGGCCGCCGCGCAGGCCGAGAAATTCGCGCTGGAGGGGCAGGTGGCCGAATCGACACGGCAGATGGGCGCCCTTCTGTCGGGTGCGACCGGTGGAGACGCCGCGCACGCCGTGGAGAGGATTGGCGACGAGCAGAAGCGGCTCCAGAACCGCCTGACGGCCGTCACCCGCGAGAACAAGAAGCTGCGCGGCGAGATCGCGGCCATCGAGCGGCTGAGGAACGAGGACTGGAACGACGAACGCCGGGCGACGGCGCTGCTGCGCGAGCAGATCAACGATCTCGCCGCCGAGGTGGTCAGCATGACGATCCTGCTCGAAGGCAAGGAGTCGCCGGCGGCCAAGGCGCTGGCACAGCCGCCCGCTGCAACGCCCCCCGCCGGCAAGGGCACGGCCGCCGTCAGTCTGGCCGACCGCGTGCGGGCGCTCCAGAAGGCCGCTCTCGTCAAGTGACGGCTCGCTGCGCCAGGTAGTCCTTGGGGGATCCGG
>JAFKJW010000067.1:49751-59022 GCA_017305925.1 Hyphomicrobiales bacterium | reverse complement strand
ACGATGGTGTTGATGTATTCCATTGTCTTCTTGTTATCGTTGACCATTTTTCCCTCTTTTAATTAGCGAGCTGCATTAGCTGCGCCGACAGCTTCCCTGACCGTCTCGTTGAAAATGATTCTGCCTGGAGTCGTATAGATCATCTGACCGTCAAAATCGCGCACATGGATCTTGGCGTGGAGATCGAGGATGCCGGCTTCGAAGGCTGCTCTAGCATCAGCCAGAGAGACGAAACGCATACCAGCACCACGGCAGATGCTCGGGTCTTCGCCGCCTGGCTTTTCGATGGTGAGGTAGTAGATACCGAGCACCATGTCTTGCGAAGGCGTGATGGTAGGTCGACCAGTCGCCGGCAACAAAGTATTGTTGGAGGCGAGCATCAGCATGGCGTTCTTGCGGCCCTGGTTCTTCAGGGCGGCGATGCGGTCGAGAACGTCCTTCGGCGTCGCCACCGATTCCTGGCCGATCTCGGTGATCACTTCGCCCGCCGCGATGCCGCGCTCCGCGGCGGCCGAATTCGGCGCCACCTCGCTGACGACGACGCCGGAAATGTCGGCGGCGATGCCGAACTTCCTGCGGGCATCCTCGGTCAGCTCGCCGACCGTCATGCCGAGCACGCTGGCGCTCTTCACCGCGCCCTTGTCGGCTTCGGCGTCCTTGCCGGCGTCGGCATCGTCGTTGCTGGCCAGCTTCTCGCCGTCCTCCAGGCGCCCGAGCGTTACCTTCACGGTCTGCTCGACGCCCTTGCGCACGATCACCACGTCCACGGCCTTGCCGACCGGGCTCTCCGCCACCACGCGCGGCAGGTCGCGCATCTCGTGCACGTCCTTGCCGTCGAATTTCAGGATGACGTCGCCAGGCAGGATCGAGCCGTTGTCGACCGGCCCGCCCTTGATGATGCCGGCGACCAGCGCGCCGCGCGCATCCTTCATGCCCAGGCTTTCGCCGATATCCGCCGTGACCGGCTGGATGCGCACGCCGAGCCAGCCGCGGCGCGTCTCGCCGAATTCGGCAAGCTGCTGCACCACGCCCTGCGCGAGCGCGGACGGGATCGAGAAGCCGATGCCGATGGAGCCGCCCGAGGGCGAGATGATCGCGGTGTTGATGCCGACCACCTCGCCGTCCATGTTGAACAGCGGGCCGCCGGAATTGCCGCGGTTGATGGCCGCGTCTGTCTGGATGAAGTCGTCATAGGGCCCGGAATTGATGTCGCGGTTGCGCGCCGACACGATGCCCACCGTGACCGTGCCGCCGAGGCCGAACGGATTGCCGATCGCCATCACCCAGTCGCCGATTCTCAGCACGTTCGAATCGCCGAATTTCGCGGCCTTCAGCCTGTGCCCCTTCGGATCGATCTTCAGCACCGCGATGTCGGTCTTGGTGTCCGTGCCGACCAGCTCGGCCTTGGCCTTGGCGCCGTCGGAGAAATTGACCTCGATCTGGTCGGCGTCGGCGATCACGTGGTTGTTGGTGACGATCAGCCCCTTCTCCGCGTCGACCACGAAGCCGGAACCGAGCGACTGCACCTTCTGGTCGCCCTCGTCCTGGCCGCCCTTGTTGCGGTCCTTGAAGAAGTCGTCGAAGAAATCCTGGAAGGGCGAGCCTTCCGGCAGTTGCGGCATCGGCACGGCGTCGGGCTGCTCCCCGCCCTTCACGTTCTGGGTGGTCGAGACGTTGACCACGGTCTCCAGCAGCCCTTCCGCCAGGTCGGCGACCGAAGCGGGGCCGTGCACGGGCGGTGCGGAAAACGCGGGAAGGCCCGCCGTCGCGATCATGCCCGCGGCCGCCAGGGCGACCAGCGGACGGTGCAGGACCGGCAGAATTCTCATTGCCATGAAGAGCGCTCCATCGAAGGGCCGGCAAACGGCATCGTTCCGCGCCCTTCTCCTCTCAAATTAGGGCGTGTTTGAGGTTCCAGCCACGGCCCGCGCATAAAAGCTGCGTCGTCCCTGCCTTGCAAGGCAGGCCCCGCGCCCGTGAGAAAACCGGTCACGGGCGCAGGTTTCTATGGCGCGGGAGCCGGCGCCGGCGCGGAACCGCCCGTCCCGCCCTGCTGGGGCGCGGCGGGTGCCGTTGCCCCGCTGGGCAGCGTGCCCTCCGGGTCGCGGAAGAAGCGCAGGAACTCCGAATCGGGCGAGAGCAGCATGGTCGTGCCGTTGCCGTCGAGCGCCGTTCCGTAGGCGTTCATCGAGCGGTAGAACTCGAAGAAATTGCGGTCGCGCTCATAGGCGTCGGCGAAGATGCGGTTGCGTTCCGCGTCGCCCTCGCCGCGCGCCACCTCCGAATCGCGCTGTGCCGCGGCGACGATCTCGACCACCTCGCGGTCGGCGCGCGCCTTGATGCGCTGCGCCGCCTCGCGGCCGCGCGCGCGCAGCCTTTCGGCCTCGGCCAGGCGCTCGGCCTTCATGCGGTCGTAGGTCTGCTGCGACACCTCGGCTGTCAGGTCGGTGCGCCGGATGCGCACGTCCTCGACCTCCAGCCCGAGCGACGTGGCGTCGGGGCGCAACTGGTCGCGCACCTCGCGCATCATCGACGCGCGTTCCTCCGAGAGCGCCGCCTCGAAGCCGCGCACGCCGTAGACCCGACGCAGAGCGGCGTCGAGACGGGTACGCAGCCGCTGCTCGGCCAGATCGACGCTGCCCGAGACCGCCGCCCGGAAGCGCCGCGCATCGTTGATGCGGAAGGCGACGAAAGCGTCCACCTCGTAGAACTTGCCGCCCTGGACCTGCACGCGGATGTCGTCGAGATCGAAGCGCAGGACGCGGTTCTCGATGATCTGGACGTTGTCGGCCTCGAACATGCCGAAGGGCGCCTTGAAATAGATGCCCGGCTCGGTCTTGACGTCGACGATCTCGCCGAAGCGCAGCACGATCGCCTGCTCGCGCGCGTTGACCACGAAGATCGACGAATAGATCAGGAAGAGGATCACCGCGACGATGACGGCGATGATGGGAAGACGGTTGCTCACTGGTTGCCTCCGTCGGTCCCGGTTTTGGCTCTCTTCTGCAGTTCAGGAAGCGGCAGGTAGGGAACGACCCCCTGCCCGGTTCCCTGGTCGACGACCACCTTGTTGGAATCGCGCAGGATCTTCTCCATGGTTTCGAGATAGAGCCGCTGCCGCGTCACCTCGGGCGCCTTCGAATACTGCTCGTAGACGGAGATGAAGCGCTGCGCCTCGCCCTCGGCCTCCTGGACGACGCGGTTCTTGTAGGCGGCCGCCTCTTCGCGGACCTGCGCGGCCTGACCGCGGGCCTGGCCCAGCTTCTGGTTGGAATACTGGTTGGATTCCTCCACGAAGCGGTCCTCGTCCTGCTCGGCGCGCTGCACCTCGTCGAACGCGTCCGCGACCTCGCGCGGCGGCGCCGCGTCCTCGATCGAGATCGCGTTGATGTTGAGGCCCGCGCCGTACTGGTCGAGCGTCGTCTGGACGATCTTGCGCACGTCCTCGGCGATCCCCTGGCGATCGTCGCGGAAGATGTCCTGCGCCGGCCGGCGCCCGACCGCCTCGCGCATCGCGCTTTCGGCCACCTGCCGCACCATCTCGTCCGGCTCGGACACCTTGAAGAGATAGGCGACCGGATCGGCCACCTGATAGGCGACGGAGAATTTCACGTCGACGATGTTCTGGTCGCCCGACAGCATCAACCCCGTGGAGGTGTTGCCGCGCGCCTCGCCGAGATTGATCAGCCGCTCGGACACGTTCGCCTTCTCGACCGTCTCCATGGGCCACCAATGGAAGTGCAGGCCCGGCTCGGAGAGCTCCTGCTTCGGCTTGCCGAAGCGCAATTCCACCGCCTTTTCGTCCGGCTGCACCGTATAGATGGCCTGGAAGAGCCAGAAGATCACGGCGAGCAGGCCGATCACGCCGAAGAACCACGGGCTGCCCGGTCCGCCTCCACCGCCGCCGCCTCCGCCGGGAAGCACGCGCTTCAGCCTGTCCTGGCCGCTCCTGATGATGTCTTCGAGGCCCGGCGGGTTGCCCTGCGGGCCGCGCGGGCCCCGCGGTCCCTGTCCCCACGGACCCTGGTTGTTGCCGTTGCCGCCGCCCCAGGGGCCGCCGCCTCCGCCGCTCTGATTGTTCCAGGGCATGCACGACCTTTCGGATAAAACGCCTTCCGTCCGCGAGGAGCTCGCGAACCCGCCTGTCATCCCTCTATAAGGACGCCACGGCGCGCTTTCAACGCGACCCGGCGGCAGAAGCCTCATTTGCAGGCTTCCGCCGGCTCATACAAGTGCCTGGAACAGGTTTCGGCACGATTGGAGCGCCCTCATGCACGCGACAAAACGCGCCTGCGGTAGACCGTGTGCCGCGTCGCATGGCTGTCCCGCTCGCCCGCCGGAAGCTCGACGGACGAGACGGACTCCCAGATTTCGGGGTCGATCGGCGGAAACACCGTGTCCCCCTCCGGTTCCGCCCGGACATGGGTGACATGAAGTTCGTCCGCCAGCGGCAGCGCCTGCCGATAAATCTCGCCGCCGCCGATCACGCAGATTTCATCGGCGCCGGCCATGCAGCGGGCCCGCACCCTTGCCAGCGAAAGCGCGTCCTGCAGCGATCCGGCCGTCTCCGCGCCCTCTGCACGGAACGAGGGGGCGCGGCTCACCACGATGTTCAGCCGTCCCGGAAGCGGCCGCTTCGGAAAGCTTTCCCAGGTCTTGCGGCCCATGATGACGGGCTTGCCCATGGTCTCCGCCTTGAAGCGCTTGAGGTCGCTGGAAAGCCGCCACGGCAGTCCGCCGTCGCGGCCGATCACGCCGTTCTGGGCGACCGCGGCATGGATGGAGATCTTCATTTCGTCGGCAGCCCACCGCGCCGCGCGGCGCGCTCCGAAAGCGCCTTGGCGGCGCCGTCCAGCTTGCGCTCGGCCCGTGGCAGGGCCCGGGACCCGTCATCCCTCGGCTGGAGGATCAGGATGGCGACGTCCTGCGCCGGATAGAAATCCTTCGCGGTCGCCTCGAACGTCGTCGCGCCGGTCTTGCGGACGTTCGGCGCGCAGAAGCTGATGAGGTTGCGCGGATCGCCCTTGTCGACGGTCAGCCGGAAATCGCCGATCGTGCCGAGCGCCCAGTTGCCGCCCGTGGTCAGCACATAGTCGATCCGCTGTTCCGCCAGCGCCGGATAGCCGTCCGGCGCATTCTTGGCCGCCCGCAGCACCGCCTTCTCGAAAGCGCCGTCCATGCAGTATTTCGTCTTGTAGGAAGCGTACTGGTCCTGGAACTTGCCGTCGCCGAAGAAGTTCAGGCCGACCGAACCGCCGACGCTCGGCCTGTAGCTGTGATGCACCTTCACCGCCGCCGACGCCGGGAAACGCGCGCGCCACCAATAGGCCGACCGCAGCGACCAGAGCGGCGTGCGCACGCTCTTCCATCCCGATCCGTCGTCATACGTATCGATGAAGATCATGCCGCGGGCGATCCAGTCCTGCGCCGTTTCGTCGGACAGCCCCTCCAGCGCCTTGCGGGCCTCCTCCCGGAAAGGATTGACCGGCACGCCCGCCTTGCGAAGCGCGTCCGTGACGTCGATCCCCACCGCGAACGCCCTCTGGTCGAGCTGCGGCTCGACGGGCTTGCCGTCGAAGGTCGCCTCGAAGCCCAGAAAATTGTCCGACGTGTCGTCCGGCATCGCCGGCATGTCGTAGGGGCTCGCCTCGATGGCCGGCATCGGAAAGGCCACCACCGCATCGACATCGGCGTCGGTCTGGTTGCGGAAGACGTAGTCGACCCTCACCGCGTCGGCGGAGATGAACAGCTCTTCCTTCTCCATCGCGATGGAATCGGTGCGCGACAGGATGAGGCCGCCGGTCCCCAGTTCCGCGATCGAATCGTTGGCCATCGCCGGGCTCGCCGCCAGCGCCGCGCAGAGAAAGACAGTGCGTCCTGCGGTCATCGCTCAAGCCTCGATAGGTCAGACGGCGATCGGCGCCTTGATCGTGGCGTCGGCCACATAGTTCTCCAGCCGGAAATCCTCGTAGCGGAAGGCGAAGAGGTCGGTCACGTCCGGATTGATCCACATCCTCGGCAGCGGCTTCGGCGTCCGCCCGAGCTGCTCGCGCGCCTGCTCGAAATGATTCGAATAGAGATGTGCGTCGCCCAGCGTGTGCACGAAGTCGCCCGGCCTGTAGCCCGTCACCTGCGCCACCATCATGGTGAGCAGCGCGTAGGAGGCGATGTTGAAGGGCACGCCGAGAAAGATGTCGGCGGAGCGCTGGTAGAGCTGGCAGGAGAGCTTTCCGTCCGCCACGTAGAACTGGAACAGGCAGTGGCAGGGCGGCAGCGCCATCTGGTCCACCTCCGCCGGATTCCAGGCCGAGACGATCAGCCGCCGCGAATGAGGATTCTTCCGCAACTGTATGAGAAGATTGGCGATCTGATCGATCTCACCGCCATCCTCCGCCGGCCAGGAGCGCCATTGCTTGCCGTAGACGGGACCGAGATCCCCGTTCTCGTCCGCCCACTCGTCCCAGATGGTGACGCCGTGGTCGTGCAGGTATTTGATGTTGGTGTCGCCCGCCAGGAACCAGAGCAGCTCGTGGATGATCGACTTCAGATGCAGCTTCTTGGTCGTCAGGACCGGAAAGCCCTGCGATAGATCGAAGCGCATCTGGTAGCCGAACACGCCGCGCGTGCCAGTGCCCGTCCGGTCGCTGCGGTCGGAACCGTTTTCGAGGACGTGCCTCAGGAGATCGAGATATTGACGCATGCCGGCCTTCCGAACGGGTCAACGGCCAGGAATGGCGCCCGGATACTCTGCGGGGATCCGCCGGGCCGCGCCTTCCGGGCCCGGCCGGCCCTTGCCTAAAGGCTCCCGAGCTTCCCGAGTTCCTTGGCGACGAGATAATAGAAGGTGACGCGTTCCTTCGTGCGGTCGGCATGCATGGCCTTGGCCACCGCCGCGCAGGCGGCCTCGCCCTTGGCGGCGTCCACGCCGAGCTTCTTGACGCACCAGCTGTCGCGCACCCGCGCCATTTCCTTCTCGTCCGTCGCCGAGACCAGCGAGGAGTCGCGGTTGCGCAGCGCGATCCCGAGGTGCTTGACGATCTTGTTCACCGCCTCGGCATCGGCGGCGGCGTCGTATTTCTTCACGTCGGCAAGGTAATCGGTCATGGCAATCCCTCAGGCTTAGGCATGCCGCGGCGCGGCAGGCTACGGGTGTCCTGTATCCGACATGACGCGCACGGGATCAAGCCTTTCAGGCGATTTCGCGGCCGCGTTTCCACGATGATCAGGCCTCTTCCCCGGCATCGCGGTCGCTTTCGAGCCTGGCGCGCGGTACAAACAGGACGCGGCGCGCGGTCGGTGGGGTAGGCCTCTTCCAAATCGCGGCGGCCCTGCCTATATTGGGCGTGTCAGCTTGCCTGACTATGGCGATAAACGGCCGATGAAATAAGCCATTCGGACCCGGGGGCGGTACCCGGCGCCTCCACCACAAGCCGCGACGGGCGCGCGGCTTCTGATGGGGGCGAAACAGGATCGACGAGGGTGTAAAGATCGGACTTTTGCCCGGCATTGTACCACCGTTATCGGGCTAAACTTATAGTTGCCAACGACAACTATGCTGAGGCGCGTCTCGCTGCTTAATGCGGCGCGATAGTCTCGATTCAAGCCCTGTGGGTTAGCACCTTCAGGCGGGGTCCGGAGGCACCTGGCAACAGAAGCCTCCACTTCCCTCCCTTTTTCTCCTTCCCCCTTTCACCCGACGCCGCAAGGCGTCATGGCTGCATGAACACCGGAAGCACACGGAGATTTGACCGATGTCGAACAGGTTCTTCGTCCTGACCGGCGGGCCGGGCGCCGGCAAGACGACGGTTCTGGAGGCGCTTGCCGCAGAGGGCTGCGCCACCGTGCCGGAGGCCGGCCGCGCCGTCACCCGCCAGCAGACGGCCATCGGCGGCCCCGCCCTTCCCTCCCGCGATCCGGCCGTCTTCGCCGAGCATATGCTCGCCTGGGACATGCGCTCCCACGAAGCGGCCTCGGCAGGCGGCGAGCGGACCGTCTTCGATCGCGGCGTGCCGGACACGATCGGCTATCTGCGCCTTTGCGGCCTCGCCGCGCCGCCCCATGTCGAGCGCGCCGCCGAACGGTACCGCTACAACCGCCGCGTCTTCGTCTTCCCGCCATGGGAAAAGATCTTCCGTCCCGACGAGGAGCGGCTCCAGGACTTCGCGGAGGCCGAGCGGACGTTCGTCGCGGTGCGCGACGCCTATCGCGACGTCGACTACCACTGCCTCGAAGTGCCGATGCTGTCGGCGGAGGAGCGCGCCCGCTTCATCCTGCGGGCCATGGCCGGCTGACACTCCGGCCCCGCATCACGGACAATTTCGGCGAGGCCCCTGAACATCTCCGCCGCGTTGCGCTATCTTCGGTTTACGTCGCCGAGAAGCTTGGCTAGACGTAAGACGTGAGTCTCTGAAAAGCTGGCGTGTCAGGCAACATGGCGGAAGACCATCTGCGCTACGATATCCTCGTCCAGGAAGCCTTGCGCGGCGTGATGCGCAAGGTGCTGACGGAGGTTTCGCGCACCGGCTTGCCCGGCAACCATCATTTCTTCATCACCTTCCTCACGGGCGCGCCGGGCGTGCGCGTCTCCAGCCGCCTGCGCGAACGCTATCCCGAGCAGATGACGATCGTCCTCCAGTTCCAGTACTGGGACCTGAAGGTCTCGGAGACGGGCTTCGAGGTCGGCCTTTCCTTCTCGGACATTCCGGAGAAGCTGGAGATCCCGTTTTCCGCCGTGCGCGGCTTCTACGATCCGTCGACGAATTTCGAGCTCGAATTCGACGCCCGCGCCGACGAATCGGCGGCCGCCCAGCCCGTCGAACCCGCCGCCCCGACCAAGCTGGAACCCGTGGCCAAGGCGCCCGCCCCGCAGAAAGGCGAGGCGAAGAAGAAGGGCGCGGAGGAGGACGACAAGTCCGAGCCCTCCAAGAGCGCCGACGTCGTGTCGCTCGACGCCTTCCGCAAGAAATAGCCGTCCGGCGCGATGGCCGAGATCGTCAACCTCAGGATGGCCCGCAAGCAGAAGGCCCGCGCGGAGCGCGAGCGCGCCGCCGCGAGCAACCGCGCGCTTCACGGGCTGAGCAAGGCGGAGCGCGAGAAGCAACGCATCGAGAGCGACCGCGCGGCCCGCGGCATCGAGGGCCACCGGCGTGTGGGCCCGGCGGATGGCGACGGCAAAGGCTCCTGACCGCCTCCCTGGCGGCGGCCAGGGAGCCGGCGTGCTCAAGCGATCCGTCTCCATCCGCGGCCACCGCACCAGCATCTCCCTGGAACG
>JAFKJW010000067.1:26580-49742 GCA_017305925.1 Hyphomicrobiales bacterium | reverse complement strand
CTCCCTGGAACGCGCCTTCTTCGAGGAGTTGTCGGCAATAGCCGGCGCGCGCGGCATGGCGCTCGCCGCCCTTGTCGCCGAAATCGACGATGCCCGGCCGAAGGAAACGAACCTTTCCTCGGCGCTCCGGCTGCACGTGCTGCAATGGGTGAAGGCGCACGGCGGCTGATGCGCGGCCGTGAACCGGGCGTCGGCGCTCAGTTCCCGAAAAGCCGCTCGATCAATCCCTTCTTCTGCGCCGGCTGCGTCGCGGGCGAGGTGTCGAAGGCATCGCTGTCCATCGGAAGCAGTTGCGGCTCCGGCGCGCCTTCCTGCTGAGCCGGCGCCTTGCGGCGTGGGGCGGTCTCCTTCGGGGCAGGCGGCTTCGGGTCCTGCTGGCCGGCCTTCTCGGCGGCGCGCTTGGCCTCCTCCGCCTGGGCCTTCGCCGCGGCCTCCGCCTCGGCCGCGGCGTCCTTCCGCTTCTGCTCCTCCTGCTCCTTGACCACGGCGGCGTCCTCAGCCTTGCGCAGCGCGTCCTGCTCGGCCCGCCGCCTTTCCGCCGCCAGCCGCTCCCGCTCGGCCGCCAGCGCCGCGTAGTAGCGCACCTCGCGGCGCAGCCGCTGCCTCTCCAGAAGGGCCGCCTGCATGGCCTCGACGCGCATCTGCTCCTTTTCCAGCGCGCGCTGCGTGAGGAACTGCGCCAGCGGCTCCGTGTCGAAGGTCGCTGAAAGCCCTCCGGGCGGACCGGACACGGCGAAACTCACAGTCGGCTCCGAGCCTGCCAGCGCCTCCGGGCCCGGCGCATAGGCAATCGAGCCGGTCGCCGAGACAGTCCCGTCGTTCAGGTCGCCGCGCACCTCGGCCGTGAGGCTCGCCGCTGGAGCCGGCATGGTGACGGGCGGGGCGCGCAGCACGCCGCCCACCACGGTGAACGCCAGGTCGACGCTCCCTGCGTCATAGCTGCCGGCGGCGACGATGGGCGGCGCGAAGGCCGCCGTCCGCACCGCGTCGATATCGCGGCCGGCCTTCTCGGCCTCGGCGAGGAGCGCAGGGAACGAATCGGGGTTGATCCCGGGGATCACGAGAGACTTCAGCGAGGCGGTGCCCGATCCGGAAAGCGCGGCGACGATGCCCTCCAGCGTCTTGCCGTTGGCCGTCAGCGCAGCGGAGAAGTCGCCGCGGCCGCCGAGGTTCAGGCCCTCGGCGAACTGCGCCAGATCGGCATCGGCGAGCTTGAGCTGTGCCGACAGCAATCCTGTGCCGCCGTCGTTCTTGAGTTCCAGGAAGCCGCTCACCTTCCCGTCGTCCAGCGTGCCGGTGAGATCGCTGACGCGGATCCCTTCCCGGTCGAGACGCAGGTCGAAATGCGCGTCGCCGACGGAAGCGACGGGTCCCGCGCCGAGATTGCCGGCCGTCATGTCGAGCTCCGCCAGGACCGGCGTCATGCTCTTCTGTTGGAAGGGTTTCGTCGCCCAGCCTGCGCCGTCGCTCTCCAGCGTGTCCTCGCCCAGGACCACCCTGGCGAGCGGATAGAGGTCGAAATCGTCCACGGAGAGCTGGCCGGAAAGCCGCGGCAGTCCGTCCTTGACCTCCAGATTGACGTCGCCCGCCACGGCGCCCTCGGCGACCGTTCCCTTGAGGCTGGAGAGCACAAGCAGTCCGCTTGCATAGTCCGCGTCGGCGTCGAGCTGCACCGTCGTGCCGATGCCCATGCCCGGCAGGCCGAGCCCCATCGTCATCAGCCAGGGCTCGATATCGGCGGCATCCAGCGCCGCCCGACCCTTTACCGCGAGACCCTGGTCGCCGGAGCTGGCGGTGCCCTCGAATGTGGCGGTCGCATCATGGCCGGCGAGCCTGAAGGACGTCTTCAGCCCCTTCGCCCAGCTTCCTTCTGCCGTGACGCTCGTCTCGCCGGGGCCGGTCAGGCCGAGCGGAAGCGCGCTGGCGCCATAGAGCGCGAGCAGCGCCGTCGCGTCGCTGTTCTTCCCCTCGAAGGAGAGCAGGACATCGGCATCCGGATCGTCGAGCGGACCGAGATAGCTGCCCGAAAACGCCGTCCCTCCGGCCGTGCCCCTGGCGTTGAGCGAATAGATAGGCCGCCCGGAATCGCCGATGGAGGCGTCGGCCACGACATCGACCTCGCTGTCGGCAAAAAGCCCGCCATAGGCCGCGCCGCTCTCCCGCAGCCGGCCGATCAGCGCCTGCTCGGGAAAGCGCTGCGCGGCAAGGTCGAGCAGCGGCTGGAGGTCCGTCGCGACGATCGAGGCGTCGATCTTGCCCTCGGGCTCCCGCGGAAAATTCCGCAGGCTCGCGGTCGCGCTGATCGTCGCTCCCGCCAGGCCGCCGATCGACATGCGGTCGACTTCGATCGCCGCGCCGCGGAATCTGAGGGCCGTGTCCAGCTTGTCCGCCGTCATTCCCGCCACGGTGACGGGCCCCGCCTTCAGTGCCAGGTCGAGATCGGCGTCGCCGAAGATGCTTTTTCCGTCACCGCCGGCCAGCAGCGAGGCGAAGGCCGACACGCCCTCGAAATCGAGCGCGCCGCCGTCGAGCGTCAGCGCCACGGCCGGCCGCGCATCGTCGGGGCGCCGGCTGTCCAGCTCGCCCTCGAAGCGCGCGTCTCCGAGTTGCAGCTCGAGGTCGGCGAAACGCTGGCGCTCGGCGGTGAGGTCGACCTTCGCGCTGAAGCCGGCGCGCGGCACGCGGCGTATCGCGTCGTCGACATTCTTGGAGAGCCAGGCCATGAAGCCGGAGGGCTGCGCGATCGCGACGAGGAGATCGCCCTGGAAGGCGAGGCCCGGCGCGGTGGCGAGGTCGCCATGCGCCTCGACCGTGGTGCGCCCGGGCAGCGTCGCCGCCAGCGATTTCACGGTCCAGCCCGCCCCGGCGGGCTCGGCGGAGAGCCTGACGTCGCGCACCGTCGTGTCGCCGGCCACGATCGCCGGGAGGTTGATGTCGACCGTTCCGGGAATCGTCGGGCGCGGCAGCGCCGCCAGCACCGCCTGCGCGGCGGCCAGGCGCTGGTCGAGCGAGCGGGCACCCTCGTAGCGGCCGCTCTTGCCGTTTTCGTCGAGCCGCACCTGCGCGCCGTTCGCGACGATGGCAAAGCGCGGCGCCGGACCGATGTCCATCGACGCCTCGCCCTCGGCCACATAGGGATCGGCGACCGGGCCGGTCTCGAAGCGAAAACTGTCCAGCGCAAGGCGCTTCTGGTCGAAGGTGAACTTGCCCGTCAACCGGTTGCGCGAGACCGCCGCCGCCCGGTCCGCCTTGGGCGCCGCGCCGTCGCTTCCGCGCAGTTCGGCCTTCACGTCCTCCTGCGGAACGATCCGCAGCGTGCCGGCATAGGAGGCGGCGCCGTTCTCGACGCGCACGCTGCCGTCCGTCTCGACCTCGATCGGAAACGCCGAGGGCCGGGTGCGCATCATCAGCCGCATGGCGCCGTCCTCCACGACGCCGGTGGAGATGCCGATCCCGACTTGCTCTCCGTCGGCGAGAAGCGATCCGTCGATACGCCACGGCCCCAGCAGGGAGCGCGCCGAGGCGTCCACGTCTATGCGGGTCAGCAGATGGTCGCGCCCGCTCGCGGCATGGTGGACCGTTACCTGCCCGTCGGTGATCGTCAGCCTCTCCAGCGAAATCTGTCTGGCCGAAATCGGCGCGGAAGGCCGCACGGTCCAGTCGATGGTGCCGTCCGCCGCGATCGCCACCGTCGCCTTCGGGCGCACCAGCCGCATGTCGAAGATGCGGAATTCGCCGCTCATGAACGGCGCCAGCTCCGCGTCCATCGAAAAGGTCTCGACCGTCATCGCCGGCTCGGCTCCGTCCGCGCCGACCTGAACGTCCGAGAAGGTCACGGAGGGAAACGGCAGGATGCGGGCGGACGCCTCGCCCCGCACCGTCACCTTGCGGCCGAGCACCGCGCTCGCCTCCCGCTCGAAATCGGCGCGGTAGTTCGTCCAGTCGATGAAATAGGGCGCCACCAGCGCCGCCGTCAGCGCCAGGACGAACAGACCCCCGATCAGGATGAAGAGGCGGCCGAGCATTTCTCCCTATATGTCGATCGGTTCCAGAGTTGCCTGCCTGACGCTATCGCGATCACTTGGTCCACAACGTGGCGATCCGGCGCGCGCCGAAGAATTTATTCCGCCTCGCCGCTCAATGCTTCGCCGGCAGGATCTTGCCGGGATTCAGGATGTTCTGCGGATCGAGCGTCGCCTTGATCATGCGCATGAAATCGACGCTGTCGCCGAGTTCCCGCTCCAGGAAGGTCATCTTGCCCTGGCCGATGCCGTGCTCGCCGGTGCATGTGCCGTCCATGGAGATCGCCCGCAGGTTGAGCCGGGAGACGAACTCCTCGACCTTTTCGATCTCGCGCGGATCCTTCTGGTCCATGAGCACCATCGTGTGGAAATTGCCGTCGCCGACATGCCCGACGATCGGTGCGATGAGCCCCATGCGCTCGATGTCCGCCTCGGTCTCGGTGATGCATTCGGCGAGCCGCGAGATCGGCACGCAGACATCGGTCGACAGGCTGCCGGCGCCCGGCCTGAGCGTCAGCGACGCCCAGTAGGCGTTGTGACGCGCCTTCCAGAGTTTCGCCCGCTCTTCCGCGACCTTCGTCCACAGGAAAGGCCCGCCGCCGAACTCGGCCGCGATCTCGCCGAAACTTTCCGCCTGCTCGGCAACCCCCGCCTCCGAGCCGTGGAATTCGACGAAGAGGCAAGGGCTCTCCGGATAGTCGAGCTGCGAATGATTCTTGAGCGCCCGCATCTGCAAGGCGTTCACCAGCTCGATGCGCGCCATCGGGATGCCCATCTGGATCGTCATGATGACGGCGTTGCAGGCGGCCTCGACGCTGGGGAACGGGCAGACGCCGCCGGAAATGGCCTGCGGTATGCCGTAAAGCTTCAGGGTGAGCGCCGTGATGACGCCGAGCGTCCCTTCCGAGCCGACCAGGAGCCGCGTCAGGTCGTAGCCCGCCGAGGTCTTGCGGGCGCGCTGCGCGGTGGTGATCGCGCGGCCGTCCGCCATCACCGCCGTCAGCGACAGCACGTTGTCCTTCATCGTGCCGTAGCGCACCGCATTGGTGCCGGAGGCCCGCGTCGCGGCCATGCCGCCGAGGCTGGCATTGGCGCCCGGATCGATGGGGAAGAAAAGGCCGGTGTCGCGCAGATACGTGTTCAGCGCCTCGCGCGTCACGCCGGGCTGCACGGTACAGTCGAGGTCCGCGGCATTGACCTCCAGCACCCGGTCCATGCGCATCATGTCGATCGAGATGCCGCCGCCGGCCGCGTTGGTCTGGCCCTCCAGCGAGGTGCCGGTGCCGAAGGGCACGATCGGCACGCGATGCTCGGCGCACACGCGCACGATCTCCTGCACCTCCTCCGTCGAATCCGGAAACGCCACGCCGTCCGGCGGCTGGTTGGGAATGTAGCTCGTCGTATGGGCATGCTGGACGCGGACGTCGTGGCCGGTCTGGAACCGCTCGCCGAAGCGCTGCTTGAGGATGCCGAGCACGGACTGGATGCCCGCCTCGTTGCGCTCGACCCGGATGAGGTCGCTCAGAGCCATGAAGTCCTCCACCTGTGGACGAGCCCGCGCCCTTGCGGACTCGCTGCCAACGCCTATAGCAGTTCTTTGCGCCGGTCGAGCAACGGCGGACGATCAAATCTGGAGCCTGCGCATGACCATAGCCGCCCCGTTCGTATCGCGCGTGATGGAGATCGAGAAGGACTGGATCGACTATAACGGCCATCTCAACATGGCCTACTACAACGTGCTGTTCGACCGCTGCATGGACGACGCTCTCGAAGGCATCGGCCTTGGCGCAAGCTATGCCAGGGACCGCCGCCTGACGATATACACGGCCGAGATCCATGTCTGCTACGTGCAGGAGCTGCATCTCGGCGACAAGGTGGCGGTCACCTTCCAGCTCCTCGATCACGACGAGAAGCGGCTGCGCGCCTATCAGGAGATCCGCCACGTCGACGGCTGGCTGGCGGCGACATGCGAATCGCTGTCGCTGCATGTCGACATGGCGGGGCCGAAGGTGGCGCCTTTCCCGCCCGACATCGCGCAGAAGGTGGCGGCGGCGCAGGCGGCCCATGCCGCGCTGCCGGCGCCGGAGCGGGCCGGCCGCTCCATCGGCATTTCCCGCAAGCCGAAGCCGGGAGCCTGACATGCCGACGACCGCCGATCCGCAGCTTTCCGTCTGGACCTACCCCTGGGATGTCGCCGACCGGGGCCTCGACCCCGTTATCGAGGAAATCGGCGGCCTCGGGCTGAACATGGTGAGCCTCGCCACGTCCTATCACGCGGGCCGCTTCCTCCAGCCGCGCGGGCTCAGCCGCAAGAGCTATTTCCCCGAGGACGGGACGGTCTACTACCGCCCCTCGCCCGCCTTGTGGGCCGACCGCAGGATTCAGCCCAAGCGCGCCCGGCAGGTGGACGAGGACGGCGACATGCTGCGCGCCCTGATCGACCAACGCGAAAAATCGGGCATCGCGGTGTCCTGCTGGACCGTCTGCCTGCACAACACGCGGCTCGGCATGCTGCACCCCGCCGACGTCTCCCGCAACGCCTTCGGCGATCCGAGCTATTTCGCGCTCTGCCCCTCCTCTCCGGAAGCGCGGGCCTATGCGCGCACGCTGGCGAGGGACATTTCCGAAAACTACCGCCCGGACCGCATCGAGCTGGAGACGGCGAGCTTCATGGGCTTCACCCACGGCTACCACCACGAGAAGGACGGCGTCGGCCTGACGCCGGAGGAGGATTTTCTTCTCTCGGTCTGCTTCTGCGACCATTGCCGCGCACATGCCACCACGGCCGGCATCGACTTCGCGACGGCGAGAGGCTGGGTGCAGAGCGCCCTGCTGGCCGCCTTCGAGCGCGAGCGGCCGGAGCGGACCTTTCCGGATTTCCCGGCGCGGGGGATCGGGACTTTCGCCGGCGTGCCGGCTTTCCACGCGCTGCTCGAGTGGCGCAACGAGATCGTGACCAGCCTCGTCGCGGAGATCAGGGAGAGCGCGCATCCCGCGACGAAGATCGTCGCGGTGAGCGACACCGCTCCCCATCTCGCCGCGCTGGATCCGGAGCGCGCCGCGGCCGCCAGCGACGGCCTGATCCTGTGCCTCTACGGCGCGTCCGCGGAGGCCGTGTACGGCATCGCGGACACGCGCAAGGCGATCGGCCGCGAAAAATTCCTCGGCGTCGGGCTCACGCTGGCGCATCCGGCCGTCGCCGGTCCCGAGGAGCTTGCGGAGATCACCCGCACGGCCGTCGACGCCGGGGCCGACGGGCTCAACTACTACAATTACGGCCTCGTGCCGGCGCGCCGCCTCGCCTGGATCGGCCACGCGACCCGGGCGCTGCGCGGATAGCGAAGAGACCGCCTGAAAAAGCGTCGGCGCGCGGCGAAAATGGTGGTTTCGAGAACCGGAGCGGAGCGTACAGTCAGGTACGTGAGCACCGGAAGCGCAGAAAACGCCATTTGCAGCCCGCGCCCACGCTTTTTCAGGCGGTCTCTCAGAGATCGCGCCAGAGCGCCGCGACCCCGTCCGCCCCGCCGCTGACCGGATCGGTCTCCGGCAGCGCGATCTTCCGTACCGCATCGAGCGCTTCGTCCAGGGCCATCGCGCCCGGACGGACGATGTCGCCGCGCTGGCCCGGCGGATACCCGCCGGCCATCTGGAAGCCGGCTGAGGCCGACAGCCTTTTGTGCCCGACGCCGGCCGGAATGACCGCCACGTCGCCGACCGTCACGTCCGCCACCAGCCCGTCGTCGCCGCCGAAGCCGATCCTCGCCGTGCCCGCCACGCAGGAAAGCACCTCGTGGCCCATCGTGTGGAAGTGCCAGTACGGAAAGACGGTGTAGACCCAGGTGCCGCGCCAGCCGTTCCTTTCATAGAGCGCGCAGGCCGCCGCCCCGCTGCGGGCGGCAAGCGGCAGGCGGCCCTTCCACAGGACGAGCGGCAGGCCGCTGTTCGGCATGCCGCCCGAGGGAGAGAAGCGGTGGAGCTGCGGCGCGCTCAAGCTCAGGCCAGCTTCTGCCGGAAGAAGTCGATGGTCCGGCCCCAGGCGAGGTCGGCGGCCGCCTTGTCGTAGCGCGCCTGCGAGGTATCGTTGTTGAAGGCGTGCTGGGCCCCGTCATAGACGTAGATGGTGAACTCCTTGCCGGCCGCCTCCAGCGCCTTGCGGTAGGCCTCGATGCCGGCATTGATCCGCTCGTCACGCCCCGCATAGTGCAGCAGCAGCGGCGCCTTGATCTTCGCGATTGCCGCAGGGTCCTTCGGCTGCATGCCGTAATAGGCGACGCCTGCCGCCAGATCGGGCGCGGCGACGGCGAGATTGTTGACGGCGCCGCCGCCCCAGCAGAAGCCGACCGCGCCGACCTTGCCGTTGGACCGCCCGTCCGCCTTCAGGAACTCGATCGTCTTCACGCCATTGGCTGCCGTCGTCTCCGCGTCGAGCTTGGTGAACATCTCCCGCGCCCTGTCCTCGTCGGCCGGCGTTCCGCCGAGCGGCGAAAGGAAATCCGGCGCGAGCGCGACGAAGCCTTCCAGCGCGACCCTGCGGGCGACGTCGCGGATGTGGCCGTTGAGGCCGCGATTCTCGTGGATGACGATCACCGCGCCGGACTTTCCCGTCGTTTCGGCCGGCTTCACCAGATAGCCCATCATCTCCGTGCCGGCGCCGGGATACTTGATCTCCTCCGTCGTGAGGCGCGGATCGTCCTCCGCGATGATGGCCGCCCGCGCGCTGTTGGCGGCCAGCATCGGCATGATCGCCGCGGCAGCGGCCCCGGACCCCGCCAGCGCCGTCAGCTTCTCCATGAAGCCGCGGCGGTCGAGCGTCAGATGCGTATACTCGTCATAGGCATCGATCATCGCCTGGGTGATCTGCGGTCGTGTCATCTTCACCTCCGTCGAACATTCCAGACCTAGGGCGTTCGGCACGGCCGATCCAGTCAAAGACGCTTGACCGGGGTTCTCAGGCCGCCGCCGGGCTGGCGGCCATGCGGGCGCGCCGGCCGCCGATCCGGCCCAGCAGAAGGGCGATCGCCAGTCCGGCCGCGATGATCCCCAGCGCCAGCAGGGGCCGGTACCAGAACCATGCCAGCGCGATCGTGCCGGCCCCGACGACGATGCCGAGCACCGTGCCGACAAGCCCTGTCCCCGCGCCGATCAGCCTGCCGACCGGCGGCAGAACCATCGCGACGGCCTGGAGCGGCAGCATGGTCAGCGAGAAGCCGACGCACAGGAAGACGAGCCCCACGACGCGCAGCAGCCAGGTGACGACCATGTTGGCGGTCTCGGCGTCCTTGAACATCTTCTCGGCCGGAACAGTCCCGGTGGCGACCATCAGCAGGGCGTCGCCCGCCTCCGTCTGGTAGTCGTCGAAGCCGGTGGCCGCCTGCCTTGCGACGATGCTGACCGGGCCGAGCGGCGCCAGCCGGTAGGAGATGCGATAGTCGCCGACCGCCGGCGCGGTGGAGTTGAAGCCGAGATAGATGCGGCCTTCCGAAACCGTCACCCGCTTGTTGCCGCTATAGGCCGCATCGATCGCCGCGGTCTGGTCGGGGCTGACGGCGAGCTCCTTTCCCGCCGGGATCATGGAAACGACTCGCGGCGAGAGCTGGAAGGCGCCGAGGCCGGCTTCGGGCACCTGGAAATCCTTGGCCACGATCTCCATCGGCGGGTTCTCGTGGCCCGCCGGCTGCTTGAAGCGCGAGGAATCGACCGGGGAATCGTCCCACGCCTTCGAATAGCTGTAGGTCGTGGTGGACTCCTGACCGCCGCCCAGCTTGTCCTGCGTCCGCGTCTCGGAGCTTTCCTTCCATTGGAACATCTCGGCGCGCCGCTCCAGCCGCACGCCCTCGGCGCTGATGCCGAACGTCTCGTCCGCCGGCCGGTGCGGCGTGGCGACATCGCCGCTGACATGGACGAGCCTGCCCTCGTTGGCCGCATCGACAGGTGCCGCCGGCACGTCGACCACGATGCCGGCGCCCTCGGCAAGCGACCGCGCCGTCTGCACCGCCCTGCCCTCGTTCCAGAACAGCAGCACCACCATCACGACGATCAGCAGCAGCCCGAGCAGCGCGCCGATGACCGAATTCTTGAGCCGCGTCAGCCACGACGTTTTCGTGGTCACGGTGAATGTGTCCGACATGGCCGCCCCCCGACACGCCGCGCGAAGCCGGCGGCGTGCCATCCTAGCGGCAAGCCGGCGCGGCGGAAAGCGGCCCTCAGCGTGGCCGGGCCGTGAGAAGGACGATGCCGGCGGCGATAATCGCCGCCGCGCCGATCCAGATCGAGGCACCCGGCACGTCGCCGAAGACCAGATAGCCGAGCAGCGCCGATCCGACCAGTTCCAGATAGACGATGGGCGCCAGGAGCGACGCCTGCGCATGACGGTAGGCGATGATCAGGAACAGATGGCCGAAGACCGAGATCAGGCCGAGCAGCGCGAACAGCCAGATCTCGTCGGGCCGGGGCATCGACCATGTGGATATGGCCTGCGGCGTCAGCAACAACGAACCGACCACGCACTGGAAGACCAGCGTCTTGACGGGATCGCTGCGCTGCGAGGCCATGCGGGTAGCGATGCTGTAGAGGGCATAGAGAATGCCGGCGCCGAGCGCCAGCAGCAGCCCCGGATTCAGCCCTGCGCCGCTCGGCCGGACGATGATCAGCGTGCCGGCTACGCCGAGTGTGAGGCTGGCGAGCTTGCGCCCCGTCAGCCGCTCGCCGAGCAGCATCACGGCGAGCACCATCGCCACGACGGGGGCGACGAAGAACGCGGTGATCGCATTGGCGAGCGGCGCGTGGACGACGGCGAAGAAATAGAGGCTCATCGCCCCGACGATGAAGGCGGTCCTCAAAAAATGCGCACCCAGTTGCTCGCGCGGGAAAATCGCCGTGCCGAACCGCGCCACGGCGAAAGGCACCACCACGCAGGATGCCGCGGCATAGCGGGCCCAGCTGAGGAAGGCCGGCGAATGCGTCGCGCTGAGATGCTTCGCGATCGCGTCGACGCCCGGCAGCATGAGCGTGCCGAGCGCCATCACGAGGATGCCGAAGGTCGCGGACCTCCGCGTGGAAACGTCGTCTCCCAATCCCTTTTCTCCACGCCGCGCGCCGGTCTCCTGATGCCGGGAAGACGCCGGGCGCGCTAAGGCCAGATGCCCGGCATCTGTTGACTGCGCGCTACACAGGCCGTGAAAATGCGCGACGCCGCAGCGACGAGCCTTGCCGCCGCCGGCCGGTCGGCTAAGCTCTTTCGCGGATCGGGGGGATATCGATGCAGGTCACGCGGCGGGAATTCGTGCTTGGCGGTCTTGCCGCCGCGGTCGCGGTCGCGGATATCGACCCCGCCGAGGCGAAGGTGAAGTCTTCCGACTGGTTCGCCGGCACGAAGACGGACAACGGCGTCACCTTCAAGGCCACCAATTTCGCCAAGGTCGCCCCGAAATGGCGCCGCCAGGTCGTGAAATACTATTCGACCGAGCCGATCGGCACCGTCGTCGTCGATACGCGCCATCATTTCCTCTACCTGATCAACGAGAACAGGACCGCCATCCGCTATGGCGTCGGCGTCGGCAAGGAAGGCTTCAAGTGGTACGGCCGCGCCACCGTCGACCGCAAGGCGCTGTGGCCGAAATGGATTCCGCCGAAGGAGATGCTGGCCCGCCATCCCGAGCTGCCCGCCTCCGTCGAGGGCGGATCGCCGTCCAACCCGCTCGGGCCGCGCGCCATGTACCTGCATCGCGACGGCGCCGACACCGGCTACCGCTTCCACGGAACGATCCAGCCCTGGAGCATCGGCACCGACGCGTCGAGCGGCTGCATCCGCATGTTCAACGAGGATGCGATCGATCTCTACCAGCGCATCCCGATCGGCACCGCCGTGCAGGTTCTCCAGCATATCGCGGATCAGGCCGAGCGCGACTCCAGGCTGGCGGATGTCGTCGACGGAGTGCCGCAATGAGCCGTCCGGTCCTTTTTGCGCGGCTGCTGACGGCAAGCGCGGCCGCCCTTCTGCTTGCGGCCTGCACCACAATGTCGCCCGGCCCCTCGGGGACCGGCCCCGCCGAGCCGCCGCCGCCCGCCTCCAACACGCCCGACGAGACCAACCAGCCGGCCGCGGGCTTCGAGAACGTCAAGCCGGGCAGCGAGGAGGATTTCATCCTCAATGTCGGCCGCCGGACCTTCTTCGCCGCCGATTCCGCGGCGCTGGACGGCACCGCCCGGGCCACGCTGGACAACCAGGCGGCATGGCTGGCCGCCAATCCCAAATGGCTGGTCAAGCTGCAGGGCTTCGCCGACGATTCGGGCGGCGATGCGGCCCAGGTCTCCCTGTCGCAGAAGCGCGCCGATGCGGTCATGGCCTATCTCGCCTCGAAGGGCGTCGGCAGCGACCGCATGTGGGCGAAGGGCTACGGCAGGGACCGCGAGGTGCGGAGCTGCAAGGAGAAATCCTGCAAGGTGCAGAACCGCCGCGTCGTGACCAACCTCAGGACGGTACGCGACAATTGACGCTTCGAGCGCGATCTTCCGGTCGAGCCGGCGGCCGTCGCGCGAGAAGGCCGTTGCGAGGCGAAGGGCACCCGGCGGCCGGCCCAATCCGCGCCCGAAACGGCCGGGACTAAGGAACGATTTCGTTCCGGCCGGATCGATATCCTTCTCAGCCGACGATTTCCATGAAAGTGATGCGGTTGCCGAAGGGATCGACGACCCGGCATTCAAGCCGGCCGTCATTCTCGTCCAGACCCGGCTTCATGTAGCGGTAGTCCTTGGCGACCAGTTCGCGCTGCAACGCCTTTACGCCGGTCATGTAGACGATCACGCCGATCGCCGGGCTGCCGTCTCCGGAGTGCTCGCTGAGATGCAGGCGCAGCCCTCCCCGTGAAACCTGGCAGTAGAGCGGGAAGTTCTCGCCGTAGCGATGTTCCCAGTCCACTGCAAACCCGAGGAAACCCAGATAGAATTCATGCGCTTTCGCAACGTCGAAGATGCGCAGGATAGGCACCGCCGTCGCAAATCGGATCTCCTCGGAAGCCACCTTCGCGCCCTCTCTTCCTTGGGTATTCCATCGCCCTACGGCTGTCGCCTCCGGCGCGTTCTCGCATTTGTGGTGGCATTCTACAGTTCGCCACAATTGAGGCAAAGGGTCGATTTTCCAGAGGCCGGCCTTTGTCCGGGCGGCGATTGAAGGAGCAGACCATGAACGTGGAAACGATCGTCGATACCGTCGCGAACACCCTCAACATCGATCCCGTGACGGCCGGCAAGGCGGTCGGCACGATCTTTTCCATCCTGGAGCACGAGGCCGGTCCGCAGGCAACGGACATCATCGCCAAGATCGACGGCGCGGGCCAGCTCGCGACCCAGAACGACGTGGACGACGCGCCGGCGCCCGGCGGCCTGCTCGGCTCGATCGGCTCCGCCCTCGGCGGCGTGATGGGCGACAAGGCCGGCGCACTCGTGAAGGGCATGGCGCAGTTGCAGTCGCTCGGCCTCGACCTGTCGCAGATCGCCGGGGCCGGCCGGTCCATCCTCCAGCATGCCCGCCAGGCGGCCGGCCCGAGTGCGGTGAACAATCTGCTCGACCAGGTGCCCGCGCTGAAATCGCATCTCGGGCAATAGGCCGTCGCGGCGGCCATAAGGATCGTGCGGTTCTGGCCTTTCGGCGCCGAATCACTACATTCCGCCCAGATGTCCGCTTTTCCAGACGATATGCCCTTCTTCGACGAGGAGCCCGGTGCGGCGCCTGCGCGCCCGGCGGGCGGCGGGCTGGCGGCGCGCGCCATGGCCGCGCGGCAGGGCCGGGAGGGCCCGCCGGACTACCTGAAGGGCCTCAATCCCGAGCAACGGCTGGCCGTCGAGACGACCGAAGGCCCGGTCCTCGTTCTCGCCGGCGCAGGCACCGGCAAGACGCGGGTGCTCACCACGCGCATCGCCCATATCCTCGCCACCGGAAGAGCCTTCCCCTCGCAGATCCTCGCCGTCACCTTCACCAACAAGGCCGCCCGGGAGATGAAGATCCGCATCGGCCTTTTGATCGGCGAGGGCAATGTCGAGGGCATGCCGTGGCTCGGCACCTTCCATTCGATCGGCGTCAAGCTCCTGCGCCGCCATGCCGAACTGGCCGGGCTGAAGAGCGGCTTCACCATCCTCGACACCGACGACCAGATCCGCCTCATCAAGCAGATCATCCAGGCCGAGGGACTGGACGACAAGCGCTGGCCCGCCCGCACATTCGCCAACATGATCGACGGCTGGAAGAACAAGGGACTGGCGCCGCAGGACATTCCCGAAGGCGACGCCCGCTCGTTCGCCAACGGCAAGGGCCGCCAGCTCTACGCGGCCTATCAGGAGCGGCTCCAGACGCTGAACGCCTGCGACTTCGGCGATCTCCTGCTGCACCCGATCCGCATCTTCCGCGACCACCCCGACGTGCTGGCCGAATACCACCGCAAGTTCAAATACATCCTCGTCGACGAATACCAGGACACCAACACCGCGCAGTATATGTGGCTGAGGCTTCTGGCACAGCGGCCGAAAACCGGAAATGACGTGCAGACGGACGAAGGCCGCAAGCCCGACCGGGCGTCGGCCGGTCAGGCCGCCCCAGCGGAGGGCCAGCCGCCGCAGGCGGCGGTACGGCCCGTGAGCGAAAACAAAGTAAACATCTGCTGCGTCGGCGACGACGACCAGTCGATCTATGGCTGGCGCGGGGCGGAGGTGGACAACATCCTGCGCTTCGACAAGGATTTTCCCGGCGCCACGATCATCCGGCTGGAACGCAACTACCGCTCCACCGCCCACATCCTCGGCGCGGCCTCGCATCTCATCGCCCACAATGAGGGGCGGCTGGGAAAGACGCTTTTTACCGACCACCCCTCCCCGGACGACCCGAAGGTCACCGTCCACGCCGCCTGGGATTCGGAAGAGGAAGCGCGCGCCGTCGGCGACGAGATCGAGGCGCTGCAACGCAAGAGCCATGCGCTGAACGACATGGCGATCCTGGTGCGCGCCTCCTTCCAGATGCGCGAGTTCGAGGACCGCTTCGTCACCATGGGGCTGAACTACCGCGTCATCGGCGGCCCGCGCTTCTACGAGCGCATGGAGATCCGCGACGCGCTGGCCTTCTTCCGCGTCGTCGCGCAGGGCGCGGACGACCTAGCCTTCGAGCGCATCGTCAATGTGCCCAAGCGCGGTCTCGGCGAGGCGACGATCCGCCAGATCCACGACACGGCGCGCGCCTTGCGCGTCCCCATGCTGGCCGCCGCCGCGACCCTTGCCGAGAGCGACGAGCTGAAGCCCAAGCCGCGCGCCGCGCTGCGCGAGGTGACGGCCAATTTCGCGCGCTGGCAGGAGATGCTGGAGACCAGGCCGCATACCGAGCTCGCCGAGATCATCCTGGAGGAATCCGGCTACACGGACATGTGGAAGAACGACCGCAGCCCGGAAGCGCCGGGCCGGCTGGAAAACCTCAAGGAGCTGATCCGCTCCATGGAGGAGTACGAATCGCTGCGCTCCTTCCTGGAGCACGTCGCGCTGGTCATGGACGCCGAGCAGAACGAGGGGCTCGACGCCGTCTCGATCATGACCCTGCATTCGGCCAAGGGCCTGGAGTTCGGCACCGTCTTCCTGCCCGGCTGGGAGGAAGGCCTGTTCCCCCACCAGCGCGCGCTGGACGAGGGCGGGCGCTCGGGCCTCGAGGAAGAGCGGCGGCTGGCCTATGTGGGGCTCACCCGCGCCCGGCGGAACCTGCACATCTGGTTCGTCTCGAACCGCCGCATCCACGGGCTCTGGCAATCCACCATCCCCTCGCGCTTCATCGACGAATTGCCGGAAGCCCATGTCGACATCGCCGAGGGCGGCAATTCCTACGGCGGCTACGGCAACCCCTATGGCGACGGCATGGCCGGGCGGCGCAATCCCTACGGCGCGTCGCGCTTCGATACGGCGGGCGAGCACGGCAGCACCTTCTCCAACACCTATGCGACGCCCGGCTGGGCGCGCGCGCAGGCCAACAGGACCGAGGCGACTGACCGCAACTGGGGCTCGCGCTCCGGCCACCAGGTGGAGCGCATCGGCTATGGCGAGGTGGATTCGGGCTACGGCGCCGGCCGCGGCTCCGTCAAGGGACGCACCATAGAGGGCGAGCTGGTGGCGAAATCCGTGGCCGACACGCCCTCGGCCTTCCAGGTGGGCGACCGCGTCTTCCACCAGAAATTCGGCAACGGCAACGTCGCGGCCATCGACGGCAACAAGCTGACGATCGATTTCGACCGGGCCGGCCAGAAGAAGGTGCTGGACGGCTTCGTCACGGGCGCATGAATGCCGCGCGGCAGTCCGGTCGCCGCTCAGGACTCCACGTATTTATGCAGGATCGAGTTGATCAGCGTCTGGTAGGGCATGCCCTCTTCCGCCGCGCGCGTCTTCAGCTTCATCAGGTCGCGCTCGGGAATGGAAATGGAGATGCGCCGCCGCTTGCCGTCGAGCGTCTGGCGCGCGGCCTCCTTCCAGAAGGCGCGTTGCGCTTCGATATTGCCGACGGAGACCCATTCTCCCCTTTCGGTGCTTTCGATAAGATCCCGCTCTTCGGCGTCAGTGATATTTTTGTTATCCATCTCGGCCTCTCAGATACTCGCGATTTGCCCTTCGGCTTGGATACATCGTCTTGAAGAACATGGTGCTACCGTCTGTGACAAAACAGACAACCCAGGCATAACCATCGATTTCGACCACAAGTTGCCTCTGATGGGCATAACGCTCCGGATTCGGATGCTTACGCTCGTCAAGCAAGCGGTCCTCGTCCAGCGCAGAGACTACCCGCTCGAACCCGAATCCGTACCGCTCCTTCAACGCGGCATTCTTGTCCGGGCTCCATTCGATGCTCATCCATCAATATATATTCCATGCATATCGCAGAAACAAGAACGTCCGACCGGCCGCGCCTGCCTTGACTCTCGGTCCCACCGTCGGGAAGTTGAGCCGCCCGTCCGATGGAGAAAAGCATGACCGCCGCACCGTCCAGCCTGCCGCAATTCGCCGCCGGGAACACCGCCGTCGTCACCGGCGGCGCCAGCGGCATCGGCCTTGCCGCTGCAACGCGCTATGCCGGCTTCGGCATGAACGTCGCGATCGCCGACAGGGCCGGCGAGAAGCTCGATGCGGCGTTGCGGGCGCTTGCCGACATCGCCGGCGCCGGCCGTGTGATGGCGATGGCGGTCGATGTTTCGCGCGCGGAGGACATGCAGCGTCTCGCCGCCGCGGTGGAGCAGAAATTCGGCGCGCCTTCCGTGGTGATGAACAATGCCGGCATCGGCGACAATCCCGGCGAGCCCTGGGAGAACGGCGAGGGCTGGCGCACGCTGATCGACACCAATTTCTGGGGCGTGGTCAACGGCACGCAGGCTTTCGCGCCGATGATGCTGGCGGCCGCCCGACCCGCCTTCATCGTCAATACCGGCTCCAAGCAGGGCATCACCACGCCGCCGGGCAACCTCGCCTACAACGTCTCCAAGGCGGCGGTGAAGACCTTCACCGAGGGGCTGGCGCACGCGCTGCGCAACAGCGCCGCCCCGGCCGTCTCGGCGCATCTGCTGATTCCGGGCTTCACCTATACCGGCCTGACCGTCGGCGCGACGGAAAAGCCGGCCGGCGCCTGGACGGGCGGAGAGGTCGTGGACTTCATGCTCGAAAGCCTGGCGCGCGGCGACTTCTACATCCTGTGCCCGGACAACGAGGTGACGCGCGCCATGGACGAGAAGCGCATAGCCTGGGCGGCGGGCGACATCATCGAGAACCGCCCTGCCCTGTCGCGCTGGCATCCCGACCATGCCGAACGCTTCGCCGAATACATGAAACGCTGAGCGACCGAAGGCAGCGATCCCGTCGCGATGCCTTGACGACGCGCCGGGTGGACTTTGCGGAGCGTCTCCGCTAGCCACCGCTTCTTCCACAGACGATGGCGGATCGCTCCTTGTCCCGATATCTCAGCCTGCTCGGCCTGTTCGCCGTCACCTTCGCCGCCTGCGCCGTGGTCGAGACCGCGCTGCGCCTGGGCGGCGCCGGCGTGTCGCTGACCGACACCAAGGGCGTCGGCCAGGTGGCGCTCTTCGTCGTCATCATCCCCTGCCTGATCGCCTTCGCCCTGCCGCGCGGCGGCGGGCCCGCGGCGTTCCTCGGCCTCTACAGGGGCAGAAAGGGACGCGCGCTGGCCGGCTTTGCCGCCATGTGGGTGCAGGCGGTGGCGCTCATGGCGCTCGCCTATGCCCTGCTCGGCGCGATGGGCTATGTCTCGTGGTCTGCCGAGGCATGGGCGAATGTCTCCCCGCAGCTTCTCCGCAAGACGATCGTCGCGCTGCTGGTCGTGGTGGTGCTCGCCTTCACCGAGGAAATGATCTTCCGCGGCTTCGTGCTGCGCCATCTGCGCTGGACCGCCGCGCCGGCGGTGACGGCGGCGGCCGTCCTGGTCGGCTCGGCGGTCTTCTCGCTCTCCCACCTGATTTCCTACAAGGACGGCTGGAATTTCCATGAGGTGGGCGGCCTGCTCTTCGGGCTCTGGCTGCTTGGCGGACTGTTCGCCGTGACCTATATCGCCACCGGCTCCATCGCCTGCTCGATGGGCATGCATGCCGGCCTGCTCGGCTTCAAGGTCTTCCTGCGCCGCACGGACCTTCTCGACTACCGCCCGGACGTCTGGTGGCTCGGCAATTCGAACGACCTCAGGCTCGCCCCGGTGACATGGCTGCTGATGATCCTGATCGGGCTGCTCGTCTGGTCGACGCGCCATACGCTGCGCCGCCATTTCTACATCGAGCCGGCGGTCGCGGACTGGAAGAAAGCCGGCTGAACCCGCGTCACCCCGACCAGCGCGCCAGAAATTCCTCGATCGGCAGGTTCTGCATGTCGGGAACGGCGTCGGCCAGCCGCTCCAGCGGCCAGTCCCACCAGCGAAGCGCCTCGATGGCGGCCCGCACCGGCTCCGCGAACCTGTAGCGCACGATGCGGCCCGGCACGCCCGCGACGATCGCATAGGCCGGCACGTCGCGCCTGACCACCGCATTGGCGCCGATGACGGCGCCGTTGCCGATCGAGACGCCTGGCAGGATCACGGCGCCATGGCCGATCCACACATCGTTGCCGATAACGACCTGCCTGGCCTGCCGGCGCGCCCGGAAAGCCTGGTCGACGCCGAGATAGCGGAAATACTCGTTCGGCCGGTAGCTCACCTTGTGCGTGGTGAGCCGCTCCATCGGGTGTTCCAGCGCGTTGATGCGCGTGTTGGCCGCGATCGAGCAGAATTTGCCGATTGCGGCATAGATCGCCTCGGCGTGGCGCTCGAAATAGCTGAAGTCGCCGAGGCTCACCTCGCGCAGCACGACACGCTCCCCCACCGACGAATAACGCCCGAGCCGGCAGGATTTCAGATCCGCGGTCGGGTGGATACGCGGCTCGGGCTCCTTGAAGCGCAATGTCTGGTCGGCGGCCATCGCGGCGCTTTACGCCGCCGCGCCACGGCTCACAAGGTCAGTTCGGCTTGCCCTTGGCCCAGTTGACGCTCTGGCCGTAGAGCGGGACGCTTGAGATCGCCATCTTGGCCGAGCCGTCCTGCACCTGCCGCGAATGCGAAAGGTAGATCAGCGTGTCGTTGGCCTTGTCGTAGATGCGGTTCACCACCTGCTTCTTCCAGATCAGGCTGATGCCCTGCTTGAACACCTCCTCCCCACTTTTGGAGAGGTCGATGTCGCCGATGCTGATCGGCCCGGTCTGGTGGCACGAGATCGCCGAATCGGAAGGGTCCTCGAACCAGTTCCCCTTCTGCACGCGGTCGATCAGGCCGCGGTCGAAATAGGCGACGTGGCAGGTGACGCCCTCGACCTTCGGATCCTTGATGGATTCGACCATGATATCGTTGCCCAGCCAGTCGACGCCGACCTTGCCGACCTGATCGGCGAGCGCGCCGGACGCGCAAAGGCAGGCGGCAGTGGCGGAAAGGAACAGGGCGGACCGGCGCATGGGCGACTCCTTCGATCGTCGGAGCCGTTCAGGTGGGGATCGTCCGCGACTTGCGCAATGCCGCCCGCCCTCGATTGCGCGACACAGTGGCCCCTTTCGCCGGCGGCCCGCGGCGACTAGATATCGGCCATGCAGAGCCGACATTCCATCTCGATGCGGACGGCTGCCGCGCTGGCGCTCGGCGCGCTGGCGCTCGCCGCCGCCACGGGCGTGGCCTTCGCCGGCTGGATGAACAACGGCGCCGGCATCTTCCGCGCCATGATCGAAGCCGGCCTGGCATGGTGCATGTAGGCTGCCCTTTGCGGAACCCTTTCCCATGATGCGCCCCATCCTCGTCGGCATTCTCGTCCTCATGGCCGCCGGCGTCGGCTTCCTGACCTTCGACTGGTATCGCAAGGCGAACAGCAGCGAGCCTTACGGCGACGCCTTCGCGCTGGTCGACCAGGACGGTGCGCCGATTACGGAAGCCGCCTTCCGTGGCCATCCGAGCGTCGTCTTCTTCGGCTTCACGCACTGCCCGGAAGTCTGCCCCACGACGCTCTTCGAGATGGATGGCTGGCTGAAGAAGCTCGGGACCGAAGGCAAGGACATCCGTGCCTTCTTCGTCACCGTCGACCCGGAGCGCGACACGCCCGAGCTGATGAAGAACTACGTCACCAACGTCTCCGACCGCATCACCGGCATCACCGGCGATCCCGACAAGATCCACGCCATGGCGAAATCCTTCGGCATCTACTGGCGCAAGGTCGATACGGGCGACGGCGACTACACGATGGACCACACCGCCACCGTCCTGCTGCTCGACGGGCGCGGCGGCTTCGCCGGCACCATCGCCTATGCGGAAAATCCCGACACGGCCATTGCCAAGCTGAAGCGCCTCGCGGCAGAAGGCTGAACCAGCCTTTCGCCAACCGCCACGGGCCGCCATGCCGCAGACGCGCTACTTCCTGACCCTGCCCAGGCACGAGGCCGAGCGCGCCTATGCGGCGCTCGATGCCGCCTTCGAGGAAGACGGCCTGCCGCTGGCGATCCTGGAGGCCGACGAGGCGTCAGACCTGCACGAAGTGTCCCTCTACGACACGGACGGCTGCACGGACGTCGAGCCCCGCGCCGCCGCGGTCCTGCGCGATCTCGGCATCGACAAAACCTTCGGCCGCGAGATCATCGAGGACACGGACTGGGTGTCGAAGTCGCTGCAGGGCCTGAAGCCGGTGCGCGCCGGCCGTTTCCTCGTGCATGGCGCGCATGACCGCGATGCGGTCCGTATCGGCGACATCGGCATCGAGATCGAGGCGGGACTGGCCTTCGGCACCGGCCATCACGGCACGACCGCCGGCTGCCTGAACATGATCGCCGACGTGCTGAAACGGACGCGCCCACGCAATGCGCTGGATCTCGGCACCGGCAGCGCGGTGCTTGCGATCGGCCTCGCGAAGATGGCGCGAATCCCGGTGCTCGCGACCGACATCGATCCGGTCGCGACAAAGGTTGCCGCCGAAAACGTCCGGCTGAACGGCGTCGCCGCCTTCGTGCGCGCCGTCACCGCGCCCGGCTTCCATCATCCCGCCTTCGCCGCCAACGCGCCCTTCGACCTGATCGTCGCCAACATCCTGGCCCGCCCGCTGATGAGGCTCGCGCCGGCCATGCGCCGGCATCTGGCGCCCGGCGGATCGCTCATCCTCTCGGGCATCCTCGACCGCCAGCGCGACGCCGTGGTCGCCGCCTATGCCGGCCAGGGTTTTCACCACGTCCGCACGACCCGCCGCGAGGGCTGGGTGACGATCCATCTGAAGCGCTGACGAGCAGGTTGATGGCACGTTGCAACGCCGCCCCGCCGCGGATACGGTCCGCCCGCATCCGCGGTGAGGCCGATATGTTCCAGACCTTCGATTCCGAAAGCGATCCGAGCCTCGGCGCCCCGCGCGTCGCGGCGCTGCGGGAGCGGCTGGCCGCGGACGGCCTCGACGGCTTCCTCGTCCCGCGCGCCGACGAGCACCAGGGCGAATACGTGCCGCCGCATGCCGAAAGGCTGAAATGGCTCACCGGTTTTTCCGGATCGGCCGGCGCCGCGCTGGTGCTGGCCGGCCGCGCCGTCATCTTCGTCGACGGCCGCTACACGCTGCAAGTGCGCCGAGAGGCGGACATGGACGTCTTCTCCGTCGCCAGTCTTGTAGAGACGCCGCCGCCCGCCTGGATCGAATCCAATATCGGCAAGGGCCTGCGCATCGGCTTCGACCCGTGGCTGCACACGGTCGGCGAGGCGAAGGCGCTCGACGACGCTGCACGGAAGGCGGGCGCCACGATGGTCGCGGTCGGCAAGAATCCGGTCGACGCGATCTGGAGCGGCCAGCCCGCGCCGCCGCTCGGCAGGGTGTCGATCCAGCCCATCGAATTCGCCGGCGAGCTGGCGAAATCCAAGCTGAAGCGGCTGGCCGAGGCGGTGGCTGCGGACGGCGCCACGCATGCCGTGCTGACCGACCCTTCGTCGCTTGCCTGGGCCTTCAACATCCGCGGTTCGGACGTGCCCCACACGCCGCTGCCGCTCGGCTTCTGCATCGTCGCGGCGGACGGCAGGCACCAGCTCTTCCTCGACAGGCGCAAGCTGCCGATCGAGCCGCGCGCCTACCTGACCCAACTCGCCGAGCTGAGGCCGCCGGGCGAGTTCGACGACGCGCTGGCCAGCCTCGCCAAGGAAGGCGCGCGAATCGCGCTCGATCCTGCGCTGGCGGCCGAAAAGATCCGCATGATCGTCACGGAGAACGGCGGAACGGTGGTGGAGGCCGCCGATCCGGCCCGCCTGCCCCGCGCCACCAAGAATCAGGCTGAAATCGAGGGCAGCCGCGCCGCCCACCGCCGCGACGGCGCGGCGGTGACGAAATTCCTGTGCTGGCTCGACCGCGCCGACCCCGCCACGCTGGACGAGATCGGCGCGGCGACCGCGCTGGAAGAATTCCGCCGCGCCGAGGGCGAGGCCGCGCAGATGCCGCTGAGGGAGATTTCCTTCGACACGATCTCGGGCGCCGGCCCGAACGGCGCGGTCATCCACTACAGGGTCTCGCGCGGCACCAACCGGCGGCTGGCGCCGGGCGAGCTCTATCTGGTCGATTCCGGCGCGCAGTATCAGGACGGCACGACCGACATCACGCGAAC
>JAFKJW010000067.1:0-26516 GCA_017305925.1 Hyphomicrobiales bacterium | reverse complement strand
ATCAGGACGGCACGACCGACATCACGCGAACCGTCGCCATCGGCGGACCCTCCGAAGAGATGCGCCAGCGCTTCACGCTGGTGCTGAAGGGCATGATCGCGATCTCGCTGGCGCGCTTTCCGCCCGGCACGCGCGGCATGGACATCGACGCCTTCGCCCGCGCCGCGCTGTGGAAGGCCGGCTGCGACTACGGCCATGGCACCGGCCACGGCGTGGGCTCCTATCTCTCCGTCCACGAAGGTCCGCAGCGCATCGCCAAGACCGGCACGCAAAAGCTGCTCGCCGGCATGATCCTGTCGAACGAGCCCGGCTACTACAAGGAAGGCGCATACGGCATCCGCATCGAGAACCTGATCCTCGTCACGAAGGAAGAGCCGGTCCCCGGCGGCGATGCCGCCATGCACGCCTTCGAGACGCTGACGCTCGCCCCGATCGACCGCCGGCTGGTGAAGGCGGAAATCCTGACCGGGGAAGAGCGCGACTGGCTGAACGCCTACCACGCCCGCGTGCTTGCCGAGATCGGCCCGATGCTCGACGGCGAGACACTGAAATGGCTGGAGGCGGCGACGGCGGCGCTGTAGCGAACGCCCCTCCTACCCCATGAACTGGCGCAGCGCGATCAGCACCGCCGCGCCGGTGAGGAACATCGTCAGCAGCCCGCTGCGCAGCGACACGATTCCCGCCACGACGATGGCGATCCATTCCGCCGGCCCGGCCGTCAGCATGGCCGGCGCCACCAGCGTGGTCAGCACGGCGGCCGGCACGGCATTCAGCGCCGCTTCGACGCGCGGATGGACGCGCTCGAAGCGCGACAGCACCAGATGCCCGCCGATCCGCGTCAGGTAGGTGACGACCGCGCCGGCGACCGTGATCCAGAAGACGTCGCTCATCGCCGTGTCCCCTCCTCCGGCACGGGCGACAGGAAGGCGCCGAGCACGACGCCCGCCAGCGCGCCGGCGGACACATGCCACGGCGAGCCGATCGTCTTGTAGGCGACGACGGACACCAAGGCGCTCGCGGCGACCACCGGCAGCCAGAAGGCCCGCGCCCGGAAGCTCATCAGCACGCCGAGGAAATAGATCGGCAGCAGGAAGTCGACCCCCAGCGCGTGGGCATCCGGGATCAGCCGGCCGAACACCGCGCCGATGCCGCTTTCGACGACCCAGGGAACGTAGACCGCCGCACCCATGCCCGCATACCAGGCAAAGCCGACGCGCCGGCCCTGCTCCGCCTCGCGCTCGGCCTCCGCGAATTGCGGATCGGTCAGCACGAAATAGCCGACGGCCTGCTGCCAGAGCGGCCAGTGCGCCAGCCGGCGCCCGATGGTCGCCGAATAGAGGACATGGCGAAAATTCACCGCGAAGATCGACAGCACGACCAGCCACGGTGCGATATGCTGGCCAAAAAGCTCGATGCCGACCATCTGGCTCGCACCGCCGAAGATGGCCGCGCTCATGAAGATCACCTCGCCGACCGTGAAGCCGTTGTCGACGGCGAGCGCGCCGAACAGCAGCGCAAAGGGCGAGGCGGCCACCACGATGGGCAACCCGACGCGCACACCTCGCCAGAATTCGCTGACCGGCGCCGGCGACGCGCCGTTTTCGGTGACTATCGAGGCTGACATGGGAGCTCCAGTGAGGGCGCCTTCGTAGAAAGTCCGGCGCGCCATGTCACGCCAAATCGCTTGACCGTCCCATCAATCGCGATGAAGGGCGGCGGTCAGGCCCCGCGGACCCGCTCGAACCATTCGTCCTCGGTGATGACCTCGACGCCCAGCGACTGCGCGGTGGCGAGCTTCGAGCCCGCGCCCGGCCCGGCGACCACGATATCGGTCTTGGCGGACACCGACCCGGCAACCTTCGCGCCAAGGCGCTCCGCCATGGCCTTGGCCTCCGAGCGCGTCATCTTCTCCAGCGAGCCGGTGAACACCACGGTCTTGCCGGCGACGGCGCTGTCGGCGGAAACGGTGACGACATAGGGCTTCGGGCGGACCTGGGCCAGCAGCGCGTCGAGCACGTCGTCGTTGCGCGTGTTGCCGAAGAAGTTGCGCAGGGCCTCGATCACCGTGCCGCCGATACCGTTGACGGAGGGAAACACCGCCATCGGGTCTTCCGCCGCGGCCGTCTCCTTGCCGACCCGGACGAACTCCTCGACGGTCGAGAAGGTTTTGGCCAGGACGGCGGCGGTCGTCTCGCCGACATGGCGGATGCCGAGCGCGAAGATGAAGCGGTCGAGCTCCGGCTCGCGGCGCGCGTCGATCGCGGCGAAGAGCTTGTCGAGCCCCTCGAAATTGCGCTGGTCGGCGCTGCGCACGTTCTTGCGCTCCTTGCCGGATACCGCCTCGCGCTGGCGCGCCTGCTCCTCGCGGCGCTCCGCCAGCACCCGCCGCGCCTCGGGCCGGCGATCCTTCAGCGTAAAGATGTCGGCCGCGGTCCGGATCAGCCCGGCGTTGAAGAACAGGTCGATGTTCTCCGCCCCGAGGCCCTCGATATCCATGGCGCCCCGCGAGACGAAATGGCGAAGCCCTTCGACCGCTTGCGCCGGGCAGACCAACTCGCCGGTACAGCGGCGGCGCGAATCCTCCTTCCCCGTCTTCTCGTTCATTTCACGCGTCGCCGGCGAGCCGCAGACCGGGCAGGTATGCGGGAACGCATACGGCAAGGCGTCGGCCGGCCGCTTGTCGATCACGACGCTGACGATCTGCGGGATCACGTCCCCCGCCCGCTGGATGACGACGGTATCGCCGATGCGGATGTCGTGGCCCTCGCGGATCGGCTGGCCGTTCGAATCGAAGCCCGCGATATAGTCCTCATTGTGCAGCGTGACGTTTTCGACCGTCACGCCGCCGACCGTCACGGGGTCGAGCCGCGCCACCGGCGCCAGCGTGCCGGTGCGGCCGACCTGGATGTCGATCCGCCTGACCGTGGTCGTCGCCTGCTCGGCCGGGAACTTGTGGGCGATGGCCCAGCGCGGCTCGCCCGAGATGAAGCCCCAGCGGCGCTGAAGGTCGATCCGGTCGACCTTGTAGACGACACCGTCAATGTCGTAACCGAGCGAGGAGCGCTGCGCCTCGATCTGCCGGTATTGCGCGATCAGTTCCTCCACCGATCTGGCGCGCACCATCAGCGGGCTGACCTTGAACCCCCAGTCGGCGATCTTCCGCACCGATTCGTATTGCGTGGGCGCCGGATCCTCGGTCGTATAGCCCCAGGCATAGGCGAAGAACTTCAGGTTGCGGCTGGCTGTGACGGACGGGTCCTTCTGCCGGAGCGACCCCGCCGCCGTGTTGCGCGGGTTGACGTAGTCCTGCCCGCCTGTCGCCGCCGAGCGCTCCTTGAGCGCCTCGAACTCGGCATAGGTCATGTAGACCTCGCCGCGGATCTCGATCGTCTCCGGCCAGCCGGAGCCCTTCAGTCTGTGCGGGATGTCGGCGATGGTCTTGAGGTTGGCCGTGATATCCTCGCCGACGGTCCCGTCGCCGCGCGTCGCCCCCTGCACGAAGACGCCCTTCTCGTAGCGCAGCGAGGCCGAAAGACCGTCGATCTTGGGCTCGGCGGTGAAGGCGATGTCCAGATCCTTGTCGCGTTCGAAGAAGCGCCGGCCCCGCTCGATGAAGTCGATCACGTCTTGGTCGGTATAGGCCTTGGCAAGGCTGAGCATCGGCACGGCATGGCGGACCTTGGCGAAGCCTTCAGCCGGCGGCGCGCCGATCGAGCCGGTCGGGCTGTCGGGGCGCACGAGGTCGGGGAAGCGCTTCTCGATCTCGGCATTGCGGATGCGCAACGCGTCGTATTCGGCGTCGGTGATCTCCGGCGCGTCCTTCTGGTGATAGGCGATGTCGGCGGCCGCGATCTCCTCGGCCAGCCGGGCGAGCTCGATCTCCGCCTCCTCGGGGCTCAGTTCCTCGACGGCCTTCGGGACGGACGGCATGATTCAACTCCCTGACAGATGCGCCTTTCCGGACGGGAGCGAACCTTCTGGCAAATCGCGGCGAAATGTAAACCGGCTTGTGCCGGACTCCCGACACAGGCTGTCAGGCATTTTCCCTGAGAAGCCGCGCCGCGGCCGCCCGCGCCTCCTCGGTGATGGTGGCGCCGGCGAGCATGCGGGCGATCTCCTCCTGGCGTGCCGCCGCGCCGATTTCGGCCACGCCTGTCGCCACGCGGTCGGCATTGCCGGTCTTGGCGATCAGGAAATGCGTATCGGCGCGCGCCGCCACCTGCGGCGCATGCGTGACGGAGAGCACCTGCACCCGCCTTGCCAGCCGCGCCAGCCTCTGCCCGATCGCATCCGCGACGGCGCCGCCCACGCCCGTGTCGATCTCGTCGAAGACCAGCGTCGGCGCCGAGCCCCGGTCGGCCAGCGCCACCTTCAGCGCCAGCAGGAAGCGGGAAAGCTCGCCGCCGGAGGCGACCTTCATCATCGGGCCGGCGCGCGTGCCGGGATTGGTGCGAACCCAGAACTCGACCTGGTCGATGCCGCTTTCCTGCCGGTTGTCCCTGTCGCTCACGCGCTCCACGATGAACGCCGCGCGTTCGAGCTTCAGCGCCGGCAATTCCGCCATCACCACCCTGGCAAGGTTGTCCGCCGCCGCCTCGCGCAGCACGGAAAGCGCTTCCGCGGAGCGGTCGTAGGTCTCGCGCGCCGCGACGACCTGCTCTTCGAGCCGACGCAGCCGCTCCTCGCCGGCGTCGAGATCGGCGAGGTCGGCGGCCATCGAATCGCGCAACTGCGCGAGGTCGTCGACCGGCGTGGAGAATTTCCGCGCCGCCGCCCGCAGCGCGAACAGCCGCTCTTCGGAGCGCTCCAGCGCCTGCGGGTCGAACTCGCTGGCGCGGATGGCGTCGGAGACGGCCGCCTGCGCCGCGTCGAGCGAGATCAGCGCCTCGTCGAGCGACTGCACGATCTGGTCGAGCAGGCCGGGCGCCTCCGCCTGCTTGCGCTGGAGACGGCGCAGCAGCGAGGCAAGCTGCGGCAGCGGCGAGGCCGTCCCCGACAGGACGTCCTCGGCGTCGCGGATGTCGGTAGCCATCTTCTCGGCGCGCATCATGGCCGCGCGCTCCTCGGCCAGAACGGTTTCCTCGCCGGGTTGCGGGTCGAGCCGCGCCAGCTCCTCCACGGAGGCGCGCAGATAGTCGGCCTCCCGCGCCGCGGCCTCGACCCTGGCGCGGTGGCGGGCGAGTTCCTGCTCGGCGTCGCGCCAGAGCCGCCACGCCTCCGAAACCGTCCGCACCATGCCGACATGGCCGCCGAAGGCATCGAGCAGGTCGCGATGCGCGGCCGGGTCGACCAGCGCACGCTCGTCATGCTGGCCGTGTATCTCCACCAGCATGCGGCCGATCTCGCGCATGAGCGCGACGCTCGCCGGCTGATCGTTGACGAAGACGCGGGTGCGCCCGTCCGCGCTCTGCACGCGGCGCAGGATGATGTCGCCCTCGTCGTCCACGGCGTTTTGAGCCAGCAGCGCGCGGGCGGGATGGTTGCGCGGCACGTCGAAGACGGCCGTCACTTGGCCCTGGGCCGCGCCATGGCGGACCAGCGAGGCATCACCCCGCGCGCCCAGCGCGAGCGACAGCGCATCGAGGAGAATGGATTTGCCGGCGCCTGTTTCGCCTGTCAGCACCGACAGGCCGGATGCGAACTCGATATCCAGCCGCTCGATCAGGACGATATCGCGGATCGCGAGCTGCGCCAGCATCGATTGGGATCAGCCGCCGCCCACGATGAACGAGCCGGCCTTGGCGAGCCAGGAGCCTGGATTGTTGCGCGGCTCGAGCCCCTTCGACGCCAGCAGCTTGTAGGAATCCTTGTACCACGGGCTGTCCGGGAAGTTCTGGCCGAGGACCGCGGCCGCAGCCTGCGCTTCCTGCGTCAGGCCCATGGCGTAGTAGGCCTCCGTCAGGCGTGCCAGCGCCTCCTCGACATGGCGGGTATTCGAATAGCTCTCGACCACGTAGCGGAAGCGCTTGATCGCGGCGATGTATTCGCGCCGCTCCAGATAGTAGCGGCCGACCTGCATTTCCTTGCCGGCGAGCTGGTCGCGCGCGAATCGGATCTTGGCCTGCGCGTCGTCCACATATTCGGAGTTCGGCCAGCGCTGCACGACCTCCTGCATGGCGTCTATGGCGCGCCGCGAATCCTTCTGGTCCTGCGTCACGTCGCGAATCTGGCGGAAGTAGGAGAGGCCGACGAGGTACTGCGCATAGGCCGCGTCGTCGCTCGACGGATAAAGCTGCACGTAGCGCTTGCCGGAATTTATGGCCTCGTCGTAATTGCCCTGCCGGTAGTTTGTGAAGGTGTTCATGAGCATCGCCTTGCGGGCGTACTCTGTGTAGGGATGCTCGCGATCGACCGCGTCGAACTTCCTGCCGGCTTCCTTCAGGCGACCGGCATTGAGATTGGCGAGACCCTGGTTGTAGAGCTGGTCCGGCGGATCGGTCTGCGCGACATAGGTCGCGAGATCGATGTCGTCGTCCGTCTGGCAGGCCGAAAGCGCCAGCGGCAAGGAGACAAGCGCAGCGCAGACGAGAAATCTCCGCACAGCCTTCGATCCGGCACCTGAAATCAACCGCATATGTGAAGTCCGCCCTTCCGGCGTCTCTGCTTCGAGCATCGCGCCATAAACCACAACCACCCTTGCCGGGCAACGCCATGTGGCAGCAATGGCGCTATTTTATGGCGCGAACCGAGAATGCGCGTCACCCCCGCAACACCGGGGAAGAAATCCGGGAAGTGGCGAAGATTCTCGCGTCAGAGCATCCACGGCGCATAGGCCGGCGCGCTCACCGCCATGAGCGCGGCGGCACGGCCCTGCCCGCGCTCCGACGCCTCGACGATCTCGAAGGCGGAAGCATCCGAGAGCAGCCGGCGCAGCGCCGCCGCGTTCAGCCTGTGGCCGCCCTTGTAGGAGCGGAAGCTGCCGATGAAGCGGGCTCCGGCCAGCGCCAGGTCGCCCATCGCATCGAGCACCTTGTGCCGCGCGAACTCGTTGGCATAGCGAAGGCCGCCCATGTTGATGACCTTGTTGTCGTCGCCGATGACGACGGAATTCTCCAGCGAGGAGCCGAGCGCAAAGCCCGCCGCCCACAGCCGCTCGACGTCCTTCATGAAGCCGAAGGTGCGCGCCCGCGCGATGTCGCGCTTGAACATCTGGGCGGACAGGTCGCCCGCGAACACCTGGCGGCCGATCGCCGGGCTCTCGAAATCGATCTCGACCTCGAAACGCGTCCCGTTATAGGGGCGGAACTCCGCCCAGGACGAGCCGCTGTCCACGCGCACCGGCTTGATGACGCGCAGATAGCGCCGCCTCACCGGCAGTTCCTCGATGCCGGCCTGCTCGAAGGCATCGACGAAAGGGGCCGCGCTGCCGTCGAGGATCGGCACCTCGCCGCCCTCGCTCTCGATCACCGCATTGTCGATGCCGAGGCCGAAGAGCGCGGCCATGAGATGCTCCACGGTCGCCACATGCGCGCCCGCCGGATCCCCCAGCACCGTGCTCAGATCCGTGGATCCGACGCTGGAATGCAAAGCCCGCAGCTCCATCGAAAGGCCGTCCGGAGCCGTCGCCTGGAAGACGATACCCGTATCCGCATCGGCCGGAAGGAAGCGCACCGTCGCCGGCTTGCCGCTATGGACGCCGGTGCCCGTCAGGGTCACGACCGAGCGTAGACTTGTCTGGTATTCTTCCAATTCAAACCCCATCGCCCGCCCCGTGGAAGGGACCTGCGCCTTGCCCTGGCTGCGGTCCCTTTATCGCGCGGCGGAGGAAATCCTCGAACTGCTGACGAAGCGCCGTCACTTTCGCCGGAAAGATAGTCGTCGCGGGAAAAGACTCCAAATCACGGTTTCTTACTCCGTGTAACGACGGAGCCGCATCCACATACGGACGTAAGGTATTGAAATACGTTAATTAAAAGAAAAGAGAGCGGGCAACCGAACGCCCGCTCTCCCGTATGTTTAACAAAGTGCTGTCAGTTGGCCTGGCGGCGCAGGAAGGCCGGGATCTCCAACTGGTCGTCGTCATGATCGTGTCGCGATTGCGCCGCGATTCGGCCATGATCGTCGAGGCTGCGGCGCGGCGCGTAGAGCTGCGCGTCCTGGCTGGCGAGGCGGCGCGCCTCCGGTGCGGGCTGGCGCAGCTTCGGCTCGCGCGGCGCCTGCGTGGCGGCCGGCTGCAATTGCGCCGGCTCCTCCTCCTTGCGCGCCAGGCTGGTGGTCAGCCGCTTCAGCAGCCCCATAGGGCCGCGCTCCTCGGGCGCGGGGGCCGCCGGGCGCACCCTGGATTCCATCTCGGCCTTCACGACCGGCGGGAAATCCTCCACGCGGGGCATGCGGGAGGCCTGCATGGACGGCGCCTGCTGCGCGGCCTCGCGGTGCGCCGGCTGGGCGGCCTGCTGGAACGCCGGTTGCTGGGCCACGGGGGGCGCGGCCGCAGGGACCGCGGGCGGCGCCTGGAAGAGCTTGCTGTGCGGACGGAAATCATCCGCCGCGGCCGCCGCTAAAGGGCGATGAACGGCGTCCTCCCCTCCCGCTTCGGCGGCGCGGATGACCTCGGCGACCGGATCGGGACGGGACTCTGCCCTGGTTTCCGCAGGCTGCTGGACCCGCGCCTCGCCCATCGGGCGCAACTGGGAGGGCTGCGGCTGCGGCTGCATCTTCTGCGGCTGCCGGATCGAGATCGGGGCGGCGGCGATCTCGGCGGCGGTCTTGTCGATCCCGGTCGCCACCACGGAGACGCGGATGACGCCTTCGAGATCCTCGTCGAAGGTCGCGCCGAGAATGATGTTCGCCTCGGGGTCGACCTCCTCGCGGATGCGGGTCGCCGCTTCGTCCACCTCGAAAAGGGTCAGGTCCCGGCCGCCCGTGATCGAGATCAGCAGGCCCTTGGCGCCCTTCATGGAGCTTTCGTCGAGCAGCGGGTTGGCGATCGCCGCCTCGGCAGCCGCCATGGCGCGCCCGTCGCCGGATGCCTCGCCGGTGCCCATCATCGCCTTGCCCATCTCGCGCATCACGGAGCGGACGTCGGCGAAATCGAGGTTGATCAGGCCTTCCTTGACCATCAGGTCGGTGATGCAGGCGACGCCCGAATAGAGCACCTGGTCGGCCATCGCGAAGGCGTCGGCGAAGGTGGTCTTGTCATTGGCGATGCGGAAGAGGTTCTGGTTGGGGATGACGATCAGCGTGTCGACGCACTTCTGAAGCTCCTCGATGCCGAGATCGGCCGTCTTCATGCGGCGCTGGCCCTCGAAGTGGAAAGGCTTGGTCACGACGCCGACGGTCAGGATGCCCTTCTCGCGCGCCGCGCGGGCGACGACCGGGGCCGCCCCGGTGCCGGTGCCGCCGCCCATGCCGGCGGTGACGAAGCACATATGCGTGGAGGAGAGGTGGTCGATGATCTCGTCGATGCACTCTTCCGCCGCGGCGCGGCCGACCTCCGGCTGCGAGCCGGCGCCGAGGCCCTCGGTGACGTTGGCGCCGAGCTGGATCAGCCGTTCCGCCTTCGACATGGTGAGCGCCTGCGCGTCCGTATTGGCCACGACGAACTCCACGCCCCGCAGGCCGGCCGTGATCATGTTGTTCACCGCGTTGCCGCCGCCCCCGCCGACGCCGAATACGGTGATCCGAGGCTTCAGCTCGGTGATATCCGGTTTCTTCAGATTGATCGTCATTCCTGGTATCCTCTGCCTTTCACGCCGCGCGCCGCCGCGGCCGCCATTGGGGCTGTCCCCGCCAAACTCGTACTAAAAACTATCCCTGATCCATTGGCCGACCCGCTGGAGCCTGCCGTTGGTTCCCGTCGCGCGGAGCAACGGGCCGTCCTTGTGCTGCCTGCTTTCGAAACCTGCGGCCTGCGGATAGACCAGCAGCCCGACGGCCGTCGCGAATGCCGGACCCTTCGCCGCTTCCGGCAATCCGCTGACGCCGAGCGGCCGCCCGATGCGCACATTGCGCGAGATCACGCGCCGCGCCGCCTCTGGAAGCACGGCGAGCTGGCTGGCGCCGCCCGTCAGGATGACGCGCTTGCCGACCAGGTTGCCGTATCCGGAAGCGTTCAGCCGGTCGCGCAGCAGTTCCAGAGTCTCCTCGACGCGGGCGCGGATGATCCGCGTCACCGCCGCCCGCGGCACCTGCATCGCAACCCCGCCCTCCTCGCCGATCGGCTGCACGGGCACCATGTCGCGGTCGTCCGAGCTGGCGGCAAGAACCGAGCCGTGCACCACCTTGAGACGCTCGGCGTCCTCCAGCCGCGTGGAGAGCCCGCGCGCCAAGTCGAAGGTGACGTGATTGCCGCCGACGGGGATCGTGTCGGCATGAACGAACCTGCCCTCGGCGAAGATGGAGATGGTGGTGGTGCCGCCGCCGATGTCGATGCAGGCCGCGCCCATTTCCAGCTCGTCGTCGATCAGCGCCGAGAGGCCGCTGGCATAGGATGTGGCCACCATCCGCTCGACCGAGAGATGCGAGCGGTTGACGCACAGTTCGAGGTTGCGCAGGGGCGCGGCGTCGCCCGTCAGCACATGCATGTCGACGCCGAGCACATCGCCGATCATGCCGCGCGGATCGCCGATGCCATGCTCGCCGTCGAGGGAGAAGCCCACAGGCAGCGAATGCACGACGTGCCGCTGCGCCTTCATCGCCTGGCGCGCACCCGCCGTCAGCACACGCTTCACGTCCGCGGCCTCCACCTCGTGGCCGCCGAGATTGATCGTGGCCGAGAAGGTCTCGCTGCGCAGGCGCCCGGCGCTGAGGTTGACGATGAGGGAATCGACGGTCAGGCCCGCCATGCGCTCGGCCGCGTCGACGGCGAGCCGGATCGCCTGCTCGGCGCGGTTGAGGTCGATGACGACGCCGGCCTTCACCCCTTGCGACTTCTGGTGGCCGATGCCGATCACGCGCACGTCGTGGGTGCGCCCCTTGAGCAACTGGCTGCCTTCGCGCGGCTTCAGCCGGGCGATCATGCAGCAGACCTTGCTCGACCCGACGTCGAGCACCGTGACGATGCCCGAGCGGCGCTCACCTTCCGACGATTGGACGCCGAACAAACTCATGTCTTGCCAGCCTTCTTGCGCGCTTTGGCGGCGGCTTCGAGATCGGCGACGCGCCGCTCCATGCCGGTCTGCGTCAGCCGCAGCACCAGGCGGTCGGAGTTGCGCATGTCGATGGCGGAAACGTCGCGGGACAAAAGCGTTCCGCTGCGGTCGTAGGCCGCGAGTTCGGCGAGCGCCGCGTCCTCGCCGGTCTCGGGCAGGAGCACGGTGACGCCGTTGCTCAGCTTCAGGTCCCAGCGGCGGTCGGAGACCCGGACATAGGCCCGCACGCGGCCGGCAAGGTCGGGATAGGCGGCCACGCGCGCCAGGAAGTCCGCCGCGTCGGTGTTCGCGCCGGTGCCGATGACCTGCGGCAGATGCGCAAGCGACCCGCCCGTGAAAGGCGCGATCACCCGGCCGTCCTTCTCGATCACCGAAAGCTCGCTGTCGTGCTGCCACAGCGCGAAGGGCTCGCGCTCCGTCACCTGCACCTCGATGGCGTTGGGATAGACCTTGCGCACGGAAGCCACCTCGATCCACGGCAAGGCCGCCACGCGCTCGCGCGCCGCCTCGGCATTGAAGCCGATCAGCGAGGTCCAGCCGTCCAGCCCGAGGCTGTCGAGGATGTCTATCTCGGAGGTCTGCCGGTGGCCGAGCACCTTGACCTCGTCTACCGCAAACCCCGTGCGCGCCGTGACCGCCTGCGCGTAGGCCGGCATATGCCCGCCGACATAGGCGCCGTAGACGCCGACAAGCGCCAGGAAGACGGCCGTCATCGACGTGGCGGCGAAACGGGGAACGGCGATGTCGCCATCGCTGAAGCGCTTGAACAGCCGCACCGGCCGGCGCAGCCACCGCGGCAGCACCAGCTCGCCGCGGAAAGCTGCGGAGGTTCCGCGGGCGGCGCGAGCGCCCCGAACAGCCCTTTCCCAGCTCACCGCAGACACGACGCGTCCTCCACCATCCAACTCAACAGCTCGCCGAACGGATGGCCGGCGCTCTGCGCGATCTCGGGCACCAAGGACGTGGGCGTCATGCCGGGCTGGGTGTTCACTTCCAGCCAGACGATCTCGCCGTTTTCCGAATGACGATCGTCGTAACGGAAGTCGGATCTGGAAACGCCGCGGCAGCCGATTGCTTGGTGAGCCTTGAGCGCCAGTGTCAGTATTTTTTGGTAAATATTCGGTGAAAGTTTTGCCGGAACCTCATGCTTTGAGCCGCCCGGGACATATTTCGAGTCGTAGTCGTAAAAGTTGTGCCCGACCGGGATGATCTCGCAGACGCCCAGCGCCACGTCGCCCATCACCGCGCAGGTCAGCTCGCGGCCGTGAATGTAACGCTCGACGAGCACCTCCTCGCCGTACCGCCACTCGGGCGAGGCGATGATCTGCGGCGGGTGCGACTGCCCCTCCTTGACGATCACCACGCCGAAGCTCGACCCCTCGTTGACGGGCTTGACCACATAGGGCGGCTTCATCGGGTGCTCGTTCACGATGGCCGAACGCCGCATCACGCGCGATTCCGCGACGGGGATACCCGCCGCCCTGGCCACGCCCTTGGCCTTGTCCTTGTTCATGGCGAGCGCCGAGGCCAGCACGCCGGAATGCGTATAGGGGATGGCGAGATATTCGAGGATGCCCTGGATCGTGCCGTCCTCGCCGAAGGGACCGTGCAGCGCGTTGAACGCCACGTCCGGCTTCAGGTCCGTCAGGACGGCGGCCACGTCCCGCCCCACGTCGACGCGCGTGACGCGGTAGCCCACGTCTTCCAGCGCTTTCGCACAAGCCCCCCCGGAAGAAAGAGAAACCGGTCGCTCCGATGAGAATCCACCCATCAGCACGGCCACATGTTTTTTGGTCATGCCCTCTCATTCCCTCGCAGGGATTTTTACAAATTAAGTCGACCGCCTCCGGCAGGCTTCCCCCAGCCCGAAACGCTTTCGCGCACACGACGACTCAAATCGGAAACTCTTGAGGGCCAAAGAATCAGAGAGCGGATTCCGTGGCAAGGAAAGATTTCCACAAGAGCCGGTTCGGGATTCACCTTTCGATTCGAGCCGGCCGAAAACGTGGGAGAGTGTGACTCATTTGCATCGCAGGCCGCCCGGATCGCCGGCGCGGCGGCAACCCGTCACAGCAACTGGCCGAGGAATTCCTGCACCTCGCGCCCCGGCTTGAAATCGCCGATGCGCCGGATCTCCCATTCCAGCCGGACGCCGGAGGTTTCGAGCACGCGCGCCCGCACCGTCTCGCCCAGAAACTCGAGGTCGTAGCCGGTGGCCGTCCCGGTGTTGATCATGAAGTTGCAGTGCATCGGCGACATCTGCGCGCCGCCGATCATCAGGCCCCGGCAGCCCGCCCGGTCGATCTCCTTCCAGGCCGAGGTGCCGGGCGGATTCTTGAAGGTCGATCCGCCGGTCTTCTCGCGGATGGGCTGCACCGTCTCGCGATGATGCTGCACGGCGTCCATCGCCGCGCGGATCGTTTCCCGGTCCTCGGCATAGCCTTCCAGGATCGCCGAGGTGAAGATCAGGCCCGCCGGCGCGGCGGAATGTCGATATGAATATCCCATCTCGGCGTTGGACAGCACATGCAGCCCGCCCTGCCGGTCGAGCGCGCGCACCTCGACCACGCGCTCGCGCGTCTCGACGCCGTTCGCGCCCGCATTCATCCTGAGCGCGCCGCCCAGGCCGCCCGGAATGCCGTGGTAGAAATGGAAGCCGCCGATGCCCGCCTCCAGCGCGACCGCGGCGATGCGCTTGTCCGGCGTGGCCGCGCCCGCCCTGATGCGCGTCGGCGAGATCACCTCGGCCTCGCCGAAGCCCTTGGCCGAAAGCCGCACGACGAAGCCGCGCAGGCCGCCGTCGCGCACCAGCAGGTTCGAGCCGATGCCCACGACCGTCAGGGGAATTTCAGCCGGCAGCGCCTTCAGGAACGCGGCCAGGTCCTCCTCGTCGGCCGGCTGGAACAGCACGTCGGCCACGCCCCCGGCGCGGAACCATGTGATCTTCTCCATCTCGGCATCGGGCGTCACGCGCCCGCGCAAGCCCGCCAGCCGGTCGCCAAGCGACGCAAGGAGCGCCTCGCCGCGACGGTTCATGCGCCACCGCCGCCGGCGGCCAGTTCCTTCGGCAGCGCATAGGCCCAGTGCGTGATGTTGCCGGCCCCGAGGAAGACGACGTAGTCGCCGGCCTTGGCGAGCGCCCGCACGGCCGGCGCGATCGCCTGCGGCCCTTCGAGGAAGCGGGCGTAGCGGTGGCCGCCGGCGCGGATGCGCGCCACCAGCGCCTCCGACGTGACGCCGTCTAGGGGATCCTCGCCGGCGGCGTAGACCGGCGCCACCATCACCGTGTCGGCGTCGTTGAAGCAGGCGGAAAATTCGTCGAAGAGATCATGCAGCCGGGAGAAGCGGTGCGGCTGCGCGATCGCGATGACCCTGCCGGCCGCGGATTCGCGCGCCGCCCTCAGCACCGCCTTGATCTCCACCGGATGGTGCCCGTAGTCGTCGAAGACCTGGACGCCGTTCCAGCTTCCCGTCGGCGTGAAGCGGCGCTTCACGCCGCCAAAGCCGGCGAGGCCCTTGCGGATGTCCTCCACCCCGATCTCGAGCTCGTGCGCCACGGCGACCGCGGCGGTCGCGTTCGACACGTTGTGGCGGCCCGCCATCGGCATGCGCAGGCCGGTTATCGGCGTCTCCCCGCCGGTCTTGCGGTTGCGGATGATGACGTCGAACACGGAGACGCCGTTGTCCATCCGGTGGTTGGCGAAGCGCACGTCGGCCTGCGCGTTCTCGCCATAGGTGATGACGCGGCGGTCCTCGATGCGGCCCACCAGCGCCTGCACCTCCGGATGGTCGGTGCACATGACGCCGAAGCCGTAGAAGGGCACGTTCTCCACGAACTGGCGGAAGGCGTCGCGCACCTTGTCGAACGAGCCGTAGTGATCGAGATGCTCGGGATCGATGTTGGTGACGACGGCGATGTCGGCGGGCAGCTTCAGGAAGGTGCCGTCGCTCTCGTCGGCCTCCACCACCATCCACTCGCCCTGGCCGATGCGCGCATTGGTGCCATAGGCGTTGATGATGCCGCCATTGATCACCGTCGGGTCGAGACGGCCGGCCTCCAGGAGCGTCGCCACCAGCGAGGTCGTGGTGGTCTTGCCATGCGTGCCGCCGATGGCGACCGCCTGCTTGAAGCGCATCAGCTCGGCCAGCATCTCGGCCCGCCGCACCACCGGCAGGAGCCGTTCGCGCGCGGCGATCAGCTCCGGATTGGATTTCTTGATCGCGGTGGAGACGACCACGACGTCGGCCTCGCCGAGATTCTCGGCGCGGTGGCCGACGAAGCACTCGATGCCCTTGGCGGCGAGGCGCTGCACATTGGCGCTGTCGGCCTGGTCCGAGCCCTGCACCTCGTAGCCGAGGCTGTGCAGCACCTCAGCGATGCCGCTCATGCCGATGCCGCCGATGCCGATGAAATGAACGCGGCCGATCGTCCGTGTCATCTTCATCGCTTATCTTCCTTCCTGAACCGGGCCACGCTCATGCCCGACGCAATAGCTTCTGTGAGGTCGGCGAGCAACCGCGCCGCGTCCGGCTTGCCGGTGGACCGCGCGGCCTCGGCCATCCGGTTCAACAGCCCCGGATCGCCCATCAGCGCGACAAGCCGACCGGCGAGCTTTTCCGGCGGGAGCGTCGCCTGCGGATGCACCTCTGCCCCGCCGGCGGCGGCAAGCGCCGCCGCGTTCGCCGCCTGGTCGTGGTCGAGGGCATGCGGATAGGGCACGAGCAGCGCCGGACGGCCGAGCACGGAAAGCTCCGTCACCGTCGATGCGCCGGCCCGCGAGACGACGAGATGCGCCGCCGCCAGACGCTGTGCCATGTCGCTGAAGAACGGCGCCAGCTCGGCATCCACGCCAAGCGTCCGGTAGGCCGCGCGGACGCGCTCCATATCCTCGGCGCGCACCTGCTGGGTGACGCGCACGCGCAAGCGCTCGCTGGCCGGCAGGAGGCCGATCGCCGCCGGCACCGCGTCGGAGAAGAACTGCGCGCCCTGGCTGCCGCCGAACACCAGGAGCCGGAAGGGCTCCGCGCGCGACGGCGCCGCATACGCCACGTCCAGCGCATCGAGCACCGGCTGGCGCACCGGGTTGCCGGTAAAGACGTACTTTTCGGGGTGCCCGCTCGCCTGTTCGCACAGGAAGCCGCCGGCGATCGCCGTGACCCGGCCCGCGAGCGCCTTGTTGGCGCGCCCCATCACGACGTTCTGCTCGTGGATCAGCGACGGCACGCCGCGCCGCGTGGCGGCGTAGACCGGCGGCAGCGTCGGATAGCCGCCGAAGCCGACCACGGCCTTCGCCCCGATGCGCTGGATGACGCCGGACGCCTGGCGCACGCCGCGCCAGATCGTCAGCCCTGCCCTGGCGAGCGCCAGCGGATTGCGGCCGCCCAGCGTCGCGGAGGGGATGCGGTGGACTTCCGACGCGGGAAAATTGCCGGCAAAACGCTCCACCCGGTCGTCGGTCGCCAGATGCACCTGCCAGCCGCGCGACACCAGCTCATGCGCCAGTGCCTCGGCCGGGAACAGATGGCCGCCCGTGCCGCCGGCGGCGAGAAGAACGGCACCCTTCGCCATGGATGCGCCTCACTCGGCCGGCACGTGCCGCGGGGCGATCGGATAGGCAAACTGCTGGCGCGTCTCCGGCCGCTTGCGGGTCAGGGCCAGCACCATGCCGGTCGAGATGGCGATGGCGATCAGCGACGATCCGCCATAGGAGATGAAGGGCAGCGTCATGCCCTTCGCCGGCATGAGCTGAAGGTTCACGCCCATGTTGATGATGGATTGCAGGCCGAACACGACGACGAGGCCGGCGACCGCGTAGCGGGTGAACTCGTCGCGCTCCTTCAGCGCGGCGTTGAGCCCGCGCAGCACGATGAAGGCGAAGATCGCCATGATGATCATGCACAGCACGATGCCGAACTCCTCGCCCGCCACCGAGAACACGAAGTCCGCATGGCTGTCGGGAATCACCCGCTTCACCGTCCCCTCGCCCGGCCCGAGCCCGAACCAGCCGCCGTTGATGATGGCCTCGCGGCCCATGTCGACCTGGAACGTGTCGCCCTCGCCGGTGAGGAACCGGTCGATGCGGCCGGCGACGTGCGGGAAGATCATGTAGGCGCCGAAGCCGCCGGCTATGCCCACCCCGCCGAGCAGGACGATCCAGAACCACGACATGCCCGCCATGAAGAACATGATGCCCCATGTCGCCAGCACCAGCGTCGTCTGCCCGAGATCGGGCTGGGCGACCAGCAGCGCCAAGACGAGGCCGAGCAGCAGGATCGAAAGAAGCCGGCCCGGAATCGCGGGATTGCGCTCGTGCTCGGCGAGCAGCCACGACGTGATGATGACGAAGGCCGGCTTGAGGAACTCGGAGGGCTGGATCGACAGGCCGGCGAGCGAAACCCAGCGCCGCGCCCCCTTCACCTCGACGCCGACGAAGAGCACCGCGACCATCAGCAAGAGCATGACGCCGAGCAGCACCAGCGCCATGCGCCGCACCTGCCGCGGCGTGAGGAACGATACCGCGATCATGGCGATGAGCGCCGGGATCATGAAGACGATCTGGCGGATCGCGAAATGGAAGCTGTCGAGACCGATGCGCTCGGCGACCGCCGGGCTGGCGGCGAAGGAAAGCACGATGCCCAGCACCATCAGGGACAGGAAGGCGGCGAGGAACCAGCGGTCTATCGTCCACCACCAGGTGGCGACGGCACCCTTGTCGGCACGGCTCAGCATCATCCTGCTCCCTCGATGATTTGGACGCCGTCGAGCGCGGCGACCGCCGCCCGAAAAGCATCTCCGCGGGCCTCGAAATTCTTGAACTGGTCGAAACTGGCGCAGGCGGGCGACAGGAGCACCACCGGCTCGGGCTCGCCGTCCTCGGCCGCGTCGCGCGCCGCGTTGGCCACCGCCGCGTCCAGCGTTCCCGAAATCTCGTAGGGCGCGGCCTCGCCGAGCGTCGCGGCGAAGGCCGGCGCGCCCTCGCCGATCAGGTAGGCCTTGGCGATGCGCGGGAAGAAGCCGCGCAGCGACTCGATCCCGCCTTCCTTCGGCAGGCCGCCGGCGATCCAGTAGATGCGCGGAAAGCTCGACAGGGCGGGCGCGGAGGCGTCCGCGTTGGTCGCCTTGGAATCGTTGACGAAGAGAACCCTGCCCCTGCGGCCGACCTGCTCCATGCGGTGCGCGAGGCCGGGAAAGCTCTCCAGTCCCGACTGGATCTCGCCGAGGTCCAGCCCCACCCGCAGGCAGGCGGCGACGGCGGCGAGCGCGTTCTGCGCGTTGTGCTGGCCGCGCAGCGACCCGATGCCTTCGAGGAAGCCGATGCGCTCGTAGCGGCCTTCCTTCGCTTCCATCAGGTTCGTGCCGTCGGCGAAATAGCCGTCCGGCAGCGGCAGCCGCTTGGAGAGGCGCACCACGTCCTTGCCGCCGCGCTCCAGACGTTCCGCGATCTGCGCGCAATAGGCGTCGTCGACGCCGATGATGGCGGTATCGCTGCCGGCGACCAGCCGCTCCTTGATCGAGGCGTAGTGCTGCATGGTCCCGTGACGGTCGAGGTGGTCCGGCGTCAAATTGAGCAGCACGCCGGCGGTCGGGTTGAGCGAGGGTGCAAGCTCGATCTGGTAGGAGGAACACTCGACCACGTAAAAACGGTCCGCGCGCGGCGGTTCGAGCGTCATTACCGCGCGGCCGATATTGCCGCCCATCTGCGTGTCGCGGCCGGCGGCCCTGAGGACATGCGCGGTGAGCGCCGTGGTGGTCGACTTGCCGTTCGTCCCGGTGATGGCGATGAACGGCGCGTCCGGCGCCACGGCGCTGCGCTCGCGCGCGAAAAGCTCGACGTCGCCGATGATCTCGACGCCGGCGCCGCGCGCCAGCTCGACCGACCAGTGCGGCTTGGGATGCGTCAGCGGCACGCCGGGCGACAGCACGAAGGAGGCGAAGGCCGCCCAGTCCTCCTGCCGCAGATTGCCGGTCGGAACGCCCTCGGCCTCGGCCCTGGCCGTGCTGTCGGGATTGTCGTCCCACGCCACGACATGCGCCCCGCCCGCCATCAGCGCATGCGCCGTCGCCATCCCCGAGCCGCCGAGGCCGAAAAGGGCGACGCGCTTTCCCGAGAAGGTGGTGGCGGGGATCATGGACGCATCCCCGGATCAATACCCCCCTCTGGCCTGCCGGCCATCTTCCCCTCAAGGGGGGAGATCGGCAGCTTCCTTGTAGGCGCCACGCCTGTAAGCGTGGAGATTTGCGGCCACGATGAAAGGGCTGATCTCCCCCCTTGAGGGGGAGATGGCCGGCAGGCCAGAGGGGGGTAAGAAGGCATCTCCACCGATGTTCTCACCGCAGCTTCAGCGTCGACAGGCCGATCAGGGCGAGGATCACCGCGACGACCCAGAAGCGGATCACCACCTGGCTCTCGGTCCAGCCCAGCTTCTCGAAATGGTGGTGGATCGGCGCCATCAGGAAAACGCGCTTGCCGGTCATCTTGAAGAAGCCGACCTGGATGATCACCGACAGCGCCTCCATCACGAAAAGGCCGCCGATGATGGCGAGCACGATCTCGTGCTTGGTCGCCACGGCCACCGTGCCGAGCAGGCCGCCAAGCGCCAGCGAGCCGGTGTCGCCCATGAAGATGGCGGCCGGCGGGGCGTTGAACCAGAGGAAGCCGAGCCCCGCCCCGATCACCGAGCCGAGGATCACGGCAAGCTCGCCGGTGCCCGGCACGAAATGGATTTGCAGGTATTCCGCGAAGACCGCGTTGCCGGAGAGGTAGGCGATGACCCCGAACGACGCCGAGGCGATCATGATCGGCACGATGGCGAGCCCGTCGAGCCCGTCGGTAAAGTTCACCGCATTCCCCGCCCCCACCACGACGAAGGCGCCCACCGGGATGAAGAACCAGCCGAGATTGAGCAGCAGGTCCTTGGCGAAGGGAAACGTCAGCGACGAGGAGAAGGGCGGCTGGCCGGTGCGCATGACGAAGAAGATCGCGATGCCGGCAATGACGAACTCAATCGCCAGCCGCGCCTTGCCGGAAAGGCCAAGATGCGACTGCTTGGTCACTTTCAGGTAGTCGTCGTAGAAGCCGATCGCCCCGAAGCTGACCGTCACGAACAGCGTCACCCACACATAGACGCTGGAGAGGTTCGCCCACAGAAGCGTGGAGACGATGATGCCGGTCATGATCATCAGCCCGCCCATGGTCGGCGTGCCGGCCTTCTTGAAATGGGTCTGCGGGCCGTCGGCGCGGATCGGCTGGCCCTTGCCCTGCCGCAGCCTCAGCGAATCGATGATGCCCGGCCCGAACATGAACACGATCAGAGCCGCCGTGATCAGCGCGCCGCCGGTTCGGAAGGTGATGTAGCGGAAGACGTTCAGGATCTGAACGTGCTCCGCGAAATGGACCAGCAGGGTCAGCATGCGAAAATGTAGTCCCCTCTGCGGCCCTCAGGCGCGCTTCTGTTCGGCGACCGGCTGCGAAAACTGCTTGAGGAGCAGATCGACGAGCTTCGAGAAGCCGATCCCCTTGGACGATTTGACCATCACGGTGTCCCCGGGCCGAATCGTTTCGAGCAGTACCGGCTTCAGTTGCTCGACATTCTCACGGTATTCTGTCGCCAGGCTTGTGCCGAGCGCGTCGGAGAGCGCCTTCATCTCCGGCCCGGCGAGCAGCACGACGTCGACCCCGGCCGCCCTCACGAGGTCGGCCAGCGCGGCATGAAGCTTGCGCGCATGGGTGCCGAGCTCCAGCATGTCGCCCAGCACCGCGATCCGCCGCCCGCCTGCGCCGAGCGGCGCTCCGGCGAGCAGCTCAAGCGCCGCGCGCATCGAGGCGGGGTTGGCATTGTAGCTTTCGTCTATCAGCCGGAACGTCCCGCCGCCTGCCAATTGCAGCACGTGGCGCTGGCCACGGCCGCTCTCGGCCGCGAGCGTCGCCAGCGCCGCGGCGGCCTTGGCAGGGTCCGCGCCGAGGAGGCTGGCGGCGCCGAGCACCGCGAGCGCGTTCTGCACCATGTGCCGTCCCGGCACGTTGATGGTGGCCGACACGTCGCGTCCGCCGATCCGCGCGACGATCGCCGAGGATTCCGGCGTGAGCGCCACGTCGAGCAGCCGGCAGGCCGCGCTCTCGCTTTCCCCAAAACTCTCGATGCGCTTCACGCCGGCCCGCTTGGCGAGCTTCGACAGGAGATTGAAGCGGGAATCGTCGCGGTTGAGGAGCGCAGCACCCTCCGGCTCCAGCCCCTCGAAGATCTCCGCCTTCGCCTCTGCGATCGCGTCGAGGCCGCTGAAATGGCCGAGATGCGCGGCCGCGATCATGGTGACGAGGGCGACATGCGGCCGGACCATCTTGACCAGCGGCCGGATCTCGCCCGGATGGTTCATGCCGATCTCGAACACCGCGAAGTCGCAGTCCGCCGGCAGCCGGGCCAGCGTCAGCGGTACGCCCCAATGGTTGTTGAACGACTTGTCGGAGGCGTGCACGCTGCCCTGCCTCGAGAGCACATGGCGCAGCGCCTCCTTGGTGCTGGTCTTGCCCACCGATCCGGTGACGGCCACGATCCTCGCCCGGCTGCGCGCCCGCGCCGCCACTCCCGCCTTCTCGAGCGCGCTGAGCACGTCGGGAACGACGATCATCGGAACCGCCAGCCGCCCGAGCGCCGGCAGCTTGCCCTCCGCGACGACGAGGGCGCCGGCGCCGGCCTTCATCGCGGCGCTGGCGAAATCGTGCCCGTCCATCGCCTCGCCCCTGATGGCGAAGAAGGCCTCGCCGGGCTTGAGCGTGCGGCTGTCGATGGAGATGCCGGTGATCTCGTGCGGCAGCGTGCCGACCGGCCGGCCGTCGATCGCGGCGACGAGATCGTCCGCCGTCCAGAGCGCGCTCATGCCGCAAGCCCTCTGAGCGCGATGCGTACCTCTTCGTGATCGGAGAAGGGCAAAGTCGTCGAACCCACCGTCTGTCCCTCCTCGTGTCCCTTTCCGGCGACGACCAGCGTGTCGCCCGCCCCGAGCATCGCGACGGCCCGTCGGATCGCCTCGCGCCGGTCGGCGCTCTCGATGGCGCCCGGCGCCGCCGCGAGGATCGCCGCGCGGATCGTCTCCGGCACCTCGCTGCGCGGATTGTCGTCGGTGACGATGGCGACATCGGCGAGCCGCGTCGCGATCTCGCCCATGATCGGCCGCTTGCCGCGGTCGCGGTCGCCGCCGCAGCCGAACACCACGACCACGCGCCCGGTGGTGAAGGGCCTGACCGAGGCCAGCACGTTTTCCAGCGCGTCGGGCTTGTGCGCGTAGTCGACATAGACCGGCGCGCCCTCGGCGGTCGTTCCCACGAGGTCGAGGCGGCCCGGCGCGCCCTTCAGCTTTTCGAGCGCCCGCAGCGCCACGCCGGCATCGGTGCCGGTGGCGATCGCCAGCCCGGCCGCCACCAGCGCGTTGTAGATCTGGAAGTCGCCGGCCAGCGGCAGGTCGATCTCGTGGATCCGTCCCGCGCAGAGGATTTCGGCGCGCTGCCGGTAGCGCTCGTGCTCGACGCGCTTCAGCGTCAGGAAGGCGCCGCCGCGCCCGACCGTCAAAACCTCCAGCCCGGCGGCCTTCGCAGCCTTTATGGTCGGCTCAGACCACGGATCGTCCGCGAAGACGACGGCGGGCGCGCCCTTCGGCAGCAGCGTATCGAAGAGCCGCATCTTGGCCGCGTGATAATGCTCGACGGTCGGATGGTAGTCCATGTGGTCGCGCCCGAGATTGGTGAAGCCGCCGGCGGCGAGCTTCACGCCGTCGAGGCGGCGCTGGTCGAGCCCGTGGCTGGACGCTTCCATCGCGGCATGCGTCACGCCCGCAGCCGCAAGCTCCGACAGGAGCCTGTGCAGCGCGACCGGATCCGGCGTGGTCAGCGAGCCGTAGTCGTTGCGGCCGGGCGCCACCACGCCCGTCGTGCCGATGCTGGCGGCGGCATTTCCGGCCTCTTCCCAGATCTGCCGCGTGAAGGAGGCGACCGACGTCTTGCCGCTGGTGCCGGTGACGGCGACCATGGTCCGCGGCTGCCCCGGATGGAGCGCGGCGGCGAGCAGCGCCAGCGTATGCCTTGGATCGGCGACCTGCACGGCCGGCACGCCGAGCCCTTCCAGCGCGCGGTCCGCCACGACGAGCGCCGCGCCCCTGGCGGCCGCGTCGGCGGCGAAGGCGGCACCGTCCGCCTTCGAGCCGGCCACGGCGACGAAGATCGTGCCGGGGCGCACCTGCCGGGAATCGGAGGTCACGCCGGCCACCTCCCCGTCGCCGGACGGCAATCCGGCGGAAGGAAGCAAGCCCGCAAGGTCCTTGAGTTTCATGGGTTCCAGATCGCTGTCAAAATGCGGCGGACGCAAGGCGTATGCCGTGCAGAATCATTCTTCATACGATGCCACAGTTGCTTCCTTTTCGTGACCGAATTCTGGCTCGACGCCGAGCATCGCCGCCGAGCGGCGGATGATGTTGGCGACGATCGGCGCCGCGTTCGATCCCGCGGTGGCGCCCATGCCGGGCTTCTCCGGCTTCGGCTCGTCGATGATCGACAGCACCACGTATTTCGGGTCGTCCATCGGGAAGGCGGCCAGGAATGCGTTGAAGCGCTTGTCGGACGAATAGCGGCCGTTCACCACCTTCTCGGCCGTGCCGGTCTTGCCGCCGACGCGGTAGCCGGGCACCTCGGCGCGCTTGCCGGAGCCTTTCTCCGCGTTCAGCCGGTAGAGGTAGCGCATGTCCTCCGACGTCTTCTCCTTCACCACCTTACGGGCTTCGGCCATCGCCTCGTCCTCGGTGCGCGGCAGGAAGGTGGGATTGAAGAGCCAGCCGCCGTTCATCAGCGCAGCCGCGCCCATCGCCGTCTGCAGCGGCGTGGTGGAGACGCCGTGGCCGAAGGCGATGGTGATCGAATGGACCTTCTTCCAGACTTTCGGCTCCGTCGGCTTGGCGACCTCCGGCAGTTCCGTCGTCATGCGGTCGAGCAGGCCGACGCGGTGCAGGAACTCCCGATGCCCCTCGATGCCCACGACGTCGGCCTCGCGCGCCGAGCCGATGTTGGAGGAATAGATGAAGACCTCTGGAACGGTCAGGATGCGGTTCTTGCCATGGAAGTCGCGGATCGTCTGGCGGCCGATGGTGATCGGATGGCGGGCGTCGAACGTGCTCTTGAGCGTCGTCTTGCCCGAATCCAGCGCCATCGCGGTGGTGAAGCTCTTGAAGGTCGAGCCCATCTCGTACAGGCCGGCCGACATGCGGTTGAGCCGATCCTTGTCGTTGGCGTTGTAGGGGTTGTTCGGATCGAAGTCCGGCACCGACGCCATGGCGAGGATCTCGCCGGTGTGGACGTTGACCACGACGGCGCCGGCGGCGATCGCGTGGTAGCGCTCCATGCCGGCGACGATCTCGTCGCGCACGATGTGCTGTACCCTGAGGTCGATCGACAGCTTCACCGGCCTGAGGTCGCGCTCGGTCGCCAGCCCCGACGCCTGGAGATCGGCCAGCCCCTGGCTGTCGATGTACTTCTCCATGCCGGCGATTCCCTGGTTGTCGATGTTGACCAGGCCGAGGATGTGCGAGGCGGTTTCGCCGCCCGGATAGAAGCGGCGCTTCTCCTCGCGGAAGCCGATGCCCGGAATGCCGAGCGCCATGATGTCGGCCTGCTGCTTGGGCGAAAGCTGCCGGCGCAGCCAGACGAAGCCGGTGCCGCTCTTCAGCTTGTTGTAGGTCTGCTCCGCGTCGAGGTCGGGCAGCACGGTCGACAGCTTCTCGATCGCCTCGTCCGCGTCGACGATGCGGCGCGGCTCGGCGAAGAGCGAGGCCATGTTGATGTCGGTCGCCAGCACCTCGCCATTGCGGTCGAGGATATCCGGACGCGCGGCCGTGATGTGGGGGGCCGGGCCGCGCCCGGCGTCCGGATCGAGCATGGCGAAGTAGACGAGGCGCCCGCCAATCGTGGCGTAGATGCCGAAGAACACCGCCATGGTCATCATGACGCGGTTGCGCGGCCGCCCTCCGGTGGCCTTGCGCGCGCCTTCCAGCACGATCGGCCTGGCCGCCGTTCCGGCCCGCAGTTTCTTCCAGAAGGGGATCATTGTGCGACGGCTCCCGTCGTCAGGTCGTCGGTTCCGAGATCGGCGATCGCCGCGTCCGACGTCAGCTCCTCGATCGACAGGGGCCGCTTCGGGATGTCCGTCAGCCTGGCGTATTGCGTCACCTCCACGGTCTTCAGGCCGAGGTCGGCATCGTAGAGCTTGACCAGCCTCTCCAGGCGCACCGGCTGTGTCAGCAGGCTCCAGTCCGCCTTCAGCACGTCGAGCGTGTCCTCCTCGTACTTGATCTGCGCCTCGATCTTGCGGATCTCGGAAAGCCGGCTCTCCGTCTCGTGCTTGGTCTTGTAGGTGAACGCGGCGGACGCCACGATCACCGCCAGCATGATGATGTCGATGGTGCGGAACACGCTCTACCTCTCTTCCGGACGCACGATGTCGGGCAGCCTCGGCAGGCCGAACAGGGAAAGATCGGGCTTGCGCGCCGGCGCGTCCGTGCGCACCGCCGCCCGCAGCCTGGCCGAGCGGGCGCGCGGGTTGGCCGCCACCTCCGCCTCGTCCGCCGTGACCGCGCCGCCATGCTTCACGAAGGTCGGCTCGTCGCCCTTCATCTCGGGCAGGTGGCGCGAGCCGGAGGGCGGCGCCGAACGGTCGGCGATGAAACGCTTGACGATGCGGTCTTCCAGCGAATGGAAGGTGACGACGGCGAGCCGCCCGCCGGGCTTCAGCGCGCGCTCGGCCGCCAGGAGCGCCCGCGCCAGCTCGCCCAGCTCGTCATTGACGAAGATGCGCAGCGCCTGGAAGACGCGCGTGGCGGGATGGATCCTGTCGCCGGGTTTCCGGCCGACGAGCGTCTCGATGGCATCGGCCAGTTCGAGCGTCCGGGTGAACGGCCGGCTGCGCCGGCGCGCCTCGATCATGCGGGCGATGCGGCCGGCATGGCGCTCCTCGCCGAGCAGCCCGAAGATGCGGGTCAGGTCTTCCGCCTTGAAGCGGTTGACGACATCGGCGGCACTCGTGCCTGCCTGCGCCATGCGCATGTCGAGCGGCCCGTCGGCGCGGAAGGAGAAGCCGCGGCCGGCCTCGTCGAGCTGCATGGAGGAGACGCCGATGTCGAGCACCACGCCGTCCGCCGCCTCCGCCACCTCGTCGAGGCGCGAGAAGGCGGAATGGACGAGCCGCAGCCGGCCGCCGGACGACGCGGCCAGCGCCGCGCCGGCTCGGATGGCGTCCGGATCGCGGTCGATGGCGATGACGGCGGCACCGGCGGCGGGCAGCGCGCGCGTATAGCCGCCGGCGCCGAACGTGCCGTCGATGAAGGTCTCGCCGGGCTGCGGCGCAAGTGCGGCCGCCACCTCGTCCAGAAGAACCGGAATGTGGCGGACC
>JAFKJW010000066.1 GCA_017305925.1 Hyphomicrobiales bacterium | reverse complement strand
ATCTCCACCCGTGTGGGGGAGATGTCCGGCAGGACAGAGGGGGGCAACGTAGAGCACGTAACCTCTCAGATATTCCGGCTGCCCGGCTTCACCGCCGGCAGCTTCGCCAGTTCCGGCGGCAGCTGGTCCGCCGGATAGGCCGGCACCTCGTATTCGGCGAGCACCACCAGCGGCACGCCGACGTCGGACTTGCCGGCGGAGCGGTCGATGATGCACGCCGCGGCCACCACCTCGGCGCCGAGCTTGCGCAGGCAATCGATCGTCTCGCGGATGGAAAGCCCCGTGGTGACGATATCCTCCACCACGACGACGCGCGCGCCCTTCTCGATCTCGAAGCGGCGCAGGCGGAATTCGCCCTGCTCGCGCTCGACCCAGATGGCCGGAACGCCGAGATGCCGCGAGGTCTCGTAGGCCGGGATGAGCCCGCCGACCGCCGGCCCCACCACATAGTCGATGCGGCCCGGAACCGCGGCGCGGATCTTTTCCGCCAGCGCCCTGCACAGCGCCTCGGTCTTGTCGGCATGCATGAAGACGCGCGCCTTCTGCAGGAAGACCGGGCTGCGCAGGCCCGAAGTCAGGATGAAATGCCCCTCCAGGATGGCGCCCGCGGAGCGGAAGATGTCGAGAACCTCGGCTGTGTTCATGTTCGTCCCTCGATGGATCGGCGGCCCGTCATCCGTTGACGCGCCGCGCCTCGCTCACCGCCGAGTTCTCGCGGAGCTGCTGGAGCAGGCGGTTGAGATGCTTGAGATCCCAGACCTCCAGGTCGACCAGCATCTCCGTGAAGTCCGGCGCCGTGCGGATCATGGAAAGCGTATGGATGTTGGCGTCGTTGGTGGCGATGACCTGCGCGATCTCGGCGAGCGAGCCCGGCGCGTTGATGGCGGTGACGGAGATACGCGCGGGAAACCGCTCCTTCATCCCCTCCTCGATGTCCCAGCGCACGTCGATCCAGCGCTCCGGCTGGTCGTCGAAGGCGGTCAGCGAGGGCGACTGGATCGGGTAGATGGTGATGCCGGCGCCGGGCTGCATGATGCCGACGATGCGGTCGCCCGGCACCGCGCCCTCCGGCGCGAACTTGACCGGCAGGTCGCCGCGCACGCCGCGGATCGGGACGGCACCCTCCGCCCTCGCCTCGCCGCGCTGGCGGCGGCCGCGGCCCGGAAGCTGGAAGAGCATGCCGGCGGCGTTGCGGATGTTGAACCAGCCCTCCTCGCGCGGCTTGGCGGGCTGCGGCGTGACGCGTTCGTCCTTGTAGTCGGGAAACACCGCCTTCAGCACGTCCGCCGAGGCGAGTTCGCCGCGCCCCACCGAGGCCAGCACGTCCTCGACGTCCTTGCGGGCGAGCCGGGGCAGCACCGGCTTCAGCTTCTCCTTCTGGAAGCTTTTGCCGGCGCGCTCGAAGGCGCGTTCGAGGATGCGCGTGCCGAGTCCCGAAAACTGCTTGCGGATCGCCATCTTGGTGGCGCGGCGGATGGCTGCCCGCGCCTTGCCCGTCACCACGATCGATTCCCAGGCGGCGGGCGGCGTCTGCGCCTTCGAGCGGATGATCTCCACCTCGTCGCCGTTCTTCAGCACGGTCATCAGCGGCATGGTGCGGCCGTTCACCTTGGCGCCGACGCAGGTGTCCCCGACATCGGTGTGCACCGCATAGGCGAAGTCGATCGGGGTGGCGCCGCGCGGCAGCGCGATCAGCCGGCCCTGCGGAGTGAAGCAGAAGACCTGGTCCTGGAAAAGCTCCAGCTTGGTGTTCTCGAGAAAGTCCTCGGGGTTGTCGCCTTCCGAAAGCTGCTCGATGGTGCGGCGCAGCCAGGCATAGGCGTTGGTGTCCTTCGAGAGCGACGGACCGGCACCGTTGGTGCCGCCCGGCCCGTCCTTGTAGATCGCGTGCGCGGCGACGCCGTATTCGGCGATCTGGTTCATCCCGCGCGTGCGGATCTGCAACTCGATGCGCTGGTTGGAGGGGCCGACGATGGTGGTGTGGATCGAGCGGTAATCGTTCTGCTTGGGCGTCGAAATGTAGTCCTTGAAGCGGCCCGGAACCATCGACCACGTGATATGGATGGCGCCGAGCGCCCGGTAGCAGTCCTCCACCGTGTCGACCAGCACGCGGAAGCCGAATATGTCGGAAAGCTGCTCGAAGGCGACCGCCTTGGTCTCCATCTTGCGGAACACGGACCAGGGCTTCTTCTGGCGGCCCTTCACCTGCGCTGCGATGCCGTGCTTTTCGAACAGCGTCGAGAGCGCCTTCTCGATGTCGCCGATGATGCCGCGGTTGCGTTCCACCACCTCGGCCAGCCGCTCCGTCACCGTCCTGTAGGCCTCCGGATTGAGGGTGCGGAAGGCCAGTTCCTCGAGTTCGTCGCGCACGCCCTGCATGCCCATGCGGCCGGCCAGCGGCGCATAGATGTCCATCGTCTCCTCGGCGATGCGCTGGCGCTTGGCTTCGGGCATGTGGTCGAGGGTGCGCATGTTGTGCAGCCGGTCGGCGAGCTTCACCAGCAGCACCCGCACGTCCTCGGCGATCGCCAGCAAGAGCTTGCGCAGGTTTTCCGCCTGCTCCGCCTTCTTGGAGACGAGGTCGAGCTTCTTCAGCTTGGTGAGGCCCTCGACGAGGCGGCCGAGGTCGGGACCGAACAGCTCGTCGATCTCCTGGCGCGTCGCGGTCGTGTCCTCGATCGTGTCGTGGAGCAGCGCGACCGCGATGGTCGCCTCGTCCATGTGCATGTCGGTCAGGATGGCCGCGACTTCGAGCGGATGCGAGAAATAAGGGTCGCCGGAGGCGCGGCGCTGATGGCCATGCTTCTGCATGGCGTAGACATAGGCCTTGTTGAGAAGCGCCTCGTTGGCGTCGGGCTTGTAGCGCTGGACGCGCTCGACAAGCTCATACTGACGCATCATAGGCGGCTTCCCGGTCGGTCCCGATCGCAAAACGACTCAGGCGCCGCAAGCGGGGGCGGCGCCTGAACCAATTTAGCCATGAATTGCAGCGCGGCGAAAGATGCCTCGGCCGCCGATTCACCCGAAGGGAGCGATCAGAAATCGTCGCTCTTTTCCGGGGGGACGAGGCCCTCGATGCCGGCCAGCAGGTCCTCCTCGGACATGCGGTCGAAGGCGATGTTGCCCTCGTCCTCCTCGTCGGCTGTCGTGGCCGCGACGGCGACGCCGGTCTGGTCGGTGACCTCGGGCGTATCCGGCGCCTCGGGCTCGTCCACCTCGACATGCTTCTGCAGCGAGTGGATCAGATCCTCCTTGAGGTCGTCGGGCGACAGCACCTCGTCGGCGATCTCGCGCAGCGCCACCACGGGGTTCTTGTCGTTGTCGCGATCGACCATGATCCCGGCGCCCTGGGAGATGAGGCGCGCGCGGTGGCTTGCCAGAAGGACGAGTTCGAAGCGGTTGTCGACCTTGTCGATACAGTCCTCGACGGTAACACGGGCCATGAATGCCCCTTTCAACTTTGGCGATTTCGGAAGAACAGGCCGGGCTCATAGACTGAAGCGGCGAACTTTTCAAGCAATTTGGCTCTTCCGGCGGTGCGGACGGCCTCGACAGGCGTCGCGCGGGGATCACATTTGATTGCTTCGGCACCGGCGCGCTTTGAAGTCCGGCGCGGGTGCGTTATGTGCGAACCCCATTGCACTCCGCCGGGCAGCCCGGCGGACAACTCCATATTCGGACATATGCTCTCATGTTTGACGCAAGAGAAAAGATCGCCCTGCTCATCGACGGCGCCAACCTCTACGCGGCCTCCCGCTCGCTCGGTTTCGACATCGATTACCGCAAGCTTCTGGGCTACTTCCAGAAGAAGGGCTACCTGCTGCGCGCCTATTACTACACGGCGCTGGTCGAGGACCAGGAATACTCCTCGATCCGCCCGCTGATCGACTGGCTGGACTACAATGGCTACAAGGTCGTCACCAAGCCGGCCAAGGAATTCACCGACTCCACCGGGCGCCGCAAGATCAAGGGCAACATGGACATCGAGCTGACCGTCGACGCGCTCGGGCTCGTCGAGGCGGTCGACCATTTCGTCATCTTCTCCGGCGACGGGGATTTTCGCCCGCTGGTCGACGCGCTCCAGCGACGCGGCCGCAAGGTGTCGATCGTCTCGACCATGGCGTCGCAACCGCCGATGATCTCGGACGATCTGCGCCGGCAGGCCGATCATTTCATCGATCTGGCGAACCTGCGGGGCGACGTCGGACGCGACCCGGCCGAGCGCCCGGCGCGGCGGCCCGATCCGCAGGACGCCGACGAGGACGACGACTGAGCGCCGCGTGCCGTCCTCAACGGCGGTCGAACCCGGGCACGACTGTCCGCTCTGCCCGCGCCTGCACGATTTCATCGCGGGCTGGCGGGCCGTCGAGCCGCAATGGTTCAACGGCCCGGTGCCGACCTTCCTGCCTGTCGGGGGCGGCGATGCCGTCCGCCTGCTGATCGTCGGGCTGGCGCCCGGCCTGCGCGGCGCCAACCGGACGGGGCGTCCGTTCACCGGCGATTTTGCGGGCGACCTGCTCTATCCGACGCTGATCCGGTTCGGTTTCGCGGAGGGCGTCTTCGCGGCGCGGCCCGACGACGGCCTGCAACTCGTCGGGACCGCGATCACCAACGCCGTGCGCTGCGTGCCGCCGCAGAACAAGCCGCTGCCGGCGGAGATCAACACCTGCCGGCTGTTCCTGACGGCGACCATCGGCAGCTTTCCGAATCTGAAAGCCATCCTGGCGCTCGGCGCGGTGGCACACCAGTCGACGGTGAAGGCGCTGGGCGGCAGGCCCTTGGCCCTGCCCTTCCGCCATGGCGGGCGAGGCACGATCGGCGGAATGGAACTGTTCTCCAGCTATCATTGCTCGCGCTACAACACCAACACCGGCGTGCTGACGGAAGAGATGTTCGTCAAGGTGTTCGGCGACATAGCCGGATTTCTGCAAGACGGGCCGTAGCCGCGGCCGGGCCGGCGCCGGCCCTTCTCCGTGGAAAGCGAGCCTCTCGACCCATTTGATCTCACTCGGAACGTTGTCCGCATTCGGCATGACGGAATCGCCGGTTCAATCGGATCGAGAACGACGTCCGCCCGCCTTCAAAACGGACCGGGAAGCCGCCAGCGTCCCGAGCCTATCCCTCCGCAACGACCACGCGGTTGCGGCCCGATCGTTTCGCCTCGTAGAGCGCCCCGTCTGCCCGCGAGATCACGGCGTCCATCGTCTCTCCCGGCATGCGGCGGGTGACGCCGATGCTCGTGGTTACGGAGAGTTTCGTATCGAGCACCCCGAAAGGACGGCCTACGATCGCCGCGCGCAGCCGCTCAGCCATCGAGGCCGCCGGTTCCAACGTCACGTTGGGCAGGAGAATTGCGAACTCCTCCCCGCCGAAGCGCGCCAGCCGGTCGCCGTTCCGCAGCGCGGCCGCGCAGCGGCGCGTGAATTCCCGCAGGACGAGGTCGCCGCTCGCATGGCCGTATGCATCGTTGATGCCCTTGAAGTGATCGATGTCCAGCATCAGCACCGCAACCGGGATCCCGGCCTCGAAGAGCGGAGCAGCCTCGTCGAAGAAGCGGCGCCTGTTCATCGCGCCGGTGAGCGGATCGGTTCCCGCGAGGGTCCTCAGCTCCCGCTCATAGGCCCGCTCACGGGTGACGTCGAGGAAGAGATTGATGTTGAAGCTGCCGATCGTGCGGTGGCGGAACTGGATCGTCCGGGTTTCCGACGAGGCCGTGGCCACCTCCAGGTCGAAGGGAGTCATTTCGCGGTTCTCGGTCCGGGCGGCGAGGATCTCGGCCTCCCATTTGCGTTTCGCATACTCCCGGTACTGCGGATCGGGATAGGCCAGGCGCCACCAGTCCTCGGCGGTCTGGAGTTCATGCTGCTCGTAGCCGAACAGCGTGCGGCACTGCGCGTTGGCGAACTGAATCTTGTCCTCGTTGTCCGCGATCTCGAAGCCGAACGGAAGCCAGTTGAGGATTTCCATCATGTTGTGCTGCCAGCCGGCAAGCGTGACCGAGCCCTCCGGCGGAGCGTCGGTGAAGGTGAACAGGCGCAGGTCCTCTCCGTCCACGACGATCCGGGTGGCCCGCACCATCAGCATCCGCTCCTGATCGTTGACGAGGCCACGGATGAGAAAAGGCTGCCCAATCGCGCCCGCGGGAGACGTGCTCCACACCTGGCCGAGCATCATTTCGGCCTCGCCGCCGGCCACCTCGCCGACAACGCGCCCGCTGAAGCCGTCGCGTTCCCTCAGGAAGAAAGCCGCCGCGCAGTCATTGGCATGGCGGATCGCCAGCGTATGCATTTCGAGCACGAGCACCGGCGCGCCGATGCAGTTGATCCAGAAGAGCAGCTCCTCGACGGATCGCCCCTCCGGCCGCGATTCACGGCCGGCATCGGCTTCGGAGAAGCCTGTGACAGCCGTGCTGCGCGAACGGTTCAATGGCTTTCCTCGCACCCGGACCACATAGCCACGAGGCCCGCGCGTGAGGCCCCGAAGCCGTCACTAGCAGCAACTGATTAACATTCCTGCCTGCCGGCCACCGAAACGCGTCGTCGCTTGCCCGCCTTCTGCGAACCGCCGGTCACGGGGATCATGGCCGCTCTCAGGCCGGCGACGCCTCGATCGTCCTGATCACGGTGCCCCACGGATCGACCTGCTCTCCGGACAACCTACCGTCCGTGGCGCGCAGCTCTACCCAGGACAGGCCCGAACGATCCGGGTCGCGCCGGCCCGCGCCCGCGCTCTGCCAGGTGTTGGCGCCGATATGGTGGTGATAGCCGCCCGTCGACAGGAACACGGCCTGCGCGCCATATTTCGCCACCGTGTCGAAGCCGAAAACCTCGTGCCAGAATTTTTCCGCCTCGTTCGGATCGCCGACGCGCAGATGCACATGGCCGACAACGGTGTTTTCCGGCGCGCCCGCCCACGCGCCGTCCTCGGGTCGCGCCGCGGCGACGACGCTCCCGATGTCCAGCCGCTTCGTCGCCATGGCGACCGTGTCGCCGTTCCAGCCCCAGTCCTCCTTCGGCCGGTCGGCATAGATTTCTATGCCGTTGCCTTCCGGATCCGTCAGATAGAGCGCCTCGCTGACCAGATGGTCCGACGCACCCTCGATCTGAATGCGGGTCTCCGCGGCGTGCCGGATCCAGCGGCCGAGATCGGCGCGCGACGGCAGCAGGAATGCGGTGTGGAAAAGGCCGGCGCCGCGCGGATCGTCGGGCTTGGCCTTCGGCGCGCTCTCGATGCGCAGAAGCTCGCGGCCGGCGGCGCCGAGCGCGACCTCGCCGCCCGAGCGCGACAACTCCTCGAAGCCGAGCAGCGCCTTGTAGAAGCCGGCGAGCGCCTCGGCGTCGCGTGCCTTCAGCCCGACGCGGGAAATGCTGATCGGCGTGGTCGCGGAAAAGGGCAGCGCGCTCATGGGGGTCTCCGTCCGGCGCAATTCATCGCCGCACTCCAGATCGGCGCAACCGGCCGCCCGCGCAAGCACGCGAACGGCGAACACGCTGTTCACCCTTCGGAAGGGTGCCGCTCAGGCGGCGGCGAGCGCGGCCTTCACCGCGGCGATGGCGTCGTCCGCCTTGGTTGCGTCGGGGCCGCCGGCCTGCGCCATGTCGGGGCGGCCGCCGCCACCCTGCCCGCCGAGCGCGGCGGACGCCACGCGCACGAGGTCCACCGCGCTGAAGCGCTTGGTCAGATCCTCGGTGACGCCGACCACGACGCTCGCCTTGCCGTCGTCCGAGGCGCCGACGAAAACCACCACGCCGGAGCCGAGCGACTTCTTGCCCTCGTCGGCGAGATTCTTCAGGTCCTTCGGCGCGACGCCCGACACGGACTTTCCCAGGAAGCCGACGCCGGCGATGGTCTCGACCGCGGCCGCGGCATCCGCCGGGCCGGAGCCGCCCAGCGCCAGCTTCTTGCGCGCCTCGGCAAGCTCGCGCTCCAGCTTGCGGCGCTCGTCCACCAGCGACTCGACGCGCGCCAGAACATCGGCGGGGCCGACCTTCAGCGCCGCGGCGACGGCCTTCAGCCGTCGCTCCTGCTCGTCGAGATGCCGGCGCGCCGCGCCGCCGGTCAGCGCCTCGACACGGCGCACGCCCGCTGCCACGGCGCCTTCCGATACGATGCGCACCATGCCGATGTCGCCGGTCGCCCGCACATGCGTGCCGCCGCACAGTTCGACCGAGTAAGGCCGGTTCTCTTTTGCGCCGTGCAGGCCCGTGCCCATCGACACCACGCGCACCTCGTCGCCGTATTTCTCGCCGAACAGCGCCATGGCGCCCTCGGCGATCGCCGCGTCGACGCTCATCAGCCGCGTCGTGACGGGCGCGTTCTGCACGATGATCTCGTTGGCGAGCTCTTCCACGCGCTCCAGCTCCTCCGCGCTGATCGGCTTCGGATGCGAGAAGTCGAAGCGCAGCCGCTCGGGCGCCACCAGCGAGCCCTTCTGCGCGACATGGGTGCCCAGCACCTCGCGCAGGCCCTCATGCAGGAGATGCGTCGCCGAATGGTTGGCGCGCAGCCGCGCCCGGCGCTCATGCGCCACCTTCAGCTCGGCGGCCGCGCCAACCTTCAGCGTGCCCTTCGTCACCTTGCCGACATGGACGAAAATGCCGTCCGCCTTCTTCTGCGTATCCGTCACCGTGAAGGAGAAGCCGTCGCCGGAAATCGTGCCGGTGTCGCCCATCTGGCCGCCGGATTCGCCGTAGAACGGCGTCTGGTTGAGGATCACCGAGACCTCGGCGCCCTCGCCGGCCTCGCCGACCTCCTTGCCATCCTTGACCAGTGCCAGCACCACGCCCTCCGCCTCTTCCGTGTCGTAGCCGAGGAACTCGGTCGCTCCGGTCTTCTCGCGCAGGCCGAACCAGATCGCCTCGGTCGCGGCCTCGCCGGAGCCGGCCCAGCTCTTGCGCGCCTCCGCCCTCTGGCGCTGCATGGCGTCGTTGAAGCCGTCGAGATTGACGGAGATGTTGCGCTGGCGCAGCGCGTCCTGCGTCAGATCGAGCGGGAACCCGTAGGTGTCGTAGAGCTTGAAGGCCGTCTCGCCGTCCAGCATGTCGCCCGACTTCAGGTCGGCCGTCGCATCGGCGAGCAGGCCGAGGCCACGCGCCAGCGTCTGGCGGAAGCGCGTCTCCTCCAGCTTCAGCGTCTCGGTGATCAGCGCCTCGCCCCGGCCGAGCTCGGGATAGGCCTGTCCCATTTCGCGCACCAGCGCCGGCACGAGGCGCCACATCAGCGGCTCCTTCGCACCGAGAAGCTGCGCATGGCGCATGGCGCGCCGCATGATGCGCCGCAGCACGTAGCCGCGGCCCTCGTTCGACGGCAGGACCCCGTCGGCGACGAGGAAGGCGGAGGAGCGCAGATGGTCCGCGATCACCCGGAAGGACGCCACGGTCTCCGCATCCGGCCCGCGGCCGAGTTCGGAGGCGGCCGCGTCGATGAGGTGGCGGAAAAGGTCCGTCTCGAAGACGCTGTCGACGCCCTGCAGGATCGAGGCCATCCGCTCCAGCCCCATGCCGGTGTCGATGGACGGGCGCGGCAGGTCTATCCGCTCCTCCTTCGTGACCTGCTCGTACTGCATGAAGACGAGGTTCCAGAATTCCAGGAAACGGTCGCCGTCCTCCTCCGGGCTGCCGGGCGGGCCGCCCCAGATATGCTCGCCGCGGTCGATGAAGATCTCCGAGCACGGGCCGCAGGGGCCGGTGTCGCCCATCGCCCAGAAATTGTCCGAGGTCGGGATGCGGATGATGCGGTCGTCGGAAAAGCCGGCGATCTTCTTCCAGTAGCCGGCCGCCTCGTCGTCCGTGTGATAGACGGTGACGAGCAGCTTGTCCTTCGGCAGCCCGAAATCCTTGGTGATGAGATTCCAGGCGAGCTCGATGGCGCGCTCCTTGAAATAATCGCCGAAGGAGAAATTGCCGAGCATCTCGAAGAAGGTGAGATGGCGCGCCGTATAACCGACATTGTCGAGGTCGTTGTGCTTGCCGCCGGCGCGCACGGATTTCTGCGAGGTCGTGGCGCGGCTGTAGGGACGCTGCTCCAGCCCGGTGAAGACGTTCTTGAACTGCACCATGCCGGCATTGGTGAACATGAGCGTCGGGTCGTTGCGCGGGACCAGAGGGCTCGACGCCACGACCTCGTGGCCGTTTCGCCGGAAATAGTCGAGAAAAGTCGACCTGATCTCGTTGACGCCGCTCATCGCCATCTTCTCAAAACCATGTGCCTGAAAGCAAAGGCCGGACCGCCTGCGGCCCGGCAAAGGATTTCGTCCGGCTTTTAGCCGCCGATCGGCACACTGTCCAGAAAGCCTTGACAGAACGGAGTGCGCATCCGGCAAAGACAAAACCGCCGGCTCGAAGGCCGGCGGCTTGAATCATTCCGTTCGGAAGGCGGCGGACCGATCCCCGCCTCATGCCTCGCCGGCGTCGTCGAAACTCTCGCCGCCATTCTCAAGGAACTTTTCGGCGATCAGGCCGGCATTCTGGCGGAGCGCCGTCTCCACTTCCCGCGCGAGTTCGGGATTGTCGCGCAAGAACTGTTTTGCGTTCTCGCGGCCCTGGCCGAGGCGCTGAGAATTGTAGGAGAACCAGGCGCCGGACTTCTCGATGACGCCCGCCTTGACGCCGAGATCGATCAGCTCGCCGGTCTTGGACACGCCCTCGCCATACATGATGTCGAATTCCACCACCTTGAAGGGCGGGGCGAGCTTGTTCTTCACGACCTTGACGCGGGTCTGGTTGCCGACGACCTCCTCGCGGTCCTTGACCGAGCCGATGCGGCGGATGTCGAGGCGCACCGAGGCATAGAACTTCAGCGCGTTGCCGCCCGTCGTGGTCTCGGGCGAGCCGAACATGACGCCGATCTTCATGCGGATCTGGTTGATGAAGATCACCATCGTGTTGGAGCGCGAGATCGAGGCGGTCAGCTTGCGCAGCGCCTGGCTCATCAGGCGGGCCTGCAGGCCGGGCAGCGAATCGCCCATCTCGCCCTCGATCTCGGCGCGCGGCGTCAGCGCCGCGACCGAGTCCACCACCAGCACGTCGATCGCGCCGGAGCGCACCAGCGTGTCGCAGATCTCAAGCGCCTGCTCGCCCGTGTCGGGCTGCGAGATCAGCAGGTTTTCGAGATCGACGCCGAGCTTGCGGGCATAGACGGGATCGAGCGCGTGCTCGGCATCGACGAAGGCGCAGATGCCGCCCTTCTTCTGCGCCTCGGCCACCGTGTGAAGGGCGAGCGTCGTCTTGCCCGAGCTTTCCGGCCCGTAGATCTCGATGATGCGGCCGCGCGGCAGGCCGCCGACGCCGAGCGCGATGTCCAGCCCGAGCGAACCGGTTGAGACAGTGCCGATCTCGACGACCTGATCGTTCTGGCCGAGCCGCATGATCGAGCCCTTGCCGAAGGCGCGCTCGATCTGGGAGAGCGCCGCATCCAGGGCCTTCGACTTGTTGGTGTCCACCGGTTTGTCCTCTACGAGCCGCAGCGTGTTCTGAGCCATGATACATTTACCCCTTGATCGTCAATGAAGGCCGTCGGTGTCGTCTTCGGTCGTCAGTTTGTACCTTTTTTGTTCTATTTTGGCAAGAGGCATCAAGCTATTGATCATAAATAACAATCAAGATTTGTTCTATTTTTGTACGAGGGAAACCCGAGGGTGACGCGCCGTCGCCGTCCGCCGCTCGCTTCCCGATTCGGGGGCGCCCGGCGAAGAATATCGGCACCTGAATCGAAAAGCCCGAAGGCTGGAGCAGCCTTCGGGCTTTTCATAGATATGGGAGCGGGCGACCGAAGCCCCTGCCCCGAAAAATCCGGATCAGGCCGCCTGGGCTTCCTCGCCGGCACCCTCGAGTTCGAGGCGCGCACGGTCGGCTGCCCCCTTCGCGGAGGTGTCGCGGTCGACGAACTCGATGACGGCGAGCGCGGCATTGTCGCCGTGGCGGAAGCCGGCCTTCATGATGCGCAGGTAGCCGCCATGGCGGTCGGCGTAGCGGGGCGCGATCGTCTCGAAAAGGCGCTTCACCAGCTTCTCGTTGCCGATCTGGGCGATCACCTGGCGGCGCGCATGCAGGTCGCCGCGCTTGCCAAGCGTCACCAGCTTCTCGACGATCGGACGCAGGTCCTTCGCCTTCTCCAGCGTGGTGACGATCTGCTCGTGCTCGATCAGCGAGGCGGACAGGTTGGCGAACATCGACTTGCGATGGCTGATGCTGCGGGCGAACCGGCGGCCGCGGAATCCGTGACGCATGGCTCTTCTCCTAAGGTTGTGGGCACTGACGCCCGGCGTTCAAATCAGGCAGTCGGCAGTGGGCAGATCGGCAATCGGAAATCCGACTGCCGACTGCCTATCGCCGACTGCCGCTCAATACTGATCCTCGTAACGCTTCGCGAGATCCTCGATGTTCTCCGGCGGCCAGTCCGGCACTTCCATGCCGAGATGCAGCCCCATGGAGGCGAGGACTTCCTTGATTTCGTTGAGCGACTTGCGGCCGAAATTCGGCGTGCGCAGCATCTCGGCTTCCGTCTTCTGGATCAGGTCGCCGATATAGACGATGTTGTCGTTCTTCAGGCAGTTGGCCGAACGCACCGACAGCTCCAGCTCGTCGACCTTCTTGAGCAGCGCCGGGTTGAAGGCGAGCTCGGTGACGGCCTCCTCGGCCACCGCCTTCTGCGGCTCGTCGAAATTGACGAACAGGCCGAGCTGATCCTGCAGGATGCGGGCTGCAAATGCAACCGCGTCCTCGCCCGTCACCGAGCCGTTGGTCTCGATCGTCATGGTCAGCTTGTCATAGTCGAGCACCTGGCCTTCGCGGGTGTTCTCGACCTTGTAGGAGACCTTCTTGACCGGCGAATAGAGCGAGTCGACCGGGATGAGGCCGATCGGCGCGTCCTCGGCGCGGTTGCGCTCGGCCGGCACGTAGCCCTTGCCGGTGTCGACGGTGAACTCCATGCGGATCTCCGCGCCCTCGTCCAGCGTGCAGATCACATGGTCGGGGTTGAGGATCTCGACGTCGCCCACGGTCTGGATGTCGCCGGCGGTGACGGCGCCCGGACCCTGCTTGCGCACGACCATGCGCTTCGGCCCGTCGCCTTCCATCTTGATGGCGATTTCCTTGATGTTGAGCACGATGTCGGTGACGTCCTCGCGCACGCCGGCGATCGAGGAGAACTCATGCAGCACGCCGTCGATCTGCACCGCCGTGACGGCCGCGCCGCGCAGCGAGGAGAGCAGGACGCGCCTCAGCGCATTGCCCAGCGTCAGGCCGAAGCCGCGCTCCAGAGGCTCGGCGACCAGTGTGGTCAGCGTCCGCCCCTTCGAGGAGAAGTCGATCTTGTTCGGCTTGATCAGTTCTTGCCAGTTCTTCTGGATCATGTCTCTTCCTTCCTGCGCCCGGCACCATCCAATCGTGGCGGGCGATCTGGAAACCAGGAAGGAGCGCCGCAAAGGACGCCCCTTTCATCGTGCAGTCAAATCAGACGCGGCGCTTCTTGCGCGGCCGGCAGCCATTGTGCGGGATCGGGGTCACGTCGCGAATGGATGTAATGGTGAAGCCCGCGGCCTGCAAGGCGCGCAACGCCGACTCGCGGCCCGACCCGGGGCCGTTCACCTCGACTTCTAGCGTGCGCATGCCGTGCTCCTGCGCCTTGCGCGCCGCGTCCTCGGCTGCCACCTGGGCGGCGAAGGGGGTCGACTTGCGCGAACCCTTGAACCCTTGAGCCCCGGCCGACGACCAGGCGATCGCATTGCCCTGCGCGTCGGTGATGGTGATCATCGTGTTGTTGAACGTCGAATTGACGTGCGCGGTTCCCGACGAAATGTTCTTGCGTTCGCGGCGGCGAACGCGGGTGGCTTCCTTGGCCATGTCTTGCCTTTCGATCTCTACGCCGCCGTAATGCCAGCGGCTACACCTGCGGCAGTCGTGAGCAGGCAGTCGGCAGCCGGAAATCCGATTGCCTACTGCCGATTGCCGACCGCCTTATTTCTTCTTGCCCGCGATCGCCTTCGCCGGGCCCTTGCGGGTGCGGGCGTTGGTATGCGTGCGCTGGCCGCGGACGGGCAGCGAGCGGCGGTGACGCAGGCCGCGATAGCAGCCGAGGTCCATCAGCCGCTTGATGTTCATCGAGACCTCGCGGCGCAGATCGCCCTCGACCTGGTAGTCGCGGTCGATCGCCTCGCGGATCTGGAGCACCTCGGCGTCGGTCAGCTGGTTGACGCGTCGCTCGGCCGGAATGCCCACCTTCTCGGTGATTTCCTTGGCGAACTTCGGCCCGATGCCGTGAATGTACTGAAGCGCGATGACGACGCGCTTGTTGGTCGGAATGTTGACGCCGGCTATGCGGGCCATCTTCGTCTCTCCATGTGGGCCGGTCCGTGGCAATATGCCCGGCCGGCAGGTTGTTGTCGTCCCGCGTCCGGTGGAGGCCGGCCCTTGCGGGTGTTTCCAATCAACGCGGCAGCAACGGCCCCAAAAGGCCCTCAGCCGCTGATCTGAACGGAAGACGGGCCGCCATAGTCCGGAAGCGGCCCTGTGTCAACTGCCTTGATCGCAATCTTTCAGGCGAGCGCCCGGCTCGCGGATTTCAGCCTCTCCCCGATCTGCTTCGTCACGGCGTCGATCGGGGTCATACCGTCGACCGTCTTCAGCAGTCCCTTGGCGTAGTAGTAGCCGGTCAGCGGCGCGGTCTTCTTGTAGTATTCGCGCAGCCGTTCCTCGAAGACCTCGGGATTGTCGTCCTTGCGGACCGGCTGGCCGGCCGCCTTCGCGTCCTCGGCGCGCTTGACGATGCGGCCGACGAGCGCCTTGTCGTCCACGACGAGCTCGACCACGGCATCGAGCGCGATCCGTCGCTCCGCAAGCATCGCCTCGACCGCGTCGGCTTGCGGCAGCGTCCGCGGATATCCGTCGAGGATAAAGCCGCTGGCACAGTCAGGCTGATCGATGCGCTCGGCGACGATGGCGTTGACGATGGCATCCGACACCAGCTCGCCTGCATCCATCACAGCCTTCGCCTTCAGGCCGACAGGCGTCTTCGCGGCGACGGCGGCGCGCAGCATGTCCCCGGTGGAAAGCTGCGGAATGCCGTATGTCTCGACCAGTCTCTGTGCCTGCGTCCCCTTGCCCGCCCCCGGCGGCCCGAGCAGTATCAGCCTCATCGTCCCCTCTTTCCCCCACGCAGCTTCGACTTCTTGATCAGCCCTTCATACTGATGGGCGATCAGATGTCCCTGAATCTGCGCGACCGTATCCAGCGTGACGCTCACGACGATGAGCAGCGAGGTTCCGCCGAGATAGAACGGCACGCCGGTGGACGAGATCAGGAACTCCGGAAGCAGGCAGACCAGCACCAGATAGATGGCGCCGATCACGGTGATGCGGGTGAGGACGTAGTCGATATATTCGGCCGTGCGCTCGCCCGGGCGATAGCCGGGGATGAAGCCTGAGTGCTTCTTGAGCTGGTCCGCGGTGTCCTTCGGGTTGAAGACGATCGCCGTGTAGAAGAACGTGAAGAACACGATCATCGCGGCGTAGAGCAACATGTAGAGGGGCTGGCCGTGGCCGACCGCCGTCAGCGCCGCGCTCACCCACGACGGCAGGTTCTGGCCGTTCGAGAAGCCAGCGGCCGTCGCCGGCAGGAGCAGCAGCGACGAGGCGAAGATCGGCGGAATGACGCCCGACGTGTTGAGCTTCAGCGGCAGGTGCGAGGTGTCCCCCTGGAACATCCGGTTGCCGATCTGGCGCTTCGGATACTGGATCAGCAGGCGGCGCTGCGCGCGCTCGAAGAACACGATCACCGCGATCACCACGATGGCAAGCACCACGATGCCGACGATCAGGCCGGTGGACAGCGCACCGGTGCGGCCGAGTTCCAGCGTGCCGCCGATCGCATGCGGCAGCCCGGCCACAATGCCGGCGAAGATGATGAGCGAAATACCGTTGCCGATACCGCGCGCGGTGATCTGCTCACCGAGCCACATCAGGAACATCGTGCCGCCGACCAGCGTGATGACGGTCGAGATGCGGAAGAACCAGCCGGGATCGATGACGATGCCGTTGCCGCTCTCAAGTCCCACGGCTATGCCGTAGGCTTGGACCAGGGCCAGGAGCACCGTGCCGTAGCGTGTGTACTGGTTGATGATCTTGCGGCCCTGCTCGCCTTCCTTCTTCAGCGCTTCGAGCGACGGAACGACCGACGTCATGAGCTGCATGATGATGGAGGCGGAGATATAGGGCATGATGCCCAGCGCGAAGATCGCCATACGCTCGACCGCGCCGCCGGCGAAGGCGTTGAACATGCCGAGTACGCCGCCGCTCTGCGACTTGAACGCCTGTGCGAAGGCATCCGGATTGATCCCCGGCAGCGGGATGTAGGTTCCGAGCCGGTAGACCAGCAATGCGCCGAGCGTGAACCAGATACGCTTCTTCAGATCCTCCGCCTTGGCGAAGGCAGCGAAATTCAGATTGGCGGCAAGTTGTTCGGCAGCCGATGCCATGCAAATTCTCCGCTGGATCGCGCTGGAGAGCCGGAGCCGATGGCGCGCGTCACCGACGCACGAGATAGGCTCCGGAGAACGAACATGCAAGCGGCGGACTGTCGCCCGCCGCTAAAGACCGCGGTTCAGTCGGTCTTCTTGGGCTTCGGCGCCATCTTCCTGACGGGCTCGGCCACGACGGGCAGCTTCACCGAGCCGCCGGCCTTCTCGATCTTCTCCTGAGCGGACTTGGAGACGCCCGCGACGTCGAGATTGAGCTTGGCCTTGAGGTCGCCCTCCCCGCCCAGCACGCGCACGCCGTCCTTGGCGCGGCGGATCACGCCGGCCTTGATCAGGGCCGCCGCGTCGATCGTCGCGCCGGCGTCGAGCTTGCCGGCGTCCACCGCCGTCTGGATACGGGCGAGCGAGACGGCATTGTAATCCTTCGAGAAGGGATTCTTGAAGCCGCGCTTCGGCAGGCGCCGGTAAAGCGGCATCTGGCCGCCCTCGAAGCCGTTGATGGCGACGCCGGAACGGGACTTCTGTCCCTTGACGCCGCGACCGCCGGTCTTGCCCTTGCCCGAGCCGATACCGCGCCCGAGTCGCTTGTGCGAATGGGTCGCGCCTTCGTTGTCGCTGATTTCGTTGAGTTTCATAGCGGATAGCTCCTCGATCCTACTTCTCGTCGACGATGCGAACGAGATGCTGCACCGAGTTGATCATGCCGCGCACGGAGGGCGTGTCCTCCAGCGTGCGGCGGCGATGCAACTTGTTGAGACCGAGCCCGACCAGCGTCGCGCGCTGCTCCTTGGGCCGGCGGATGGGGCTGCCGGTCTGCTCGACGGTAATCGTCTTGCCGGCGGCCTTCTTGACTTCAGCTTTCTTGGCCATGGTCTATCCCCTCGGCCGCTATTCTTCGGCCGCGACGGCGGAGCCGCGGCGGGCCTGAAGCGTGGAATACTTGATGCCGCGCTGGGCCGCCACATCCTTCGGATGAAGCTGGTTCTTCAGCGCGTCGAACGTGGCGCGGACCATGTTGTAAGGGTTCGACGAACCCATCGACTTGGCGACCACGTCATGCATGCCGAGCGTCTCGAAGACGGCGCGCATCGGACCGCCGGCAATGATGCCCGTGCCAGGCTTGGCGGCGCGCAGCAGCACCTTGCCGGCGCCCCAGCGGCCCTCGACGTCGTGATGCAGCGTGCGGCCGGAGCGCAGCGGCACGAAGATCAGGTCGCGCTTGGCGCTCTCGGTCGCCTTGCGGATCGCCTCCGGCACTTCGCGCGCCTTGCCGTGGCCGAAGCCGACGCGGCCCTTCTGGTCGCCGACGACGACGAGCGCGGCGAAGCCGAAGCGACGGCCGCCCTTCACCACCTTGGCGACGCGATTGATGTGGACGAGCTTGTCGACGAACTCGCTGTCGCGCTCCTCCCGGTCACGGCTGCGCTCGCGATCGCGGCCGCCTTCCCTACGTTCCTGTGCCATGTCCTAGTCCTTGTTCTTTTCCGGAAGCACGGGTTGCTGTCTGCGGCCGGCTTATGCCGGTCCGCGGTGAAAATTTCAATGCGGTGAATGGTGAAATGGGGGATTGTCAGAACGCGGCCGCGCCGCCCTGCCCTATCTTCCTGCCATTCACCATTTACCGTCAGAAGGTCAGGCCGCCCTCGCGGGCCGCCTCGGCCAGCGCCTTGACGCGGCCGTGATAGATGTAGGCACCGCGGTCGAACACCACGTCCTTGACGCCCGCCTTCAGCGCGCGCTCGGCGATCAGCTTGCCGACCGCGGCGGCCGCGGCGGAGTCCGCCCCGGTCTTCAGCCCGCCCTTCTGCTCCTTTTCCAGCGTCGAGGCGGCGGCCACCGTGTGGCCCTTCGCATCGTCGATGATCTGGGCATAGATGTGCTTGGAGGAGCGATGCACCGAAAGGCGCGGACGGTCGCCCGCGACCTTCCTGATCTGGCGGCGGATGCGCTGTGCGCGCTTCTGGATAGCTTGTTTCTCGGCCATGTCGAACTTCCCGTCGTTCGTGGATCGTCGGTCGTCGGTCGTGGCCGGTATTCGACCGGCGACCGACGAAGAACGACCGACGTATTACTTCTTCTTGCCTTCCTTGCGGACGATCTTCTCGCCGGCATAGCGCACGCCCTTGCCCTTGTAGGGCTCGGGGCCGCGATACTCGCGGATCTCGGCCGCGACCTGGCCGACCTGCTGCTTGTCGATGCCGGAAACGACGATCTCCGTCGGCTTCGGCGTGGCGATGGTGATGCCGGCCGGCGTCTCGTAGACGACGTCGTGGCTGAAGCCCAGCGCGAGCTGCAGGTTCTTGCCCTGCATCGCAGCGCGGTAGCCGACGCCGGTGATCTCCAGCTTGCGCTCGAAACCCTTGGTGACGCCGTCGAGAATGTTCACGATCTGCGTGCGGGACATGCCCCACCTGGACCGCGCAGCCTTGCTGTCGTCGCGCGGCTCCACGGCGATCTGGCCGTTCTCCAGCTTGACCAGCACCTCGTCATTGACGAGGAACTTCAGCTCGCCCTTCGGGCCCTTGGCCGTGACGGTCTGGCCGCTCACATTGGCGGTGACGCCGGAGGGAACCGGAACGGGTTTCTTTCCAATACGAGACATCTTTTGTCTCCTTCTCTATACGTCATTCGTGGGTCGCCGGTCGTCGGTCGAGTCGAATGACGACCGACGATCAACGGCCGACTAGAATATCTGGCAGAGCACTTCGCCGCCGACATTCTGCTCGCGGGCCTCGTGATCGGCCATCACGCCCTTCGGCGTCGACAGGATCGAGATGCCCAGGCCGTTGGCGACCTGCGGGATCGACTTGGCGGCGACATAGACGCGGCGGCCCGGCTTCGAGACGCGGGCGATCTCGCGGATCACCGGCACGCCGTCGAAATACTTCAGCTCGATCTCGATCTCGGACTTGCCGTTGTCGAAATCGGTCTGGCTGTAGTCGCGGATGTAGCCTTCCGCCTTCAGCACGTCGAGCACGCGGGCGCGCAGCTTGGAGGCAGGCGTGGAGACCTTCGACTTGCGGCGGCCGATGGCGTTGCGGATGCGGGTCAGCATATCGCCGAGAGGATCGTTCATCGACATATCCGTACCTCCTTACCAGCTCGACTTCACAAGGCCCGGGATCAGGCCCGTATTGCCGAGCTCGCGCAGCGCGACGCGGCTCATCATCAGCTTGCGGTAGACGGCGCGCGGACGGCCCGTCACCTCGCAGCGGTTGCGGATGCGGGTCTTGGACGAGTTGCGCGGCAGCTCGTTCAGCTTGAGCTGGGCGCGGAAACGCTCGTCCAGCGGCTTGGACTGGTCCATCACCACGTCCTTGAGCGCCTTGCGCCTCGCGGCATACTGCGCCGCAAGCCTGCGCCGGCGGTTGTTCTTCTCGACTGAGCTGGTCTTTGCCATTTCTCGAAAAATCCTCTGATCGCCGCCGTTACTGCCGGAAGGGGAAGTTGAAGGCCTTGAGCAGCGCCCGGGCCTCGTCGTCCGTCTTGGCAGTCGTACAAACGATGATGTCCATGCCCCAGATCTGATCGACCTTGTCGTAGTTGATCTCCGGGAACACGATGTGCTCCTTGATGCCCATGGCGTAGTTGCCACGGCCGTCAAAGCTCTTGGCGTTGAGCCCGCGGAAGTCGCGGACGCGCGGCAGCGCGATGTTCACGAGGCGGTCCAGGAACTCGTACATCCTGTCCTGGCGCAGCGTGACCTTGGTGCCGATCGGCATGTTCTCGCGCACCTTGAAGGAGGCGATCGACTTGCGCGCCCGCGTCACCACCGCCTTCTGGCCGGCGATCAGCGCCAGATCCTCGGCCGCGACCGTGGGCTTCTTGGAATCGCCCGTCGCCTCGCCGACGCCCATATTGAGCACGATCTTGTCGAGACGCGGGATCTGCATCTCGTTCTCGTACTTGAACTGCTCCTGCAACGCCTTGCGGATGGTCTCGCGATAGACCTTCTTCAGCCGCGGCATGTATTCCTGAGCCTTAGCCATTGATGACTTCTCCCGAGCGCTTGGCGACGCGCACCTTGGTGCCGTCCTTCTCGACGCGGAAGCCGACGCGGGTCGGCTTGCCGTCCTTCGGATCGGCGACGGCGAGGTTCGACAGATGGATCGGCGCTTCCTTGCGGATCAGCCCGCCCTCCTGCGACTGGGTCTGCCGCTGGTGGCGCACGATCATGTTGACGCCGCGCACGACCGCCGTGTCGTCCTTCGGCTGGACCGACAGGACTTCGCCGTTGCGGCCCTTGTCCTTGCCGGCGAGAACGACGACCTTGTCGCCATTACGAATCTTCTGCATTTCACCGGCTCCTTACAGAACTTCTGGCGCGAGCGAGATGATCTTCATGTGGTTCTTGGCGCGAAGCTCGCGCGGAACCGGCCCGAAGATACGCGTGCCGACGGGTTCTTTCTTGTTGTCGACGAGAACGGCCGCGTTCTTGTCGAAACGGATCACGCTGCCGTCCGGGCGGCGGATGTCCTTGGCGGTGCGCACCACGACCGCCTTCATCACATCGCCCTTCTTCACGCGGCCGCGCGGAATGGCCTCCTTGATCGACACCACGATGATGTCGCCGACGGAGGCGTATTTCCGCTTCGAGCCGCCCAGCACCTTGATGCACATGACACGACGGGCGCCGGAATTGTCCGCCACGTCGAGGTTTGTTTGCATCTGAATCATGACTGGCCGCCTTCTTGATTATTCTGGGAAGGAAGCGTGCCCGCCCCTGCCCGGCTGTCCAATTTCGTTTACTGCTGCGCCTGCTGGTCGGTGATGACCACCCAGCGCTTGTCCTTGGAGATCGGCTTCGATTCCTGGATGAAGACCGTGTCGCCGACCTTGTGCTGGTTGGTCTCGTCGTGCGCCTTGTACTTCTTGGTCATGCGCACCGTCTTCTTCATCACCGGATGCGTGAAGCGGCGCTCGACCTTGACCACCACGGTCTTGTCGTTCTTGTCGCTGACGACGGTGCCCTGCAAAACGCGCTTTGGCATTGTTCTTGTCCTTAAGCCTTCTTGCCGCCGGCCGCTTTCTCGGCGGCGATGGTCTTGATGCGGGCGATGTCGCGGCGGACCTGCTTGACGCGGCCGGTTTTCTCGAGCTGGCCGGTCGCCTTCTGGAAGCGCAGGTTGAACTGCTCCTTCTTCAGGCTCGCCAGCTCGTCGCCGAGCTGATCCTGGGTCCTGGTCCGCAGATCGGAAGCTTTCATGATCTCAACCCTTCCTATTCCGCAATGCGCTGGATGAAGCGCGTCTTGACCGAGAGCTTGGCCGCGCCGAGGCGCAGCGATTCGCGTGCCGTGACCTCGTCGACGCCGTCGATCTCGAAGAGGATGCGGCCCGGCTTGACGCGCGCCGCCCAGTATTCGACGCCGCCCTTGCCCTTGCCCATGCGGACTTCGGTCGGCTTCTTGCTCACCGGCACGTCCGGGAACACGCGGATCCAGACGCGACCCTGGCGCTTCATCTCGCGGGTGATCGCGCGGCGGGCCGCCTCGATCTCGCGCGCGGTGATGCGGTTCGGCTCCGTCGCCTTCAGTCCGAAGCCGCCAAAGTCCAGATTGGTCCCGCCCTTGGCGTTGCCATGGATACGGCCCTTGAACTGCTTGCGGAACTTTGTGCGCTTTGGCTGCAACATCGTTCTTACTCCAAAATCATTCTCTTGGCGTGATCCCTCGCAGGACCGCGCCGCCTATCAGGCGTTCTCGCGGCGGCGGTTGCGGTCGCCGGACTGCGTGTGATCGCCTTCCGTCGCGCGGCGTTCCGAAGCCATCGGGTCGTGCTCCAGGATCTCGCCCTTGAACACCCACACCTTGACGCCGCAGATGCCGTAGGCGGTGTGCGCCTCGGCGGTGCCGTAGTCGACGTCGGCGCGCAGCGTGTGCAGCGGCACCCGGCCCTCGCGATACCACTCCATGCGGGCGATCTCGGCGCCGCCGAGACGGCCGGCGCAGTTGATGCGGATACCCTCGGCGCCGAGGCGCATGGCCGACTGCACGGCGCGCTTCATGGCGCGGCGGAACGCGATGCGGCGCTCGAGCTGCTGGGCGATCGACTGCGCGATCAGCGTGGCGTCGGTCTCGGGCTTCCTCACCTCGACGATGTTGATGTGCGTCTCGGACTTCGTCATCTCGGTCAGCTTCTTGCGCAGCTTCTCGATGTCGGCGCCCTTCTTGCCGATGATCAGGCCCGGGCGGGCCGCATGGATCGTCACCCGGCACTTCTTGTGCGGACGCTCGATCACGACCTTGGAGATCGCGGCCTGCTTCAGCTCCTTCATGAGATAGTCGCGGATCTTGACGTCCTCATGCAGCAGCCTGCCGTACTCGCCGGTATTGGCATACCAGCGCGAATCCCAGGTGCGGTTGATGCCGAGGCGCAGCCCGATCGGATTGACTTTCTGGCCCATCAGGCGGCCTCCCCTTTCTCTTCCACTTCACGAACGACGATCGTGAGGTGTGAAAACGGCTTCTCGATGCGGCTCGCGCGGCCGCGGCCGCGGGCATGGAAGCGCTTCATGACGATGGACTTGCCGACATAGGCCTCCGCGACCACCAGCGCATCGACATCGAGATCGTGGTTGTTCTCGGCATTGGCGACCGCCGACTGCAGCGTCTTCTTGACGGTGCCGGCGATCCGCTTGTGCGAGAATTCCAGGTCGTTGAGCGCGCTGGCGACCTTCTTGCCGCGGATCAGCGCGGCAACCAGGTTCAGCTTCTGCGGGCTGATGCGGATGGTGCGCAGGACGGCGCGCGCCTCGTTGTCAGCAAGCCTGCGCGGAGCTTTGGCCTTGCCCATCGTTACTTCCTCTTCGCCTTCTTGTCCGCACCGTGGCCGTAATAGGTCCGGGTCGGAGCGAATTCACCGAACTTGTGGCCGACCATCTCTTCAGAGATGGAGACCGGAATGTGCTTGCTGCCGTTGTAGACGCCGAAGGTGAGGCCGACGAACTGCGGCAGGATGGTGGAGCGGCGGCTCCACATCTTGATCACTTCCGAGCGGCCGCCTTCGCGCACCTTGTCTGCCTTCTTGAGCAGATAGCCGTCGACGAACGGGCCTTTCCAGACTGAACGGGTCACTTCCGCTACCTCTTCTTAGCTCTTGCGCGCGTGGCGCGAGCGCATGATGAACTTGTCGGTCGCCTTGTTGGACCGCGTCTTCTTGCCCTTGGTCGGCTTGCCCCACGGCGTGACCGGATGGCGGCCGCCGGAGGTGCGGCCCTCGCCGCCGCCATGCGGGTGGTCGACCGGGTTCATCACGACGCCGCGGTTGTGCGGGCGCTTGCCGCGCCAGACCGTGCGGCCGGCCTTGCCGTCGTTGATGTTGCCGTGGTCGGGGTTCGACACGGCGCCGACGGTGGCGAAGCAGGAGCCGTGCACGATGCGCTGCTCGCCCGAATTGAGCCGCAGGATCGCCATGCCCTGGTCGCGGCCGACGAGCTGGGCATAGGTGCCGGCCGAACGGGCGACCTGTCCGCCCTTGCCGGGCTTCAGCTCGATATTGTGCACGATCGTGCCAACCGGCATGGCCGACAGCGGCATCGCATTGCCCGGCTTAACGTCGACGGACTCGCCCGCCACCACCTTGTCGCCGGCTGCCACGCGCTGCGGCGCCAGGATGTAGGAGAGCTCCCCGTCCTCGTATTTGATCAGGGCCAGGAAGGCCGACCGGTTGGGATCGTATTCCAGCCGCTCGATCGTCGCCGTCACGTCCAGCTTGCGCCGCTTGAAGTCGACGACGCGATAGGTGCGCTTGTGACCGCCGCCGATGAAGCGGGCGGTGATGCGCCCGTAATTGTTGCGGCCGCCGGACTTGGTCAGACCCTCGGTCAGGCCCTTGACGGGCTTGCCCTTGTAGAGCCCCGACCGGTCGACGATGACGAGTTGGCGGGTGCTCGGGGTTACGGGATTGAATTTCTTCAGTGCCATTGTTCTGTCCTCGCCGCCCTTAGAGACCCGTAGCGACGTCGATCGAATGGCCGTCGGCCAAGGTCACGATCGCTTTCTTTACGTCGCTCTGACGGCCCATCGTGCCGCGGAAGCGCTTCACCTTGCCCTTGCGGACGAGCGTGTTCACGCCGGTGACCTTGACGCTGAACAGCGCCTCGATAGCCGCCTTGATCTCGGGCTTCGTGGCCTTCCGGGCGACGTTGAACACCACCTGGTTCTGCTCGGACGCCATGGTCGACTTTTCGGTGATCGCGGGCGACACGATCACGTCGTAGTGGCGAAGGTCACTCATTTGAAGCGCTCCTCGAGGGCCTCGATCGCCGCCCTGGAAAGGACCAGCGTGCCGCGGCGCAGGATGTCGTAGACGTTGATGCCCTGCACGGGCAGAACGTCGATGTTCGGAATGTTGCGGGCCGCCCGCGCAAAACCCTGGTCGACCTCGGCGCCGCCGATCAGCAGCGCGTTCTGAAGGCCGAGCGTCGCGAAGTTCGCGGCGAGCGCCTTGGTCTTGGCGTCCGCGAGCTTCAGCTCGTCGATCACGATGATCGAGGCGCTCCTGGCCTTGGCCGAAAGGGCATGCTTCAGGCCGAGCGCGCGCACCTTCTTCGGCAGGTCGTGCTCATGGCTGCGGGCAACCGGTCCATGCGCCTTGCCGCCACCGCGGAACTGCGGGGCGCGAGCCGAATGGTGACGGGCGCGGCCCGTTCCCTTCTGCTTGTACATCTTGGCGCCGGTGCGCGCGACATCGGCGCGGCCCTTCGCCTGATGCGTGCCCTGCTGGCGCCTGGCAAGCTGCCAGCGCACCACACGCTGCAAGATGTCCTCGCGCGGGTCGAGACCGAAAATCTCGTCCGACAGGCTGACCTTGCCGGCATCCGTGCCGGCGAGCGTTGTGATCTTGACGTCCATTATTGCGCTCCCTCGGCCGAGGCCGTCTCGGACTTCGACGCGGCGCGCAGCGCGGCCGGCTTCGGCGCATCGGCCGGAAGCGCGCTCTTGGCTGCGTCCTTGACCAGGATCCAGGCGCCCTTGGAGCCGGGAACGGCGCCGCGGATGAGGATCAGGCCGCGATCGGTGTCGGTCGAAACCACCTCGACATTCTGCGTGGTCACGCGGGTCGAGCCCATGTGGCCGGCCATCTTCTTGCCCTTGAACACCTTGCCGGGGTCCTGGCGCTGGCCGGTCGAGCCGTGCGTACGGTGCGAGACCGAGTTGCCGTGGGTGGCGCGGCCGCCGCCGAAATTGTGGCGCTTGATGACACCCTGAAAACCCTTGCCGACCGAGGTACCGGTGACGTCGACCTTCTGGCCTGGAACGAAATGCTCCACGGTGATCTCGGCGCCGACGTCGAGCAGGTTCTCCGGAGAGACGCGGAACTCGGCGACCTTCGCCTTCGGCTCGACCGAAGCGCCGGCGAAATGGCCGCGCATCGCCTTCGACGTGTTCTTGACCTTGGCCAGACCGACGCCGAGCTGCACGGCCGTATAGCCGTTCTTCTCCTGCGTGCGCTGGGCCACGACCTGGCAGTTCTCCATCTGGAGAACGGTGACGGGGACGTGCTCTCCGGCGTCGTTATAGACGCGGGTCATCCCCACCTTCCTTGCAATCACACCTGAACGCATTGTCTTCGTTCTTCCTTCAGAGGAGCTGGGCCTTCGTCCGGCTCATGGTCGTTCGTCAGTCGTCGGTCGTCGGTCGAACAGCGACCGACGGATTACGACCGACTCCTACAGCTTGATCTCCACGTCCACGCCCGCCGCGAGGTCGAGCTTCATCAGCGCGTCGACGGTCTGCGGGGTCGGATCCACGATGTCGAGCAGGCGCTTGTGGGTGCGCATCTCGAACTGCTCGCGGCTCTTCTTGTCGATGTGCGGCGAGCGGTTGACCGTGAACTTCTCGATGCGGGTCGGCAGCGGGATCGGGCCCCGGACATTGGCGCCGGTGCGCTTGGCGGTCGACACGATCTCGCGCGTCGAGGCATCGAGCACGCGATGGTCGAACGCTTTGAGACGTATGCGGATATTCTGGCCGTTCATGGACTGACTTCCTTGTTCTGGCGCGGCGCGGGCGTATCCCGCCCGCGACAGATCACTTCTTCTTGCTCTTACTCAACGATGCTCGCGACGATGCCTGCGCCGACGGTTCGGCCGCCCTCGCGGATGGCGAAGCGCAGGCGCTCCTCCATGGCGATCGGCACGATCAGCTCGACGTCCACCGTCACGTTGTCGCCCGGCATCACCATCTCCGTGCCCGCCGGAAG
>JAFKJW010000065.1 GCA_017305925.1 Hyphomicrobiales bacterium | reverse complement strand
CGTCGGCGCGGCTCGGCACCATGCGCGTTGTGTGGAAATGCTCCGCCGGCGCTCCGGCACGGCGGCGCTCCTCCATCTTGAGGGCGATCCACTCTTCGAGATCCTCGACGCTGTCACAGCCGACGCAGAGCTTGAGAATGTTGAGGGCCATGCCGCAGTGGTTTAGCCCTCCGGTGCCGTCCGTCAACACCCAAGGGGGTTATGCACAGGTCCAGAACCTGCCTGAATTCGTGACAGCTCTCAGCACTCGACGATGTTGACGGCCAGGCCGCCGAGGCTGGTTTCCTTGTATTTTTCGTTCATGTCCATGCCGGTCTGGCGCATGGTCTCGATCGCGGCGTCCAGAGGCACGAAATGCGTTCCGTCGCCCTTCACCGCGAGCGATGCGGCGGTGACGGCCTTCACGGCGCCCAGCGCGTTGCGCTCGATGCAGGGCACCTGCACCAGCCCGCCGACCGGATCGCAGGTCATGCCGAGATGGTGTTCCAGCGCGATCTCGGCGGCGTTCTCCACCTGCTCCGGCGTGCCGCCCATCACGGCGGCAAGGCCCGCGGCGGCCATGGCGGAGGCCGATCCCACCTCTCCCTGGCAGCCCACCTCGGCGCCCGAGATCGAGGCATTGGTCTTGATGATGCCGCCCACCGCCGCCGCCGTCAGCAGGAAATCGCGGATGCTCGCCTGGTCGGCCTCGGCGTGGAAGTGCAGCCAGTAGCGCAGCACCGCCGGCACGACGCCGGCCGCCCCGTTGGTCGGCGCCGTCACCACGCGCCCGCCCGCGGCGTTCTCCTCATTGACCGCCATGGCGTAGATCGACAGCCAGTCATTGGCGAGCAGCGGGTTGGGCCGGTTGCGCTGCCACTCGTCCTGGAGCTTGTCGTGAAGCTGGCGCGCCCGGCGCCGCACGTTGAGGCCGCCCGGCATGATGCCGTCCTGGCTCAGGCCGCGCTCGATGCAGCCGCGCATCGCCGTCCAGATCGCGTCGAGGCCGGCATCGAGCTCTCCGCGCGGCATGTGCATCTCTTCGTTGGCGCGCTTCATCTCCGCGACGGAGAGGCCGCTGCGGGCCGCCATGGCGAGCATTTCCTGCGCGCTGCGGAACGGATACGGCACCTTGACGCCCCCCTCGCCCTCTCCCGCCTTGCCGCGCGCCTTCATGCGCTGCAACTCCTCATCCGACACGACGAAGCCGCCGCCGATCGAATAGTAGATGCGCTTCAGCAGCAGCCGGTCCGCGGCGTCATAGGCGTAGAAGGCCATGCCGTTGGCGTGGCCGAGCAGCGGCGTCTTCTTGTCCAGCACGAGGTCGCGTGCCGGATCGAAGCGGTAACCGGGATGTCCCTCGGGCGCGATGCGCTTCTCGCGGCCGATCCTCTCCACGACGGCATCGGAACGATCGGGATCGACCGTCAACGGGGTGAATCCGGCAAGGCCTAGAACGACGGCGCGATCGCTGCCGTGCCCTACCCCCGTATAGGCGAGCGAGCCGTGCAGGCTCGCGGCGACGCGGTCGACACGCGCGCCTGCCGGCCGCGGCCAGTCGCCGGTGAGAAGCTCGTCGAGAAAGCGGCCGGCGGCCGTCATCGGCCCCATCGTGTGCGAGCTCGACGGGCCGATGCCGATCTTGAAGAGGTCGAAGACGGATAGGAACACTTGATGCCGGCTCCGGTCAGTTTGCGCCGCCGCACCACATGATAGCGCGGAATGCCGATTGCGCCACTGGGGCCGACTTCCGCTGGCGCCACGGCGACACCGCCGCCCGGGCGCTCAAAGAAGCGCGAGTGCCAGCGCCGCCAGAAGGGCCGGCGGCATGACCACCACGCCGACCTTCAGGAAGGCGCCCGCCCCCACATGCAGCCCTTCGCGCCTGAGCGCCGCCAGCCACAGTATCGTCGCGAGCGACCCCGTCACCGAAAGGTTGGGACCGATGTCGATGCCGATCAGCACGGCACGTGTAAAGCGTTCCGGCAGGTCCGCAATATGCAGCGCGTCGGCGGCGATCAGGCCGGCGGGCAGGTTGTTCATCACATTGCCGGCGAGCGCCGTCGCCAGTCCCGTCGTCCATGCGGCGGCGATCTCCGATCCGGCCGCCTCGGCCTTCAGCGCGGCGGCGAGCGACGCGATCAGCCCGCTTTTGTCGAGTGCCGCGACGAGGACGAAAAGCCCCGCCACCAGCGGCAGCACGCCCCACGAAATGTCGCGCACCACGTGCCACGGATTGCGGCGCTCCCGGACGAGGACGACGACGGTGGTGAGAAGGCCCGCGGCGGCCGTCGGCGGGCCGAGCTGCCAGCCAAGGCCGGACGCGGCGAGAAGCACGATTCCCGTCAGCACGATGCCGAGCGCGGCGGTGCGGCCTGACGCCGTCAGCGCCGGTACCGGAATGGCACTTGCGATTTCCTGCCTCAGCGCCTTTCGCTGGGTCAGGCGCAGGAAAAAATAGGTGACGACGATCGCCGCCAGGGACGGCAGCGCATATTGCGGCAGCCATTGCAGAAGCGGCGGCATACGCTCCCCGTAGATCACCAGGTTCGCCGGATTGGAGATCGGCAGGACGAACGACGCCGCATTGGCGATGAAGGCGCAGATCAGCAGGAAGGGCAGCGGCTCCTTCGCCCTGGCCGCCCGGACCGCCGCTGCCACGGCCGGGGTCAGCACCACCGCCGTGGCGTCGTTGGAGAGGAAGACCGTGACGAGCGTCCCGACGCCATAGATGGCGAGGAACAGCCTGGTCGGAGAGCCTTGCGCATGGTTCGTCGCCACCGCCGCCAGCCAGTCGAAAAGACCCTCCAGGCGCGCCACTTCCGACAGCAGCATCATGCCGAGAAGGAAGAGATAGACGTCCGTCCCGTCGGCGACGCCGGCCAGCGCCTCCTGCGGTCCGATCAGCCGCAGGGCAAGCAGCGCCGCGGCCCCCAGCACCGCCCATACCGCTTCCGGCCAGCCGAAGGGCCGCAGGATGACGCCCGTTACCGCGAGCGCGCAGATTACCCAGATCAGAACCGGATCGGACATGTGATTTTATCGGGTTGGAGGAAACCGGAACAGGCTCTGCGGAAAGGTCATGATCCGGCCGGAGCCGGGAAAACGGAATCGATCTTGCCGGCGAGCCGGTAGGCCAGCAGGCCGATCCATTCATGGATGGCAGTGGACAGGTTCGCAAGGCCTCTGCTCGATCCGCCGCGGGGGGTGAAAAGACCTTCGCGGCCGGTCGTCCGGTAGTCCACCGGCCACGCCAAGACGTCCATGCCCGCCTTGCGGAACAGGGCGACCGAGCGCGGCATATGGTAGGCCGAGGTCACCAGGAGCCAGACCTCACCCGGCTGCGGCCGGACGAGCGCCTTGGTCAGCACCGCGTTTTCGTAGGTGTTGCGGGACTTTTTCTCGATGACGAGCCTTTCGGCGGCCACGCCGAGCGCGGTCAGCATGTGCTCGCTGGTCACGGCATCTTCCTCCTCGCCCTCGCCGATCAGCGCGCCGACGCCGCCGGACAGGACGATCCTCGCCTCCGGATAGCGGCGGGCGAGAACGGCAGCCTCGACGAGCCGCTCGGCGGCGTCGTTCAACTGGTAGCTGCCGCGCGCGAGGCTGGTGCTGCCATCCGTCGCCCCGCCCAGCACGACGATGCCGGCAACGGCGGCCGGGGCGGGCGGAGGGGGAAAGCGATCCTCCAGCGGACGCAGCATCAACGCTCCCAGATTCGTCCAGGCCGCGACGGCCAGCCCGAAAGCGACTGCGGCGACCAGCGTCCATGCGGCGCGGCGCCGGTGCAAAAGCCGCAGCACGACAGCCAGCAGGAGCAGCAGGATCGCGAGGTTCAGCGGCTCTGCGAGCAGCCAGAACAGTTTGGAGACGACGAAGAACATCGCCGGCTGCTTTCTACCACCATGTCTGCGGCGTGAAGCGTCCCGCGGCCTTCTCGATCACCGCCGCCGTGCGGAACAGCGTCTCCTCCTCGAACGGCCTGCCGATCAGTTGCAGCCCGAGCGGCAGCCCCCGGCCGTCGAGGCCGGCCGGCACGGCGATGCCGGGCAGCCCGGCCATGTTCACCGTCACCGTGAAGACGTCGTTGAGATACATCTTGACCGGGTCGGCGGCCATGTCCTGGTCGGCGACGCCGAAGGCGGCCGACGGCGTGGCCGGCGTCAGGATCGTATCGATGCCGGCATGGAAGACGTCCTCGAAATCCTTCTTGATCAGCGTGCGCACCTTCTGCGCCTGGAGGTAGTAGGCGTCGTAATAGCCGGCCGAGAGCACATAGGTGCCGATCATGATGCGGCGCTTGACCTCGCGGCCGAAGCCGGCGGCGCGCGTGTTCTCGTACATCTCGACGATGTCCCTGCCCGGCACGCGCAGCCCGTAGCGCACGCCGTCATAGCGCGCGAGGTTCGAGGACGCCTCGGCCGGCGCGACGATGTAATAGGCCGGCAGCGCGTATTTCGTGTGCGGCAGCGAGATGTCGACGATCTCGGCGCCCGCCTCGCGCAGCCAGCCGATGCCCGTCTGCCAGAGCGCCTCGATCTCCTCGGGCATGCCGTCCATGCGGTATTCCTTCGGAATGCCGACCTTCATGCCCCTGACCGACTGCCCGAGCGCGGCCTCGTAATTCGGCACCGCCAGGTCGACGGAGGTCGTGTCCTTCGGATCGACCGAGGCCATCGACTTCAGCAGGATGGCGGCGTCGCGCACGTCGCGCGCGATCGGGCCGGCCTGGTCGAGCGACGAGGCGAAGGCGACGATGCCCCAGCGCGAGCAGCGCCCGTAGGTCGGCTTGATGCCGACCGTGCCGGTGAAGGCGGCCGGCTGGCGGATCGACCCGCCCGTGTCCGTCGCCGTCGCGCCGGCGCACAGATTGGCCGCCACGGCCGCCGCCGAGCCGCCCGAGGAGCCGCCCGGAACGAGCTCGGCATTGGAGCCCGCCGCCCGCCACGGATTGACGACCGGGCCGTAATGGGAGGTCTCGTTGGAGGAGCCCATGGCGAACTCGTCCATGTTGAGCTTGCCCAGCATCACGGCGCCGTCCGCCCACAGATTGGCCGACACGGTGGATTCGTAGCGCGGCCTGAAGCCGTCGAGGATATGGCTGCAAGCCTGCGTATGGACGCCTTCGGTAGCGAAAAGATCCTTGATGCCGAGGGGAATCCCTTCGAGCGGCCCCGCCTCGCCCCTGGCGATCCTGGCATCCGAGGCCTTCGCCATCGAGCAGGCCTTGTCGTGAGTGACGACGACATAGGCGTTGAGCGCCGGATTGGCGGCATCGATCGCCGCGAGATAGGCGTCCGTCAGCTCGGACGCCGTGAAGTCGCCGGCGGCGAGCCGGCCGCGCGCCTCCGCAATGGTCAGTCGGGTCAGATCGCTCATCGGAACAAGGCTCTTTTCATGGAATGACACACCCGCCGCGGCGCGGTCTACTCGACCACTTTCGGCACGAGGAAGAAATTCTGCTCGGTCGCCGGCGCGTTGGCGACGATGTCGGCGGCCTTGTTGCCGTCGGTGACGACATCGTCCCGCTTCTTCATCGCCATCGGCATGACGGAGGTCATCGGCTCGACGCCCTCGACATTCACCTCGTTCAACTGCTCGACGAAGCCGAGAATGGTGTTGAGCTCGCCGGTCATGCGCTCCGCGTCGTCCTCGCTCACCGCGATGCGGGCAAGGCGCGCGACGCGCCTGACGGTTTCTATGTCGACGGACATGGCAGGTGCTCTCGAAGGCTGCGGAAGCCGCGCTATAGCCGCGCCGCGATCACCGCGCAACTCGGCATGTGCCTGCGGCGACGGAGGACCTTAGGGAGCCGTCACGCCGTCACACAGATAGTACGTGCCGGAATTGCCGGGATTTTCCTCGTCGCCCGGCAGGACCGACGCCACTTCGAGCTGCGTCGGCGACGTCTCGATGACGGAAAGCAGGTCGGGGAAGGTCGTGCCCTGCGTCTGGCAGATCGCGGTAACGGCCCATGCCGCCGAGCGCGTGGCCTTGGTCGACTGGACGAATTCGCAATTGTAGTCCGTTCCCTCGAGCCCCCTGCTGCTCAGCATCATGTTGCCGTCTTCCAGAAGCTTCTTCAGACCGTCGGCCTTGGCCTGCTTGCAGAGGTCCTCCGTGCCCAGATAGACGCCCTTGATGATGTCCTCCACCCCGGCTGCCCAGGCATTCGTGGCGATTGCGAGGAGCCCTGCGGCGATAACGGGCATCAGCATGCTTGATCTATGGCGCATCGGTCTTCTCTCAAACGGTGGTGGCCTTGCCCCGTTCGGGCAGCAGGACCTTTGTGGTGGAGCCTTCCATGCCCGCGACGAACTTATCGGCGTTCTGGTCGACCATCGGGAATGAGGCGTAGTGACACGGTATGGCCGTCTCGAAGGTGAAGTATCGCTTGCAGGCAAGCGCCGCAACCGCGCCGCCCATGGTGAAGCGGTCGCCGATCGGCACGATGCCGATATCGGGCCGGTGCAACTCCTGGACGAGCGCCATGTCGCCGAAAATGTCGGTGTCGCCCATGTGGTAGACGCTCTTGTCGTTGGGGAAATGCAGGACCAGACCCGCCGGATTGCCGAGATAGGTGTTGGAGCCGTCGTCGTTCACCCAGGAGGAGGAATGCAGCGCGTTGACGAATGTGGTGGTGAAGCCGCCGCAATCCACCGTGCCGCCGTGGTTGCCGGGATTGAGCTGGCCGCCGGCCACGCCCTTGCCGGCCAGATACATGCAGACCTCGAAATTCGCGACCAGCATCGCGCCGGTCTTCTTCAGGATGGCGGCCGCGTCGCCGATATGGTCGCTGTGGCCGTGGGTGAGCAGCACATGCGTCACGCCTCCCGCCGGTCCCTCCCAGCCTTCATTCCAGCCGGGATTGCCCGTCAGGAACGGATCGATCAGTATCCGCGCGTCGCCCGCTTCGAGGCGGAACGCCGAATGCCCGTACCAAGTGATCCGCATGTCCGTCTCCTTGCGCGCAGCATCGCCATCAGGATAGGGCGCGGACCGAAAGAGATAAAGGGACCGAATTGCCGATCGTCGCCGTCGAGACGCTTCCCGGTTATCTGAAGTCGGGCTCGGTGCTGGCCGGGCTCGACCTCGGCGACAAGACGATCGGCGTGGCCGTTTCGGATCTCGGGCGCGTCTTCGCGCATCCGCGTCCCGTCATCATGCGCAAGAAATTCACGCCGGACGCCGGCGCCCTGCTCGGCCTTTTCGCCCGGGAAAACGTCGCCGCCGTCGTCATGGGGCTTCCGGTCAACATGGACGGCAGCGAAGGTCCCCGCGCGCAGGCTTCGCGCGCCTTCGTGCGCAACATGCTGCCGCTGGCCGACCTGCCCTTCGCCTTCTGGGACGAGCGACTCTCGACGGTCGCAGCGGAGCGCGCGCTGCTGGAGATGGACGTCTCGCGCCGCAAGCGCGACCGGCGGATCGATTCGGCCGCGGCCGCCTTCATTCTCCAGGGAGTGCTGGACCGGCTGCGGGCCGCCTGACGATGGCGCGCCAGCGGCGGCGGGTGTTCCACCAGTTCATGATGCCGCGCCGGCGCCGGAACGCCCAGATCGCCGCGATGATCAGCGTATCGAAGACGCAGGCGCGGAAGACGAGGCCCGGAATGAGGCCCGGATCGATCCCGAGGACGTTGCCGTACATCTGGAAGGCGAAATCGTGAACCTGCCGGCTGAGGAACAGGTAGCCGAAATTCATGTCGTTGAGCGACAGGAAGTACCAGCCCCAGAAGAGGACCAGCGGCGCGGCCCAGAGGGCGAGGAAATAACGCATCAGCCCGCCCCGCCGGCCGCCGGCTGCTCCGCACGGGGAAAGCCGGGGGCGTAATAGCGGGCAGCGCCGGCGGCCATCGCCCGCGCGGTCGCATCGCCCTCCCCGGACCGCAGCCTTTCCAGCACTTCCTCCCGCGTCACCACCAGATGAGTCGCCAGAAGAGCCAGGAAATAGAGCGCGACGGTGCCCGCGACCATGCCGATATCGTAAAACATCGCGTATCCGGCGGCCATGGTCAGCGCGAAGCCGCAACCGGCAAGCGCGATGCGGAACGGATCCATGCCCTCCGCCCTGCCGTCCGTCCACTCGGCCAGAAAGGCCCAGGCGCACATGAGCGCGGCAAGCGTCAGGGCCGCCGCCAGCAGGGCCGTCACCAGACCGCCGGGGGCCAGATCGGCGGTGTCCGCCCGCGCGGCGCCGAGCATCGACAGAACAGCGGACACGCCGTGACGGGCATCGGACAGGGCCAGCCCGGCGAGAAGGCCGAACACGCCCATCCAATGGAAAATCAGCATCACGTTGACGAGTCGCCGCACGCTTCCACCCTTGTTGGTTAACAAACAGGGTGGACCTCCCGCCGTCCGGCGGCAACGGAAACCATTTGTTAAGGTTAACGGAAGGTGCCTGTGGACGGCCCGCTGCCCAAGGCGGGCGCGTCAGGGCGCGGGATAGAGGGTCTCCAGGATCATCTTCGTGTCGTGGCGCGCGTCGAGCATGCCGTAGGTCCCGCGCCATTGCCCGGCAAGCCGCGTCTCCAGGAAGGCATCGGCGACACGTCCGCCGCCCAGCCGCCGCAGCTCGGCCGCAGCCGCCGCCAGCGCCAACTGCTCGGTGAGGATGCGCGCCGCACCCTCGTCGCGATCCGTCACCTGCAAGGCCGCGCGCAGCACGCCGACCGTGCCCGGCCCGTGGGCGCCGAGATCATGGTCGATACCGGCCATCACCTCCTCGAACAGCGCGGGCGCCCGCTTCAGCACGCGCACGACGTCGAGCGCCATCACATTGCCCGAGCCCTCCCAGATCGCGTTGACCGGGGCCTCGCGGTAGTAGCGCGCCAGCGGCGCCTCCTCGACATAGCCGTTGCCGCCGAGGCACTCCATCGCCTCGTAGAGCAGCGCGGGCGCGATCTTGCAGACCCAGTATTTGACCACCGGCGTCATGACGCGGGCGAAGGAGGCCTCCGCCCGCGATTCGGCCGCCTCGTCGAAGGAGCGCGCCAGCCGGAAGGCGAGCGCCGTCGCACCCGCCACGTCCAGCGCCATGTCGGCCAGCACCCGCAGCATCAGCGGCTGATCGAAAAGAAGCGCGCCGAAAACGCTGCGATGGCGGGCGTGGTGCACGGCCTCCGCCAGGCCCGCCCGCATCAGGCCGGCCGAGGCGACCGCGCAGTCCAGCCGGGTCAGCGTCACCATGTCCATGATCGTCTTGACGCCGGCACCCGGCTCGCCGACGAGCTCGCCGATCGTGTTCTCGAACTCGACCTCCGAGGAGGCATTGGAACGGTTGCCGAGCTTGTCCTTCAGGCGCTGGAAGCGAAAACCGTTGGCGACGCCGTCGCTGAGCAGGCGCGGCGCGAGGAAGCAGGACAGCCCTTCCGGCGCCTGCGCCAGCAAGAGGAAGGCGTCCGACATCGGCGCGGACATGAACCATTTGTGGCCGCTCAGCCGGTAGAAGCCGTTGCCGGTGCGCTCCGCCCGCGTGATGTTGGCGCGCACGTCGGTGCCGCCCTGCTTCTCCGTCATGCCCATGCCGATCGTCAGGCCGGTCTTCTCGACGGGCGGCTTCTGGGACTGGTCGTATTTGCGCGTCGTCACGCGCGGTGCCCATTCGCGGAAGAGTTTTGGGCTCGCCATCAGGGCGGCCAGCGAGGCGTTCGTCATGGTGAGCGGGCACAGATGCCCGCATTCAAGCTCCGCCGTCAGGTAGAAGCGCGCCGCCCGCGCCTGATGGCGGCGGCCGACCTCCGACTCGTGGGTTTCCCAAATGGAGGAATGCAGGCCGCTCGCCACCGAGCGGCGCATCAGCGCATGGTAGGCCGGGTGGAATTCGACGATGTCGATCCGCCGCCCCTGCCGGTCGTGCGTCCTCAGCCTCGGCGTCTCGGCATTGGCGAGCCGCGCCCACTCCTGCGCCTCGCCGTTCATCACGAAGCGTCCGAGCATGTCGAGGTCGCGGCGCAGCGGCGTGGAGAAGTTCTCTCCGATCTGCCCCAGCAGCGGATCGCCGCGCCAGGCGTTCGTCCCGGTCAATGGCGGCGTCTGATTGAGAACCTCGTTGGTCAAGGAAACCTTCCAATCGGTGCGCCCCGCCGGCCTTGGGCAAGCGAATCCCGGCGGGATCACCGCGGTTATAAAGCCAAGGCATGGCCTCGTCGCGATGAAAATCCCGGTGACAAGGCCGGGCTTGCGCTCCCGACCGCTTGCAGGCGCGGAAGGGCGCCAATATAGCAGCGCCTTGATGAGCGAAGCCGCCTCCCCGCCCCTTTATCCGCACCGCCACCTGCTCGGTATCCGCGACATGTCGGCAGAGGACATCGGGATGCTTCTGGACCGGGCGGACGCGGCCGTGTCGATCTCGCGCCGGCCGGAGAAGAAGACGGCAACGCTGCGCGGACGCACGCAGATCAACCTCTTCTACGAGGCGTCCACCCGCACCCAGTCCTCCTTCGAGCTTGCCGGCAAGCGGCTCGGCGCCGACGTGATGAACATGTCGGTGGCGAGTTCGTCGGTGAAGAAGGGGGAGACGCTGATCGACACGGCGATGACGCTCAACGCCATGCGGCCGGACATCCTGATCATCCGCCACCAGTCGGCTGGCGCCGCCGCGCTCCTGGCGCAGAAGGTCGGCTGCTCGGTCGTCAATGCCGGGGACGGCGCGCACGAGCATCCGACCCAGGCCCTGCTGGACGCCCTGACGATCCGCCGCGCCAAGGGCAGGATCGCCGGGCTGACGGTGGCGATCTGCGGCGACATCCTGCATTCGCGCGTGGCGCGCTCGAACATCATCCTCCTCAACGCCTTGCGGGCGCGCGTCCGGGTCGTGGCTCCGTCCACCCTGCTTCCGAGCGGCATCGCCGGGATGGGCGTGGAGGTCTCTCACCGCATGGCGGACGGCCTGCGCAACGCCGACGTGGTGATGATGCTGCGCCTGCAGCGCGAGCGCATGAGCGGCGCCTTCGTGCCGTCGACACGCGAATATTTCCGCTATTTCGGCCTCGACGCGGAAAAGCTGAAGGTTGCAAGGGAAGACGCGCTCGTCATGCATCCAGGGCCGATGAACCGCGGCGTGGAGATCGCCTCCGAGATCGCCGACGGGCCGCAGAGCGTCATCCAGGAACAGGTCGAGATGGGCGTGGCGGTGCGCATGGCGGTGATGGAAGCGCTGCTCGATCCGCGTCGCAACCGGGAGAACGCCCCGTGAGCGTCACGGTCTTCACGCATGCACGCATCGTCGATCCCTCGCGGGGCAAGGACGAGATCGGCACCGTCATCGTCGACGGCCGGGTGATCCGGGCGGCCGGCGCCGACGCGCTCAACCAAGGGACGCCGGAAGGCGCGCATGTGATCGACTGTCGTGGCAGGGCGATCGTGCCCGGCCTTGTCGACAGCCGCGTCTTCGTCGGCGAGCCGGGCGCGGAGCATCGCGAGACCATCGCCTCGGCAAGCCTCGCGGCGGCTTCGGGCGGCGTGACGTCGATCGTCATGATGCCCGACACCGATCCGGTCATCGACGACGTCGCGCTGGTCGAGTTCGTGCTGCGCACCGCGCGCGACACCGCGCTCGTCAACGTCTTTCCGGCCGCGGCGGTCACAAAGCGGCTGGCCGGCGGCGAGATGACCGAGTTCGGCCTGCTGCGCGAGGCCGGCGCCGTCGCCTTCACCGAAGGCCGGCACACCATCGCCAGCCCGCTGATGATGCGCCGCGCGCTGACATATGCGCGCGACTTCGACGCCGTCCTCGCCCACGAGACGCAGGACGCCGACCTCGCCGGCGCCGGCGTCGTCAACGAGGGCCTCTACGCTAGCTGGCTCGGGCTTGCGGGCGTGCCGCGAGAGGCCGAGGCGATCCCGCTGGAGCGCGACCTGCTGCTCGCCCGCCTGACGCGCGGCGCCTATCACGCGGCCAAGATCTCGACGGCCATGTCCGCCGCCGCGGTGGCCCGCGCCAAGGCGGACGGCGCCAACGTGACGGCCGGCATCTCGATCAACCATCTGGCGCTCAACGAAAACGACGTCGGCGAATACCGGACCTTCTTCAAGCTGTCGCCGCCGCTGCGCGCCGAGGAGGACCGCCTGGCGATGGTCGAGGCGCTGCGTGAGGGCGTGATCGACGTGATCGTGTCGTCGCACGACCCGCAGGACGTCGACACCAAGCGCCTTCCCTTCTCCGACGCGGCGGACGGCGCGATCGGGCTGGAGACGCTGCTGGCGGTGGCGCTCCGGCTGCACCACAATGGCGACGTGCCGCTGCTGCGCCTGATCGACGCGCTCTCCACCGCGCCTGCGCGGCTGTTCGGCCTGCCCGGCGGCACGCTGTCCCCCGGCGCCCCGGCCGACCTTGCCGTGGTCGATCTCGACGCCCCATGGGTGGTCAACGAGGCGGACATAAAATCCCGTTCCAAGAACACCTGCTTCGAAGGCGCGCGCCTGCAAGGCAAGGTCTTGCAAACCATGGTCGCCGGACGCACAGTGTTCGGCAGCCTTGGAGGAGCATGATGACGGATGGAGTCGCGGCCGGCGTCGGGCCCCTCGGTCTGCTGCTCTTCCTGATTTTCGGATATCTGCTCGGCTCCATCCCGTTCGGCCTGCTGATCACGCGCGCCGCCGGGCTGGGCGACGTGCGCAAGATCGGCTCCGGCAATATCGGCGCGACCAACGTGCTGCGGACCGGGCGCAAGGGGCTCGCCGCGCTCACCCTGCTGCTCGACGCGCTGAAGGGGGCCGCGACCGTCTGGATCGCTCTCAGATGGGATCTCACCGCCGGGATGGCGGCGGGGCTCGGCGCCTTCCTCGGACACCTGTTTCCGGTGTGGCTCGGCTTCAAGGGCGGCAAGGGCGTGGCCACCTATGTCGGCGTCCTGCTGGCGCTGGCATGGCAGGGTTTCCTGGCCTTCGCCGTCATCTGGCTCGCCGTCGCCGCGCTGACGCGCTATTCCTCGCTTGCCGCGCTGGTCGCCGCCGCCGCGACGCCGATCTTCCTGTATTTCCTCGGCGCCGGCCTCGTCGCCGGCCTTCTCGCGCTCATGAGCCTGCTGATCATCGTCAGGCATAGGCTCAACATCGAGCGCCTGCTCGCCGGTACCGAAAGCAGGATCGGGGCGAAGTAGATGCCGCCTGCGACCGGAGGCGGGCCGCGTCTCTCCGACCGGCAGCGGCTTGCCTGGCTGCGCCTCATCCGGACGCCGAATGTCGGACCGGCGAGTTTTCGCGAGTTGATCAACCGGTTCGGATCGGCCGAGGCCGCGCTCGACGCGCTTCCCGAACTCGTCCGCAACGGCGGCGGCCGGACCGTCCGCGTGACGTCCGTCGAGCAGGCCGCGGCGGAGATCGAGCGGGCCGGCAAGGCAGGCGCCCGCTTCGTCGCGGTCGGCGAGCCGGATTACCCGGCTTTGCTGCGGCAGATGGGCCACGCTCCGCCTTTGCTCGCCGTGAAGGGCACGGCCGCCGTCTTCACCCTGCCGGCCGTCGCGATCGTCGGTGCGCGCAACGCTTCGCTGGCCGGCATGAAATTTGCCCGCCAGCTCTCCGCGGGCCTCGGCCGCGAGGGTTTTGCAATCGTCTCGGGCCTGGCGCGCGGCATCGACACGGCAGCCCACAACGGCGCGCTGGACAGCGGCACGGTCGCGGCGATGGCCGGCGGCCTGGACAGGCCCTATCCTCCCGAGAATGCCGGCCTTCTGGAGGATATCGCGGCCAAAGGCGGCGCGGCGGTTTCGGAAATGCCCTTCGGCTGGGCGCCTCGCGCCCAGGATTTTCCGCGCCGCAACCGCCTCGTCGCCGGCATGGCGCTCGGGTTGGTGGTCGTGGAGGCGGCGAGACGCTCGGGCTCGCTGATCAGCGCCCGCCTCGCCGGCGAAATGGGCCGGATCGTCTTCGCCGTGCCGGGCTCGCCGCTCGATCCGCGCGCCGAGGGCACGAACCGGCTGCTGAAGGACGGCGCGGTGCTCGTGACCGACGTGCGCGACGTCCTCGACACGATCGCGCCGATGCTTGGCCGGGCACCCGAGCCGAGCCCGGAACTCGATGAGCCGATCGGGGCCACAGCCCCGCCCGCTTCCGCCAGCGGCGACGAACGCGCGCGCATCGCCGAAATGCTGGGGCCCGCCCCGGTCACGATCGACGAGCTGATCCGGCATTCGGGACTGCCGGCCGCCACCGTCCACCTCGTCCTGCTCGAACTCGATCTCGCCGGACGGTTGGAGCGTCACGCTGGCGGCAGCGTCTCGATCCTACTTTAAAGGCTTCGGACGGCGCGGGCCGTGAACGCTCTCTCCAGCCTCGATCAATGCCATGTCGAGCAGATAGGCCAGCATCTGGCTGTCCGCGGACTTGGCCATGTCCCTTAGCGGACCCAGAATCGAATAGAGATATTCCAAGATTTGAGCCCGGTTGCCCGTGCCATCGTTGTTTGCACCCATTGCCGATCCTCTTGCGCCTCGATCCAAGGTAGGATCGCCACGCCATGGTGGCTGCATGCCGTAAATTCCGCCGCATACTCCTATTTCTAGTTGTATCAAATGAGACAGTAACGTCAAGGTTGCCACCTCGGCGCCGGATCGAATTTGACGTGCCGCACTTGACCTCGCTTCGATCCGCAGCCATGTGACGGTCGGCTTTTTTGCCGGGCCCCGCGATAGTCCGGCCCCCAAATGCGTGCAGATCGCGAATTTCAGTAGGACTTCATGGACGTCGTCGTCGTCGAATCGCCGGCAAAGGCGAAGACAATCAACAAATATCTTGGCCGCAACTACAAGGTTCTGGCCTCCTTCGGCCATGTGCGCGACCTGCCCGCCAAGGACGGCTCGGTGCGGCCCGACGAGGACTTTGCCATGTCCTGGGAGGTCGACGGCCCCTCTTCCAAGCGCCTGACCGATATCGCCAGGGCCGTGAAGGAAGCCGACGGGCTGATCCTCGCCACCGACCCCGACCGCGAGGGCGAGGCGATCTCCTGGCACGTCCTGGAGATTCTGAGGCAAAAGCGTGCGCTGAAGGACAAGAAGGTCAGCCGCGTCGTCTTCAACGCTATCACCAAGCAGTCGGTGCTCGACGCGATGGCGCATCCGCGCGACATCGACGAGCCTCTGGTCGACGCCTATCTGGCGCGCCGCGCGCTCGACTATCTGGTCGGCTTCACGCTCTCGCCCGTGCTGTGGCGCAAGCTGCCGGGCGCGCGCTCGGCCGGCCGCGTGCAGTCCGTCGCGCTCAGGCTCGTCTGCGACCGCGAGGCCGAGATCGAGCGCTTCGTGCGCGAGGAATACTGGCAGATCGCCGCGACGCTGGCGACGCCGCGCAAGGACCTCTTCGAGGCCCGGCTGACCGCCTTTGAGGGAAAAAAGCTCCAAAAGCTCGACATCAAGAACAAGGAGCAGGCGGACGGCATCAAGGCGATGCTGGAGGGAGCATCGTTCCGCGCGCTGTCCGTGGAGGCCAAGCCCACCAAGCGCAATCCGGCGCCGCCCTTCACCACATCGACGCTCCAGCAGGCCGCCTCCTCGCGGCTCGGCTTCTCTGCCACGCGCACCATGCAGGTGGCGCAGCGGCTCTACGAAGGCATCGACATCGGCGGCGAGACGACCGGCCTCATCACCTATATGCGAACGGACGGCGTGCAGATCGCGCCCGAGGCCATCACCGCGGCGCGCGACGCGATCGGCAAGGAGTTCGGCCCGAACTACCTGCCCGAAAAGCCGCGCTATTATTCCACCAAGGCCAAGAACGCCCAGGAGGCCCACGAGGCGATCCGGCCGACGGATTTCACCCGCACGCCGGACATGGTGCGCAAGTTCCTCGACGCCGATCAGGCGCGCCTTTACGAGATGATCTGGAAGCGCGCGATCGCCAGCCAGATGCAGCCGGCGGAGATCGAGCGCACGACGGTCGAGATCGAGGCGAAGAACGGCGCACGGACGGCCGAGCTGCGCGCCGTCGGCTCGGTCATCCGCTTCGACGGCTTCATCGCGGCCTATACCGACCAGCGCGACGAGGACGCTGAAGACGAGGAGAACAGGCGCCTGCCCGAGATCCGCGCCGGCGAGGAGCTGCGTCGCGAGGCGATCACCGCCACGCAGCACTCGACCGAGCCGCCGCCGCGCTATTCGGAAGCCAGCCTCATCAAGAAGCTGGAGGAGCTCGGCATCGGCCGGCCCTCCACCTACGCCGCGACGCTCAGGACGCTGGAGGACCGCGAATACGTCGCCATCGACAAGCGGCGGCTGGTGCCGGAATCCAAAGGCCGCCTCGTCACAGCCTTCCTCGAAAGCTTCTTCGAGCGTTATGTGGAGTATGACTTCACGGCCGCGCTGGAGGAAAAGCTCGACGAGATCTCCGACGGCAAGCTCGCCTGGCGCGAGGTGCTGCGCGACTTCTGGAACGATTTCTCCAGGGCCGTGTCCGACATCAAGGAGCTGCGCGTCACCGACGTCCTGGAGGCACTGAACGAGGAACTGGCGCCACTGGTCTTCCCGCCGCGCGAGGACGGCTCCAACCCGCGCATCTGCCCGAAATGCGGCACCGGCAATCTGTCGCTGAAGCTTGGAAAATTCGGCGCCTTCGTCGGCTGCTCCAACTATCCCGAATGCGGCTACACGCGCCAGCTCGGCGACGCCGCGAACGGCGACGCGGACGGAACGGCGGCCGACGACGGCACGAAGGACCTCGGCATCGACCCTTATACCAAGGAGGCGATCACGCTGCGCAGCGGCCGCTTCGGTCCCTATGTGCAGCGCGGCGATGGCAAGGACGCCAAGCGCGTCAGCCTGCCGAAGGGCTGGACGGTGGAAACGACCGACCACGAGCGCGCGCTGGCGCTGCTGTCGCTGCCGCGCGACGTTGGAAAGCACCCCGAGACCGGCAAGATGATCTCCGCCGGCATCGGCCGCTACGGCCCGTTCGTGCTGCATGACGGCACCTATGCCAATCTGGAGAGCGCGGAGGAGGTCTTCTCCATCGGCCTCAACCGGGCGGTCTCGCTGATCGCGGAAAAGCAGAGCAAGGGCCGCGGCGCGCGCAACGGCGGCACGCCGGCGGCGCTGAAGGACCTCGGGGCGCATCCCGCGGGCAACGGCAACGTCACCGTGCGCGACGGCCGCTACGGCCCTTATGTCAACCACGGCAAGGTGAATGCCACGCTGCCCAAGGGCAAGGACCCGCAGTCGGTGACGCTCGACGAAGCCGTGTCGCTGCTCGCCGAGCGCGAGGCCAAGGGCGGCGGCAAGAAGCCCGCCCGCCGCGCCTCCGGCGGCGCGAAAAAGCCGGCCGGCGGCAAGACTGCGAGAGCAAAGGGCTAGGACGGACTTGGCGCGCGGCATCTCCGGCAAAGACAGGTCGAAGCCGGGCGGCGGAGCCGAAGCGGGCGACTTCCGGCCGAGCCGCGAGCAGCTCCTCGCCTTCATCACCGACAATCCGGACCGGTCGGGCAAGCGCGAGATCGCGAAGGCTTTCGGGCTGAAGGGCGCGGACCGGGTCTGGCTGAACGACATGCTGCGCGGCCTTCAGGACGACGGGCTCTTGGAAAAGGGCCGCAAGCGCCTGTCGCGTCCCGGCACCCTGCCCCCGGTCGCGGTGCTCGACATCTTCGCGCGCGACCGCGACGGCGGCCTTCTGGCGCGGCCGGCCGAGCAGGCCGAGAACGGGACCCCGGCTGTCACGGTTTCGATCCGCGCCCAGCGCGACACCGAGGGACCGGCGCCGGGCATCGGCGACCGGGTGCTGGCCAAGACCTTCCGCAACAAGCACGAGGACGGGCCCGCCTATACGGGACGGATCATCCGGATGCTCGACAAGCGCCAGGATGCCGTGCTCGGCGTGCTGCGCGAATCCAAGGACGGCACGTTCCGGCTCGAACCGGTCGAGCGGCGGCAGGCGGAGATGATCGTCGACGCCGGGTTCGTCGGCGGCGCGAAGCCGGGCGACCTGGTCGAGGCGGAACCGGTGAAGCTCGGCCGCTACGGCCTGCCGCGGGCCAAGGTGCGCGCCGTGCTCGGGTCGCTCGCCTCGGAGAAGGCGGTCTCGATGATCGCCATCCATGCGCACGGCATCCCGCACGTCTTTCCGCCGCAGGTGCTCGCCGAGGCCGAAGACCTCAAGCCGGTCGGGCTGGCCGGGCGCGAGGACTGGCGCGACCTGCCGCTCGTGACCATCGACCCGGTCGACGCCAAGGATTTCGACGACGCGGTCTTGGCACGCCCCGACGAGGATCCGGCCAATCCCGGCGGCGTGATCGCCTGGGTGGCGATCGCCGACGTCGCGGCCTATGTGAAGCCGGGCTCCGCGCTCGACAGCGAGGCTCTGAAGCGCGGCAATTCCGTCTATTTCCCGGACCGCGTCGTGCCGATGCTGCCCGAGCGCCTCTCCAACGACCTGTGCTCGCTGCGCGAAGCGGCCGAGCGCCCGGCGATGGCGGTGAAGATGACCTTCGCCGCCGACGGGCGAAAGCTGCGCCACTCCTTCCACCGCGTGACGATGAAGTCGGCGGCGCGGCTCGCCTATCCGCAGGCGCAGGCGGCGGTCGACGGCACGCCGGACGACAAGACCGGCCCGATCCTCGACACGGTGCTCAGACCGCTGTGGGAGGCCTATGCGGTCCTGAAGCGCGGCCGCGCGGCGCGCCAGCCGCTCGACCTCGACCTGCCCGAGCGGAAAATCCTGCTGAAGCCGGACGGGACGGTGGACCGCGTCACGGTGCCGAAGCGGCTCGACGCGCACCGGCTGATCGAGGAGTTCATGATCCAGGCGAACGTCGCGGCGGCGGAGACGCTGGAGCAGAAGCGGCAGGCGCTGATCTACCGCATCCACGACGCGCCCTCGCTCGCCAAGCAGGAGACGCTGCGCGAGTTCCTCGGCACGATCGGGCTGTCGCTGGCGCGCGGGCCGCAATTGCGCCCGGCGATGTTCAACACGATCCTCGACCGCGTGCGCGGCCAGGACAACGAGGCGCTGGTGAACGAGGTGGTGCTGCGCTCGCAGAGCCAGGCGGAGTATTCACCGCGCAACATCGGCCATTTCGGGCTCAATTTGCGCCGCTATGCGCATTTCACCTCGCCGATCCGCCGTTATGCCGACCTCATCGTCCACCGCGCGCTGATCGCCGCGCTCGAGCTCGGCTCCGGCGGCCTGACGCCGGACGAGGAGGCGCGGCTGGAGGAAATCTCCGCCCTCATCTCGGCCAGCGAGCGCCGCGCCATGGCCGCCGAGCGCGATACGGTGGACCGGCTGGTCGCCGCCCACCTCGCCGGACGCACCGGCGAGACGTTCCAGGCGCGAATCTCAGGCGTCACCAAATCCGGGCTTTTCGTGCAGCTGCCGCAATTTGGCGCAGACGGCTTCATCCCGGTGTCAACGCTGCACGGCGATTACTATATATATGACGAGGCCGCGCAGTCGCTGTTCGGCGAGCGGAGCCGTCAGGGCTACCAGCTTGCCGATACGGTGGAGGTCCGGCTGGCCGAAGTCGCGCCGCTCGCCGGTTCGATGCGCTTCGAGATGCTGAGCGAGCCGAAACCCCTGCCCGGGTCGCGGCGGTCCTTCGACAAGTCGCGCGGGCAGAAGGGCCGGATGCGCGCCGCTCAAGGGCGCGACCGCGCCCGCGGCAGGAGACGATGATGAACGAACAGGTATTCGGCGGCGAACATCACAGCGGCCGACCCGCCCGCCCCTTGTGGGAAGCCATGATGCGTGGGCTGCGCGGGCGGTGCCCGCATTGCGGCGACGGGAAGCTCTTCGCCTCCTATGTGAAGACGGTGGACCGCTGCGAGGTCTGCGGCGAGGAGATCCATCATCATCGCGCCGACGACCTGCCGGCCTATCTGGTCATCGTCATCGTCGGCCACATCGTGGTCGGCGCCTTCATGGCCGTCGAGGCGACGACGGATCTGACCGTGCTCCAGCATCTGGCGATCTGGGTGCCGCTGACCATAATCGGTTCGCTCGCCCTGCTGCGGCCGATCAAGGGCGCAGTCGTCGGCCTGCAATGGGCGCTCTACATGCACGGGTTCGGCGGCAAGGAGGATCTTGTCGAAACCCACCCGGAACTCTGACCCGGTGGCGTCGTCGGAGACGAAGGTCATGACGCGCGCCGCGCTGGACCGGGCGGAAGCGCGGGAACTTTCGCTCGGCAACGGCCCCTTGCGGCCCCGCGACGCGGCCACCCTGATCCTTCTCGACCGGCATGGCGACGACATCCACGTGCTGATGGGCCGCCGGCACGCGCGGCATGCCTTCATGCCCGGAAAGTTCGTCTTTCCGGGCGGCAGGACCGACCGCGGCGACGGGCGCGTCCCGGTGGCTGCGGCGCTGCATCCCGACGAGGCGCCGCGCGTCGCCGGCAGCGGTGCGCGCGCCACGCCTGCGCGGGCAAGCGCCATCGCGCTCTCGGCGGTCCGCGAGACCTATGAGGAGGCGGGCCTGCTGATCGGCCGGCCGGGCGCGTTCCCTTCGGTCCGGCCGGAATGGCGGGGTTTTGCCGACCATGGCCTGCTGCCCTCGCTCGACGGCCTGCGCTTCGTGGCGCGCGCCATCACGCCGCCCGGCCGTGTGCGGCGCTTCGATACGCGCTTCTTCGCCGCATGGCGCGACAGCGTCGCCGTCGCGCTTCCCGGCGGCGGCCCCACCAACGAGCTCGAGGAGCTGGTCTGGCTGCCCATCGAGGACGCCAAGCGGCTCGATCTGCCGCGGATCACCGCGATGATCCTCTCCGACCTGGAGCAGCGCCTTGCCGACGATCCCCGGTTGACGCCGGGAAGTCCGGTGCCGTTCTACCGCATGCTGCACAACACCTTCCGCCGCGACCTCTTCTGAGCAGCCCGGCGGAACCGGCGGATTTCACTTCACGATTTCTTCCAGTGGACGGAACCGATCGGCGCTCCCGCCGTTGCCGTGCCGGAAACGCACCGGAGAATGAGAATGTCCTATTTCGAACGTACCCGCGAGGCGGCGGCCCAGGACTTGGAGGAGCAGATCACCATGCTGTCCAAGCAGCTCGCGGCCTTGCAGAAAGCCGCCCGCAAGCGCGGCCTCGCCGCCCTCGAAGAAGGCGGCAGCGCCGCATCGGACGCCTATGCCGACGCATGGGACCGCTTCCAGGACGCCCTGCCCGCGCTCCGCAGCCGCGCCGCGCGCGCGGAAGCCGCGGCGCGGGAGAACCCGGCGATCACCGCCGCGCTCCTCGGCACCGCGCTTGCCGGCCTGGCGATCCTGTTCTTTTCCCGGCGCTGAGCCTGACCCAGGCAGGCCTCGCGCTTGACTTTCGGCGGTCTTCGAGTATGTCTCGCGGCAAATTCCGCGTCAGGGCATGATCGTGTCCGCGTGCGAGCGGACCCAACCCGAGCTACTGGACGACAGACATGGCAAAAGCCGCCAACATCAAGATCAAGCTTCTTTCCACCGCCGACACCGGCTTCTTCTACGTGACGAGCAAGAACAGCCGCACCAAGACCGAGAAGCTTTCCTTCCGCAAGTACGACCCGGTCGCGAAGAAGCACGTCGAGTTCAAGGAGACGAAGATCAAGTGATCTTCCCTTCCCCCATATCGTGAAAAGGGCCGCCTCCGGGCGGCTTTTTTATTGCGCGCGCAAAGCGTTGCGTCAGCTTTCGAAGGTTGAAAAAGGGGGCCGGTCGACAATCCGGCAGCGGTACGAGGAGGCCACTGTGCGCCGGCGTCGACCGGCCAACCCCACGGACCCAGGAGATGCGGCGGACCTGAGCATCATGGGGTAAGCCTGAAGGCGTGGGCGATCACAAGCCCTCGTGCCCGCGCCCTCATCATTTCCATTCAAGCTTCGCGCAATCGTGCAAGGAAATCAATACTTTCTTAACCACCGCTCCAGGAACCGGGAAACAGGGTAAATTTCATGCACGTCCGGCGGGATCCGGGCGCGCCTCCCCGCGGATCCGGCTGGAGCAACCCGGCCGCTACTTCCTGTCCTCGTAGCCGCTGCGGATTTCCTCCACCGCTTCCCTGATGCGCTGGCGCAATATGTCCACCGACTCCGTGCCGGATTTCCTCAGGATCTCGCCGATGTCGCTGGCATTCCTGACTGCGGCCTCGAAGGAGCGGCGCGCGAAATCCATCTGCTTCGACATGATGTCCGACGAGTTCCCGCCCGTCCGCAGATCATGCGCCATGTCGCCGATCTCGCGGAGCGTGTTCTGCAACTGCGCGCGCTGGGCCTCGAAGACCGATGAGGCGCCGGAGGCGGTCGCCTTGGCCGATTTTTCCAATGCTTCCAGGTTCTTGCGGTGGTGGTCCAGCATCGCCTGCACGTCGAGCGACGGCATTTTGAGGTCCTGGCCGAGTTTGGAGAACATGTCCATGAAGGACGATGCCGGTTCCGGTTTCTTCACCATCCATTCCTCCCTTTGCTTCGCACGGCGCAAGCCGCGGCCAAGAATAGAGCATGATGCCGAAAAGTTGCAGACTTTTCGGCAAACAAGCGAATATGGCGAAATGCGCGGCGTGCGGAAACGGGCATTTCGCTCCGCGCCGCTGTCGGTCAATTTGCCATCACCCGGCTTGGCGGCCGTCTTCAGAGGTGCGGCAATTCGGCCAACCCGTCCACGGCATGGTCGCTCGCCCACGCGCTGCCGGCGGGCCCCACGCCGGCCAGTTCTATGATGCCGTGAGCCTCGCCCACGTCGAACTCGAGCTGCGCGTCGTATTTGCGGGCAAGCGCCTTCATCGCCCCGTTGTCGGCATGGGTCGTGACGAGCAGCCGATCGTAGCCCAGGGCACGCGCATGGAGCAGCAGGCGCTCGAACAGCCTGCTGCCGAGCCCGCGCCGCCGGTGCGCGTGCTCGACGCTGAAAGCGGCCTCGCCGGTGGGGCACTCGAATTCGGGGCGCTCATGAAGCTCCGCCGCCGCGACGACCCTGTCGCCGATCACGCAGCCGATGACGGTCGTGCCGTCGCCGAAGCAGCGCTCGGCGTAGCGCTCGAGGAAGCCGTCGTCGATGCCGCCGTTGAAGCGATCATGCCGCGCGGTTGCATCCAGCCTTTGCAGATGATCCCTGAATCGCGGCGCGTCGGACGGCCTCAGTTGCCGGATCAGGCCGGCGGGCGCGTCTTGGGGGGGTAACGGCATGGCACTTCACCTCGCACCTCCCAGACATTCCGAATCCCGATGCGCCGAATATGGTGCAGCGCAATATCGGGCGCAAGGCCGGCGTTTCGGCACGCCTTGTCGGCCGGCCCGAACCTCATACAAATCCTGACATAAAAAATCATATTTCTTGCAAGATCGTCTGGAATTATTCTAATCTATGGGCCATATTCCCGTCACATCGCAGTTGGGATTCCGGCAATGCGCCTTACACGCCAGACGAACTACGCCATCCGCATTCTGATGTATTGTGCGGCCAATGACGGACGGCTGTCCCGCATTCCCGAGATCGCGGCAGCCTATTCCGTGTCCGAACTCTTCCTGTTCAAGATTCTCCAGCCGCTGGTCGAAAACAGCCTCGTCACGACCGTTCGCGGGCGCAATGGCGGTGTGAAGCTCGGCCGGCCGGCGGCCGAAATCTCGCTTTTCGACGTGGTGCGCGTGACGGAGGAGAACTTCGCCATGGCGGAATGCTTCGAGAACGACGCGGCCGATTGCCCGCTGATCGACAGCTGCGGCCTCAATTCCGCCCTGCGCGAAGCGCTGGGCGCCTTCTTCGACGTGCTGATGCACCATTCGATCGCGGACCTGATCAAGGAGCGGCCGATCAACACGCTGCTCGGGATCCACGCCGCGGAGCCCCGACCCGTGGCGCACTGAAGGTGTTTCCGCCTCCTATCCGGACGCGGCGCCGAAACCGGTCAGGAACGCGGTCAGGTTGTCCGAAAGCGCGTCGCAGAGATAGCCGCCTTCCTGGACGATCGCCGTCGGCAGCCGCAGCTTGGCCGCGATCGCTTCCCCGATTCGCGCAAAGCCCGGTGTCGTGACCGACAATCCGCCGAACGGGTCGCCCTCATAGGCGTCGAGGCCCAGCGCCACCACCAGCGCATTCGGCGCGAAGGCCCGGATGCGGCGGAAGGCCTCCTCCAGCGCATCCAGGAAAACGCGGTCGCCGGATTTGCGCGGCAGCGGCAGGTTGTAGTTGTAGCCGAGCCCCGGCCCCTCGCCGCGCTCGTCGGCGTGTCCCCAGAAGAACGGATAGAACCGCACCGGATCGGCATGCAGCGAGACGGTGAGCACGTCCGGCCGCGCATAGAAGATGCCCTGCGTGCCGTTCCCGTGGTGAAGGTCGACATCGAGGATGGCGACGCGCGCGGCGTTCCGGCGCAGATGCTGGGCGGCGATCGCCGAATTGTTGAGGAAGCAGAAGCCGCCGGCGACATCCTGGAAGGCATGGTGCCCCGGCGGGCGGCAGAGCGCGTAGGCGGCCGGCGCGCCGGCCATGACGGCCTCCGCCGCGGCGACCGCGCTCCAGGCGCTCCAGCAGGCGCTGTCGAAGGTTTCCGCGGAGATGGGGCACGCAGTATCGGCCATGTGATAGCCCGCCTGCCCGACCGCCGAGGCCGGATAGGCGCCGTCGCGGGCGAGCGGATGGATGTTGGGGATCACTTCCTCCGACGCGCCCTCGATCCGCTGCCAGCGCTCGTGGATGGTTTGCAGGAAGGCAAGGTATTCCGGCGCATGGACGGCGGCGATGGGCGACAGGCCGAAATCCGCCGGCCGCTCGACCGCGCAGCCGGCCGCCCCTGCCCCGGCGAGCAGCCGCTCCACCCGCTCCGGCTGCTCGGGATTGGGCTTCGGCGCGCCGCTCGACAGGAACGCCTTGGGATCATGGCGCCGCTGCTCCTGCGCATAGAAGGCCTTCATCGCTTTTCCTCCGGAATTTCGGCCGCCAGCGCCTCGAACGCCTCGCCATAGGCGGCATAGATCAGATCGTCGAAACGGTGCGTCAGGCCGAGCCTTTCATAGAACGGCATGGCGGCGCTGTTTTCATGGTCGACCGCCAGCCGCAGATAGACGCATCCCCTCGCCCTGGCCACGGCGGCCGCGCGGCGCAAGAGCCTCTCGCCGATGCCGAGCCCGCGGAAGCGGTCGTAAACCAGGAGATCCTGGACATAGATGCCGGGCTTTCCCAGCCATGTCGAAAAGCTCTGGAAGAACAGGCAGATGCCGGCGATCTCTCCGTCCGCTTCCGCGATGAGGCCGGTAAATTTCGGGGACGCGCCGAAACCGTGCTCGCGCAGGTCGTCCGGCGTGCTCTGGATTTTTCGGGCATCGCCCACATGCGCGGCGAGAGCCAGCAGCGCGGCATGGAGCGCTTCCGAATCCTCCGCGCGCGCCGGCCTTATCGAGATCTTTCGCACGGCCATGTCAGCGGGCCACCGGCAGGCCGAACTCGCCGGCGAGCTGTTCGAGGCAGTCGGCGAGGATGCCGACGATCGCGTCGATTTCCGCCTCGGCCACGATGAGCGGCGGGCAGACCATGAAATTATCTCCGAATGCACCGCCCTTCACGCGCCGCGAATAGACGATCAGGCCGCGCTCGAAGGCGAGGTCGAGCAGGCGCGTGTTGGCGAATTTTTCGGGCGGCAGCGGCGTTTTCGTTTCCAGATCGGCATAGATGTCGGCACCGAGCAGCAGCCCCTTGCCGCGTATGTCGGCCACGAAGGGAAAGCGTTTCGACAGTTCTTCCAGTTCGCCGCGCAGAATCGCGCCCATCTTCCCGGCCCTGTCGATCAGCCCCAGCCGGTCGATCTCGGAGAGCACCGCCAGTCCCGCCGCGCAGGCAACCGGGTTGCCGGCATAGGTGTGGCCGTGCAGGAAGCCGCCCATGGCGAGGATCGGCGCGACGATGCGCTCCGGCGCGGCGATGGCGCCGAGCGGCTGGTAGCCGGAGCTCAAGCCTTTCGACAGGATCACGATGTCGGGCCGGCAGTTCCAGTGCTCGCCGGCCAGGAATCTTCCGGTGCGGCCGGCCCCGCTCATCACCTCGTCATGGATCAGCAGGATGCCGTGGCGGTCGCAGATCTCGCGTACGCGGGCGTAGTAGCTGTCCGGCGCGACGAGCCCGGCGGTCGCAGCGCCGCCGACCGGCTCCATGATGAAGGCGAGCACGCTGTCGGGGCCTTCCTCGCGGATCTTCTCCTCCAGCATGTCGGCATAGCGCAGGCCGCGCTCATCGTCGGAAAGGTTGTCGCGGTCGCGATGCACCATCGGCGCGGGGATCAGGGGCATGCCGCGGCCGACCGCGGCGAAGGCGTCGGTCAGCACGTGGTCGCCGGTGACGCCGAGCGCGCCGATGGTGATGCCGTGATAGGAGGGCATGCGGCCGATGATTTTCGACCGCTCAGGCTGGCCGGTGGCAACGGCCCATTGGCGGGCAAGTTTCAGCGCCGCCTCGACGGCTTCCGAGCCGCCGGAGACGAAATAGATCCGGTCCATGCCGGGGATGCGCCGGGCGAGGTCGCGGGCGAGATCCACGGCCGGCTCGTTCTCGAAATGGATGGTGTAGGCGAAGCACACCTTCTCCATCTGCCGGCGGACGGCGTCGATCACGTTGCGGTTGCCATGGCCGATATTGACGTTCACCGCGCCGCTGCATCCGTCGATGAAGCGCTTGCCGGTCTTGTCCCAGAGGTAGATGCCCTCGGCGCGCTCGACCATCGGCCGCGGCAGGCGGGTGTAGTAGAAGAGGTTGGAGGTCATGGGGAAACCTCCGCATCGCGGAAATGCGGTGATCCTTCGCGCCCCCCTCTGTCCTGCCGGACATCTCCCCCACACGGGGGGAGAGCGGCAGTTTCAACTCACGCTTTCATTCTGCAACGTCGAAGATTGGCGACACCGGAAATGCCA